>DATCGA010000286.1:0-2106 GCA_036509215.1 Trebonia sp.
ACCACAGCGATGCGGCGTCCAGCAGCCAGTTGAGCGATGCCCAGACCAGCGCCCAGGCGAGCACGTGCTTGTCCTTGGCCATCGCGGACGCCGTCTTGCTGGCCTCGCGGACGGCGGCCTCGAGGCGGTCGCCGCTCACCCCGGGCGGCCTCGGCGTCGTCGACTCGGCCGCCCCGCTGCTGCTGGTCGGCTTCGGCGTCACCCGCAGCGTGGCCACGCTCGGCGTGCTCGCCTGGCGGCTGGTCAACTTCTGGCTGCCAATCCCGGTCGGCGCCCTGTCGTACGTCTCGCTGAAAGTGAAGCCCGGTCAGGGCCGGGCCGCGATGGAGACAGCGGTCGCGGGCATGCTGACGGTGGTCGGGACGCGGCCGCCAGGAGACTCGTCGCCGGACACGCCGCCGGCGCCGCCATCGGACCTGGCTGAACCACGGGATGAGCCCGAGGAGGGTCCGGACCGCCGGGCGGGCTGAGACCTTGGGGTCTAGCCCGGGCGGCTTCGCGAGGCGCGCGGTACCGTGTCGGCTGGGCTTTCCGGCCGCAGGAGAAGGAGTGCGTTTCGTGGTGATGCGGCGTGACTAGGACTGGTACCAGGCTCGACCTCACGCGGTCGCAGATCCTGGCGTTCCGGCGGCACGTCGGCGCACTCGACGAGCGGCTTCAGCCCGGGCCGGCCTCGCTGCAACGAGCGGCCTGGGCGGGCCTGCAGGACAGCATGCCGCGGGCCGCCCTGCTGTCGATTCACGCGCGGGTCGACGGGACCGCATCGTCCGCCTGGGAAGACCCGTCGCTCGTGCAGCTGTGGGGGCCTCGGTTCAGCGTCTTCGTGGTCGCCGCGTGCGATCTGGCCGTCTTCTCGCTCGGCACGATGCCCGACGACGCCAAGGGGCGGCAGCGGGCGGAGGGTCTCGCCGCGGACCTGGCCGCCGCCATCGGCGCCGAGCGGACGCCCCACAAGGAGGCGGGCAGCAGGCTCGGGATCGATCCCAACCGGCTCAGGTACGCGGCTGCGACTGGCACCGTGCTCATCCGGTGGGAAGGCGCTCGGCAGCCGACCGTCTGGATCGTGCCGGCCCCGGACACGACCGCCCGCGAGGCGCGGCTCGAACTCGCGCGCCGCTACCTGCGCAGTTACGGGCCGACCACACCCGAGGCCTTCGGCCGCTGGGCGGGGATCGGCCCCCGGCCCGCGATCACAGCGTTCGAGGCGCTGGCCGGCTCAATGACGCCAATGCGGACACCCGTCGGCGAGGCGTGGCTGCTCAGCGAAGACGAGGCCGCTGTCCGGGCCGAACCCGGCCCGACCGCGCCCGCGCGGCTGCTGCCGAGCGGCGACTCGTTCTTCCTCCTCCAGGATGCCGACCGAGATCTCCTGGTTCCCGACGTGGCTCGTCAACGTGAACTCTGGACGTCGCGCGTCTGGCCGGGCGCGCTCCTCGTCGACGGCGAGCCCGCCGGGACGTGGCGCCGGGCGGGCGCGGTGCTGACGGTGCAGACCTGGCGCCCGCTGTCCCGTGCGGAACGCGACGCGGTCGAGGCGGAAGCGGCATCCTTGCCCCTGCCCGGCATCCCGGGACACGCCGTGGTCCGCTGGGACGCATAATCCCACGGCCGGGCGCAGCCTGGCAGGATGGGTAAGCGGCGCCATTCGCTTCGCGCGACATCGTCAAAAGGACGGTCCCTGGTGAAGATCTACACCCGTAAGGGAGACGGTGGCCAGACGGGCATCTGGGGCGGTGCGCGGCTCGCCAAGGACGCGCCCCGGATGGAGGCCATCGGCTGCGTCGATGAGCTTAACGCCGCTATCGGGCTCGCAGTCGCCACGGCGCAGCGCGCCTGGCCCAGACCAAGCGAGCCGCTTCTTGCTGTTATCTGACGGAAGCGCGCCGGAGCAAGAGGTCATGGAAGGTTTGACCCGTAGAGCGTGCTTTTCTTCCGTCAGGAAAGATTCTTCCAAGATCTTTTGCGGCGTGGCCTCAACGAAGGGCTAAGCGATGCGACGGGTGTGGCGCCCGGCCTCCACTGCGCCTGCTGGGTCCGGGTGGAAGATGGCTGCGAGCGCCTCGACGCCGTCGACGAGGCGGGGGCCGGGGCGGACGACGAGCCCGT
>DATCGA010000287.1:0-10853 GCA_036509215.1 Trebonia sp.
CCAAGGCGGCCAGCGTCGCCCTCTTCCGCCGCGACGGCGCCGCACTGCGCCAGTTGCAGGAGGCCAACCCTGGCTTCTTCGCCCAGCTGGACCGGGCCGTGCGGGTGCCCATCCTGGCGGGCGCCGGCGCGGCGCTCATCCTGCGGGGGGACACCGTCCTCGGTGCGCTGGCGGTAAGCGGCGGAATGATGCCAGGGCAAGACGACGAATGCGCAGAAGCCGGGCTTACTGTTCTCGCTCCCTAGCGCAGCCCCTCACAAGTTCCCGTGGGCGGGCTGCGCTAGTTAACCGGCTACGGGGTGAGCCGGTTCGGCCCGCGGAACAGGAACGTCGCGTCCCTGATCGAGTCGAGCCCGAGCAGCGTCATCAGCAGGCGGCCGAGACCGAGGCCGAATCCGCCGTGCGGCGGGCACCCGTACCTGAAGTTGTTCAGGTAGTCCCGCATCGGCTCGGGTGACAGACCCTGCTCGGCCGCCTGCGCGACGAGGACGTCGTAGCGGTGCTCGCGCTGCGCCCCGGTCGTGATCTCGAGGCCCCGCCAGAGCAGGTCGAAGCTGGCGGTGAGCTCCGGCTGCCCGGCCGGCCGGAGGTGATAGAAGGGCCGGACCGACGCCGGGTACCCGGTCACGAACGCGAACTCGTGCCCGGTGCGCTCGCGGATCCAGGCCGCCACCGCCCGCTCGCCGGCCGGGTCCAGGTCGTCGCGCGGCGACTCGCCCGAGCCCGAGCGAGCTCCCGCTCCCGCGATCTGCAGCGCCTCCGCCATGGAGATCCTCGGGAACGGGACCTCCGGCACCACCACGTCCACCCCGAAGTGCTCCTTGATCGCCGCGCCGTGCACGGCCGCGACCTCGGCCAGCACGTGCGCGAGCATCCGCTCCTCGAAGTCCATCACGTCCTCGACCCCGTCGATCCACGCGAGCTCCACGTCCACCCCGGTGAACTCGGTCGCGTGCCGCGCGGTGTAGGACGGCTCGGCCCGGAAGACTGGGCCGACCTCGAAGACCCGGTCGACGCCGGCCGCGATCGCCGCCTGCTTGTAGAACTGCGGCGACTGCGCCAGGTAGGCCCTGCGGCCGAAGTAGCCGACCTCGAACACCTCGGCGCCGGACTCCGACGCGGTGCCCATCAGCTTGGGTGTGTGCATCTCGGTGCAGCCGTGAGAGTAGGCGAACGCCCGCATGGCCTGCTCGACGGTGGTCTGCACCTCGAACACCAGCCGGGCGGCCGGACGGCGGCGGACGTCGAGGAACCGCCAGTCGAGCCGGCCCTCGGGCCCGGTGTTGGCGTCGATCGGGAGCGGCGCCTCGGCGTGGCTCTCGACCGTGACCTGGTCCGGGATGAGCTCGATGCCGCCGAGGGTCACGACCGGGTTGGCCACCACCCGCCCGGTCACCCGGACGGCCGACTCGACCGACAGGCCGTCGAGGCTCGCCTCGAGCGGGCTCCCGTCGCGCCGGTGGGTGATCTGGACGACGCCGGTATGGTCGCGCACGAGCACGAACTGGACGGCGCGCTGCAGCCGGAGCGTCTGCGCCCAGCCTGCAATGGAAACGGTCTCGCCGACGTGGCTGTGCAGGTCGGCAACGAGGGTGCGGATCATCGCTTAGTCCTCCTGAGGACTCCGTGGTGATCCCTTGACTGGTGCGGGCGAGAAGGGCCGACTCGCTGTGCCACCGCACCTTCGCCGCCGCCCGGCTGAGCCGGCGGCGGCCTCATTGAAGCCCGCTCGGGAGTGTCTTCGCCTTCGGGACGCGAGGCCGCCTTTGCAGCTGCCGGCGGCTCTCTCCGCTCGCGTGGTCCCAGGCTACTCGTCTCCGTCAACGCGTTGCTGATAGGGTAGGCGACACCCAGGCGGCAGGGCAATGTAATTAACCGCCTGGCAACGGGCGTCGTTCCTGTGCGCCGCGAGCACAGTAAGAACAGCAAGCACACTCACTGAATGTACGTTCATCGATATGAGCGAGATGCTGCCCCTATTCCCGCTGTCTGCGGTGCTGTTTCCGGGCATGCGCTTGCCGTTGCACATCTTCGAGGAGCGGTACCAGACCCTGGTGGCCGACCTGCTGGCCGGGCCGGAGCCGAGGCGGTTCGGGGTGATCGCGATCCGGGCCGGCCGCGAGGTCGGAGCGGACAGCGTCGCCGCGCTGCACGAGGTCGGCTGCGTTGCGGTGATGCGCCAGGCCGCGCCGACCGCCGACGGCCGCTATGACCTGCTGACCGTGGGCACCGAGCGGTTCCGGCTGGTGGACGTCGACCGATCGCGCCCGTACCTGCAAGGCGAGATCGAGCTGCTGCCCGACGATGACGGCGCCGAGCCCGGCGCGGCCGAGGCGGCGGCGGGGACCGTGCGCCAGGTGCAGGCCGGGTTCCGCGCCTACCTGAACGCGCTGGCCGACCAGGGCGGCGGGGTGATCAGCATCGCCGACCTGCCGGACGAGCCCGCGCTGCTCTCCTACGTGATCGGCGCCGCGATGATCATCGACCTGCCCGAGCGGCAGTCGCTGCTGGCGGCGCCCGACGCGGTGGCGCGGCTTCGGCTCGAGCGCTCCCTGCTCGTGCGCGAGATCGCGATGCTGCGGGCCACCACCTCCCGCCCGGCCCCCGACTACGCGCACGAGCAGTTCAGCCCGAACTAGGCCCGGTCGACATCAGGCGCCGTCGACCTAGGCGTCGCCGTACTGGCCGTAGTCGACGACCGGCGGCGTCCCCTGCGTCGTGCCCGCCTCCGCCTGCCGGCCGTGCGCGGCCGTGAGCCGGTCGTACACCAGCGTCACCACCGCGGCCAGGAACGGGGCGACCAGGGTGCCCACTACCACGTCGGAGATGAAGGTCCTGGCCGCGTTCGGCAGGGCCAGCAGGATCAGCCAGAGCACGATCTCGCCGACGATCAGGATCAGGAACACCACCACGTAGGTGCCGAAGACGTGCCAGGCGTAGCCGCGGACGGTCGCCCAGCTCTTGCCGAACGATTCGAACGCGGTCGACCCGCCGACCACGATGTGCGGCACGATCAGCGACAGGAACGTCAGCAGGATCAGCCCGGGCACGATCAGCAGCGCGAACCCGACCCCGATGGCGATGCTGGCGAAGAGCCCGGCGATCGTGACCGGAAGCAAGAACGGCAGCGCGGCCTCCACCGACGCGCGCAGGTCGAGGTCGTGGCGCCCGTCGTGTGCGTCCTGCACGGCCTTGACTAGCGCGGCTTGCAGCAGGAAGGTGCCAAGCAGGCTGAGCAGGCCGCCGAGGATCGCGCCAAAGGAACCCAGCACCAGGCTCAGCAGCGCGGTGATGACGGCGATCACCAGGTAGATGGCGAACGCGATCAGGATGAAATGCGCGGCGTGGCGCTTGTACAGCGCCCACGCCTCGCTGAGGACTCCGGAGAGCGGGTTCATGCGCCCATGGTAAGGATCTACTTGTCAGTAACCTATGCGTGACTCCCGGTAATTAATTAAATTCGATCACCAGCGGTCACTCGTGAACGATGACGCCGCGGATGTTGCGGCCGGCCATCATGTCCTCGTAGCCCTGGTTGACCTGGTCCAGCGTGTACCGGGTGGTGATCAGCTCCGACAGCTTGAGCTTGCCCGCCCGGTACAGGTCGAGGATGCGGGGGATGTCGTCGAACGGGTTGGACGACCCGAACAGCGCGCCCTGCAGCCGCTTCTCGAACAGCGCCAGCTCGAACCCGGACACGTTCACGGTCTTCGCGCCGGGACCGGCCAGGCCGGTCAGCACCACGATGCCGCGCTTGCGGATGGCGGCGAACGCGGCCGACACCACGTCCTCGGTGACCACGCCCATCGTCACGATCGCCTGGTCGGCGCCCACGCCCCAGCTCAGTTCCTGCGCCAGCGCCTGGGCTTCGTCGGTCGTCGCGACCGCGTGGGTGGCGCCGAAGCCGAGCGCGGACTCGCGCTTGAACGCGACCGGGTCGACCGCGATGACGTGCCGCGCGCCGGCGATCGAGGCGCCCTGCAGCGCGTTGACCCCGACCCCGCCGATCCCGTACACGATCGTGATGTCACCCGGCTTGACCTCGCCCGCCTTGACCGCCGACCCGAACCCGGTCGGCACGCCGCACGACGTCAGCGCGGCCAGCTCGAGCGGGATGTCGTTCTCGATCTTCACCACCGACGCCTCGGACAGCACCGCGGCCTGTGAGAAGGTCCCGAGCAGGCACATCTGCCCGAAGTCGGTCCCCGCCTCGTGGTAGCGGAACGTCCCGTCCGGCAGGCAGTTCTCGTACAGGAACCGGCCGTAGTCGCACAGGTTGGTCTGGCCGCGCGCGCAGAACCGGCACTTGCCGCAGACCGGCAAGAAGGAGGCCACCACGTGGTCGCCGACGGCCAGCCTGGTCACCCCTGCCCCGACCTGCTCGACGACGCCGGCGCCCTCGTGCCCGCCGACGATCGGGTACCTGACCGGGATGTCGCCGGTGCGCAGGTGGTCGTCGGAGTGGCACAGCCCGGAGGCGGCGAACCGGACTAGCACCTCGCCGGCCTTCGGCTCGTCGAGGTCAAGCTCGACGACCTCGAACGGCTTGCCGAGGTCCCTGAGCACCGCTGCTCGCGTCTTCATGCAACACCCTCCCGGGATATATCCACAGTTTGAGGGTCATCATCCGCCCAACCGGAAGCGACGGTCAATGAGCGGACCGCCAATCGCCGACCGCGCGGACTGTGATCGCCGTCAACGAGCACCGGTCGCGGTCCGACTGAGCCGCGCGGGTATCGGCCAGATCACGATAACAGCAACAAGTGGCGAAGGCCGAGGCTGGCGAGCCCACCCCGCTGATGCGAAATGCCAGGTCAGAACGGTAGCGCGACGGATACGACGCGTGATGCGGCCGGCCAGCCCTGGTTGCGTCACGCAAGCAGCGCTGGCTATCGTCGGGGAATGCTTACTTTCCGGACTACCGCCAGGCGGACCGTCATCGTGGCCGGCATAGCGTGCCTCGGCGTGGCCGCCGCGGCCTGCAGCAGCTCGTCTTCGTCGTCTTCGTCGGCTCCTGCCTCCGCGCCGGCCACCACGGCCGCGTCATCGCCGTCCGCGTCCGCCAGCGTCACCGGCACCGCGAACGTGGCGTACGCATCGTCCCTTGAGTTCCTCAATGAGAACGTCGTGAAGTCGGCCTTCACCGCCGCGACCGGCGCGGGCTACTCAGGCACCGGCAACTCCTCCGGCACGCTCTCGTCTGACATCGCGGCCGGCGAGATCAGCCCGAACGTCTTCGAGTCGGTCGGCGGCGACAACATCACGCCGCTGGAGCCGAAGTACACCAAGTGGTACATCCCGTACGCCGGCACTTCAATGGTCATCGCGTACAACCCGAAGTCCAAGTACGCGAGCGAGTTCAAGGCCTACGCCGACGGCTCCAAGCCGCTCAGCAGCCTGTTCTCGACGCTGCTGCAGACGCCCGGCCTCAAGCTGGGCCGCACCGACCCGAACACCGACCCGCAGGGCCGTGACTTCATCTACATGCTGGAGCTCGCGCAGAAGTCCTACCACCTGCCCTCCGACACGGTGTCGAAGATCCTCGGCACCAGCGACTTCGGCACCTCGAAGTCGAGCCAGATCTATGCCGAGTCCTCGCTCGACTCCACCCTCGAGTCCGGCCAGCTCGACGCGTCCAGCGCGTTCGTCACTCAGGCGATCGAGCTGCACCTGGCCTACATCCCGCTGCCGACGGCGATCAACCTGGGCGACGCCTCGCTCGCCTCGACGTACGCGACGGCGACCGTTAAGCTCGAAAACGGCATGACCAAGAGCGGATCGCCGCAGGTCATCGACATCACCACCATCGGCACGCCGACCCCGGCCGGGACCGCGTTCATCAAGTACACGCTGTCGCCGGCCGGCTTGGCGCAGTACAAGGCGGGGGGGTTCAAGCTGGTCACGTCCACGGTCGTCGGCGACAAGAGCTCCGTCCCGGCAGAAATCCTCAGTGAGCTGGGCTCCTAGCCCGCAGGCTTATCCCGGGGTGGTCCGGGATGGGGGCGGCTCCCGTCCCGGTCCGCCCCGCGCCCGTTTCAGCGCAAGCGGGGGACGGGCACCCCGGGTCCGTTCGATATCCGCTGCCTTTTCTCTTGTCGGCGCGGCGATCATCTGGGTCGCTCTGCTCGGCCCGGTGATCACGCTCATCACCCGGATATCGCCCGGCGACCTATGGTCGGCGCTGACCGGGCCAGGGGACCTAGACCCGCTGCTCACGTCGGTCGAGTCCGGCGGCGTGACGCTGGCGGTGCTGATCGTCTTCTGCACGCCGCTGGCGTGGATGATGGCCCGCGACCGGCTGCCGTTCCCGAGGATCTGGGAGGCCGGCATCTTGTCCGCGCTACTGCTGCCGCCGCTGGTCATCGGGCTGCTGCTGGTGTTCATGGTCGGCCCCTACACCTGGATCGGCTCGATCCTCGACTGGTTCCACCAGTCGGCCACCAACACCTTCCTGGCGCTGGTGATCGCCGAGGTCTACGAGTCGGCGCCGTACTACGTGCTCGGCGCGCAGGCCGCGTTCAGCGGCGTCGACACCAGCCTCGAGCAGCAGGCGGGGCTGCTCGGCGACCGGCCGTTCACCGTGTTCCGGCGGGTGACGCTGCCGCTGGCCGCCCCGGGCCTGGCGATGTCGCTGGCGGTCGCCTGGGCGCGGGCGATCGGCGCCTTCGGGGCCGTGGTGATCATCGCCTACCATCCGTTCGGCATCCCGATGCAGATCTTCACCACCCTGCAGGAGACCGGCCTCTACACCGCGCTCCCGTACGCGCTGGTGCTGCTGGTGGTCGCGCTGCCGCTGCCGCTGGCCGCCTACGTCTGGAGCGCGCGTGCTGAACGTCGACGTCGCGGCTGACCGCCGCGACTTCACCGTCCGCGCCGCGCTTGACGTGGCCGACGGGGAGCGGGTCGCCCTGTTCGGCCCATCGGGGGCGGGCAAGACGACTGTGCTCGAGGTGATCGCCGGCCTGGTCGAGCCGCAGTCCGGGCGCGTGGAGCTGGGCGGCCGCACGCTGACCAGCACTGCTTCGCCGAGGGTGGCGGTGCCGCCGTGGGAGCGGCGGGTCGGGTTGCTGCGGCAGGATCCCGGGCTGTTCCCGCACCTGTCGGTCCGCGCGAACCTGACGTACGCGCGGTCGTCGCGGGCCGGGCACTCGGCGGCGGGGGTTGAGCTGACCGAGATCGCCGCCTCGCTCGGCATTGAGGAGCTGCTCGCGGCGATGCCGGCCCGGCTGTCCGGCGGCCAGCGGCACCGGGTAGCGCTCGGCCGGCTGCTGCTCGCGCGCTGCGACGCGCTGCTGCTCGACGAGCCGTTCGCTTCGCTCGACGCCGCCCTCCGCCGCTCGCTCACCGCGCTGGTCAAAGAGCTTTCCTCGCAGCGGTCGGTGCCGTCGGTCCTGGTCACCCATCAGCTGTCGGATGCGCAGGCCTTCGCGGACCGGCTGCTGGTGATGGACGCCGGCGCGATCTTGCAGGCGGGCGCGCCTGACGCGGTGGTGCTCCGGCCGGCCTCCCGTCGCGTCGCCGAGCTTGTGGGCTACCTCGGCTTCGTCCCGGCCGATGCCGACACCGATGCCGACACCGATGCCGACGCCGTTGGCGGCGGCGCGGCCGGCGTTGTGGCCGGCGTGCATCCGGACCGAGTCCTGCCGGGTAGCCAGCCCGGGCAGGGCCTCGTCGTCAGCGGGACCGTGACCGCGGCGCGGCCGAGCGGGGCCGGCTGGGAGGCGGACGTGCTCGTCGGCGACGCTCCGTTCACCTGCCGGCTGCCGTCCCGCCCGGACGGCGCCCGGCTGTCGGTCACGCTGCTTGACCCGCCGTACTTTGGCCCGGACGGCGGGCTGTGCGGGGACCGGTCGCCGTCGCCGCGGTCGGCCAACTCGGCCTGAATCCGACGGCCCGCCCGGGTATCAGGCGTCTAGCCGACCTCGGTGACCTGGCCGTCTTCGACGGCCAGGTGGCGGGTGACCGAGATGCCCTCGAGCATCCGGCGATCGTGGGTGACCAGCAGGAAGGTGCCGGGGTAGCCGTCGAGGGCCGACTCAAGCTGCTCGATGGCGGGCAGGTCGAGGTGGTTGGTCGGCTCGTCGAGGACGAGCAGGTTCACGCCGCGGGCCTGCAGCAGCGCCAGCCCGGCCCGGGTGCGCTCGCCGGGGGACAGGCTGCCGGCCGGGCGGGTGACGTGGTCCGCCTTGAGCCCGAACTTGGCCAGCAGGGTCCTGATCTCGGCCGGGACCATGTCCGGGAGCTGGACGGCGAACGCGTCAAGCAGCGGCTGCTCCCCCCGGAACAGGCTGCGGGCCTGGTCGACCTCGCCGATCATGATCCCGCTGCCGAGCGAGGCCTGGCCGGACGTCAGCGGCACCCGGCCGAGCAGCGCGTCGATCAGCGTCGACTTGCCCGCTCCGTTCGGCCCCGTGATCGTGACCCGGTCGGCCCAGTCGATCTGCAGGCTGACCGGGCCGAGCCGGAACGCGCCGCGGTCGACGACCGCCTCGCGCATGACCGCAGCAACCGAGCCGGAGCGCGGCCCGGCCGCGATCTCCATCTGCAGCTGCCACTCCTTGCGCGGCTCCTCGGCCACCTCGAGCCGGCCGATCATCCGCTCGGTCGCCTTGACCTTGCCCGCCAGCTTCTCCGAGCGGGCGACCTGCGCGTGCAGGACGTGCTTGTCCTTGTCGGTGGCCTTCGACCTCGCCTCGCGGACGCCCTTATCGGACCAGCCGATCTGGGTCCGCCGCCGGTTCTCGAGCTCGGCCTTGGTCTCCGCGTACTGCTCGTAGTTCTCCCGCGCGTGCCGCCGCGCCGTCTCGCGCTCCTCCAGGTACCCGGCGTAGCCGCCGCCGTACAGGCGCGTCTTCTGCTGGGCCAGGTCGAGCTCGAGCACCCGGTCGACGGTGCGCTCGAGGAACGCGCGGTCGTGGCTGACCAGCACCGTCGCCGCGCGCAGCTTGCGGACGAAGTCCTCCAGGATCTCGAGCCCGTCGATGTCGAGGTCGTTGGTCGGCTCGTCGAGCAGGAAGACGTCATAGCGGGACAGCAGCAGCGAGGCCAGGTTGGCCCGCGCCGCCTGGCCGCCGGAGAGCCCGGTCATCGGCCGGTCCAGGTCCACCCGCAGGCCGAGGGTGGTGATGACCTTCGCGGCGCGCTCCTCCAGGTCGGCGCCGCCCAGGTTCAGCCACCGGTCGAGCGCGGGCGCGTAGGCGTCGTCGGCGCCCGGCGCGCCTACGGCCAGGGACTCGGTCGCCTCGTCAAGCTCCAGCTGGGCCTGGGACACGCCGGTGCGCCGGGCTAGGAACGCGGCCACGTTCTCGCCCTCGCGCCGGTCGGGCTCCTGCGGCAGGTACCCGACGGTCGCGGTCGGCGGGCTGAGCATGACCGAGCCCTGCGCGAGCGCGCCGGCGTCGAGGCCGGCCAGCAATCGCAGCAGGGTGGACTTCCCGGCCCCGTTCACCCCGACCAGCCCGGTGACCTCCCCAGGCGCGATCGTCAGGTCAAGCCCGGAGAAGAGGGTATGGGTCCCGTGCCCGGCGGTGAGACCCTTGGCAGTCAGTACGGCGCTCATTGCCAACAATCCTAGGCGGGCCCGCTAGTCGTTTTCCTCCGCCGTCGCCGAGGCACGCGCCGGCTACCAGATGTTGCCTTTCACGATGTTGTGGCGGCCGTCGTTCACGACCGGCTTGCCGGTGTTGCGCAGCGGCTTCCCGAATCGGCTCAGCCCGATGTAGTTGTCGATCACCCGGTTGCCGATCGAGCCGACGGCCAGCCACACGCCCGAGCTCGTGTTGCCGCTGATCAGGTTGACGGGCGGCTTGCCGGTGTTCCCGATGGAGTTGCCGTGCGCGCGGCCGCTGATGAGCACGCCGCCCTTCCCGTTACCCAGCGCCTTCGTACCGGGCACGTTGGTCCCGATGAAGGTGGTGAACACGCTGTTGTCGTAGGCGGAGCCTATGATCACCAGCCCGTAGCCGTGGTTGCCGGAGAACGTGTTCTGCGGGATCACCGAGGCCGTGTCGCCGCCGATCGTATTGTCGTGCGCGGAGCCGTCGATCAGCACGCCGTCGTTTCGGTTGGGAAGGGCGGCGTTTCCCTTGGTGGTCAGGCCGGCGATGTTGGGGTCGATGGTCACCCCGCTGGCGTTGCCGGACAGTTCGATGCCGTTCCTGGCGTTGCCGGAGAACACATTCGTCCGCACCAGGTTGTGGCCGCCGGTGGAGGTGACGAGCAGGCCGTCACGCTCGTTGGGCGCGGCCCCCTTGAACGCCAGCAGCCCGCCGAAGGTGTTGAACGTGGTGAAGTAGCTCGCGGTGCCCGCCACGTCGATGCCGTTGAGCTTGTTGCCGGCGGACACGTTGCCGAGCGGGATGACCCCGCCTACCTGGGTGTGCCTCGAAGATCCGGTGACCTCGATGCCGTTGAGCCCGTTGCCGATGACCGCGGTGTTGTCGGCGCCGACCCCGAAGAAATTCGCGTGCACCAGGGTGCGGTCGGCGTCCGTGACCAGCAGGCCGTGCTGCTGGTTGCCGCTGATCACGTTGTAGTAGACGAACGGCTGGTTGGCGAACGTGCAGCCCACCAGGGCGTTGAAGTTGGCGCCGTCGATGGACACGCCGTTGCCGTGATTTCCGAGGGCGCGGTCGGCCGTCGTGCCGACGAAGTTCCCGTTCAGCGTGTTGCGCTGGGATCGGTTGTCGATGCCGACGCCGTTGCCGGCCGACCACCAGGCGCTGGGCGGGGGCTCGACCATGTGCGAACGCATGCCATGGCTGGGAAGGGAACGTGGTGAGCCCACTTCCAGACGTCGGCGTGGCTGGAGATGCGCGGCCCGGTCAAGCCCTGAGGCCATGACAGAGATTACA
>DATCGA010000288.1:0-2771 GCA_036509215.1 Trebonia sp.
ACCACAGCGATGCGGCGTCCAGCAGCCAGTTGAGCGATGCCCAGACCAGCGCCCAGGCGAGCACGTGCTTGTCCTTGGCCATCGCGGACGCCGTCTTGCTGGCCTCGCGGACGGCGGCCTCGAGGCGGTCGCCGCTCACCCAGGGGATCTTGTCGCCGACCATGTGCAGAATCCGGGACGCCCGCTCGGTGCCGCGGGTGACCCCGACGATCACCAGCGCCACCGCCGCCAGCAGCACGGTCCCGATGATGGCGACAGTCCCGTAAATGGGGCGGAACCCGGCCAGCGGAATGGAGATGACCAGGGACAGCCACAGCAGCACGTTCAGGACGATGGTCGAGCCCAGCCCCTTGGCCGCCATCATCACGCCGGCGTCGTTGGCGGAGATGCCCTCGTTGGTGAACAGCCGGAACCCGAGCGCGGCGGTGCCCAGCGTCCCGGCCGGGATGACGTGCGCGACGGCCGCCGCCGACAGGTCGATCCGGAACAACCGGGACAGGCTCGGCTTGGGGCCGGGCGGCAGCAGCACCTTGGTCAGCACCGCGTAGCAGAACAGGGAGACGCCCTCGAGCACCAGGCCGGCGGCCGCCCAGCCGCCGTTCACCTGGTTCAGCAGGTACAGGTCCTTTCTGGCGCCCACCAGCTCCGGCACCACCAGGTACTCGACGACCAGCGCCAGGACGAACAGCAGCACCACTCGCCGCACCGGCTTGACCCAGGGCCGCCATCCCCGCCGCCGGCTCCACCGCCCCTGCGGGCGGCCCGCGCTAGCCGGTTCTTCGGGGCCGCCACGGTCGGCGCCGGGCCCGTCGTTCACCATAGGCCCGCTTCCCCCCGTGCCCGTGCGCATGAGGATCGCCTACCCCAATATCGCCTGATCACCGCCGTGTGACCAATTTCGTCAATCGCATGCAGATTGTCACGCTGCGCGGCCGGTCCACTGCACAAGCAGCAGGGTGGCATCGTCGCGCAGGCCCTCGGGCTGGTGTTCGAGCAGCGCCCGGACCAGGCGCCGCAGCATCTCCTCGGGCGGCCGTTCGCTGGCCGCCTCCTGTTCGAGCAGGTCGGTGAGCCGTTCGAGCCCGAACAGATCCCCGTCGGCCGCGCGGGCCTCGGTCACCCCGTCGGTGTAGAGCAGCATCGCGTCGCCGGGTTCGAGATCGGCGCTGCTCAGCTTGGGCCGCCCCCGCAGGCCGAAGGGGAGAACGGGGTCGTTGGCCAGTTCCGCCACGACCTTGCGCCCGCGCAGCAGCAGCGGCGGCGGATGCCCGGCGCACGACCATTCCAGCCGTCCGGTGCCGAACGCGAGCTTGCCGACGATGCCGGTGGCGAACGAATCGTCGTCGTAGTTGCTGGTGAGCGCGTGGTCGATGGCCATGTGGATGTCCGCGATGGAGGCGCCGCCGCGACGCGCGTGCCGGTAGGCGCCGATCGCGAGCCCGGTCAGCAGCGTCGAGGCGATGCCGTGGCCCATCCCGTCGATGATCGCGAAGTCGAGCAGTTCGCCGCCGACCGCGTAGTCGAACGCATCGCCGGCGATGTCGTAGGCGGGCTCGAGCCGGCCGGCGATCGTGGCGCCGGGGGTGCGGGTGTTCAGCGGCGGCAGCAGATCCCACTGCATGCCCGCCGGCAGCGACATCTCCCGTCCCTGCCGCCGGATGTAGGGGACATCGCTGACCCGGGCGGCGGCGGCGATGACCAGCCCGGCGAAGACGCCGAGGAGCTCGGTCCGTTCGATCGTCTCCGGGGCATTGTCGCCGATCGTGACTGCCAGCACCCCGGTCCTGCTGGCCTGCTCGCTGACCGGGACCCAGATCCGGATCCCGTCGTCGCGCTCGCTGGTCACCGGCTGGCCGGTGCTGAACGCCCGGCCGGCCATCGATCCGGCGACGGCCTCGGTGGCCTCCCCGGCCGTCAGCGGGAGCAGCAGCTCACCCGAGAGGTCTCCCAGGTAAACGATGGGATCCCAGGCCGGAACGGGCTCGCAGGCGGCGGCGATCACATGCTGGAGGTCACCGCCGGCGGCGTCGCGCAATACGCGGAGGGCGTCGGAGTAGCCGGGCTCACGCATCGCGGCTCCCCCCTCGCGAGCGGGGCGCACACCCGAACAAAGGCGCGCCGTCTCGGACAGACTACAGCGACCCGGCCAACGCCGCCGCTGGCGGCGCTGGCATCAGCCCTCGGTCGTCGGTGCCTCAGTCGGCTGAGTTCTGCACCAGGCGCAGCCCCGCCTCCATCAGCCGGAAGCCGATCTGGCGGACCAGCGGTGACTGGCGGTGGCGGCGGTTCACGGTCATCAGCGCCTGCCGACGGCGCTGGTCGCTCTGGTGCCTGAGGTCGCGCAGGTGGCAGCTGGCGAGGTCGTTTGCTAGCAACGGGTTCATGCGGGTTGTCCTTCCAGGTGATTTGCCGGTTCCGGCGTTGGTGTTGAGCGGTTCGCGCCGAACTCGCGCCAGGCGCGCTGGCTGAGTCCGGCCGCGATCGCGACGGCCAGGGTGACCGCCGCGATCAGGAAGAAGGGCGTCGGCCCCCAGTGGCGCACCACCAGGGCCGCGACCGCGACCGAGATCGGGAACACCCCGAAGCTGGTCAGCATGAGCAGGCCCGAGAGCCGTCCGAGCGCGCGCGGGGGCGCCCAGCGCTGGAAGGCGGTGATCGTCAGCACGTTGCCGAAGCCGTTCAGCACCCCGAGGCCCGCCATCGCGGCCGCGACCCCGAACGTGGCGCCGGCATAGGGGGTGACGGCGAGGCAGGCCGCCTCGCCCAGGAAC
>DATCGA010000289.1:0-8218 GCA_036509215.1 Trebonia sp.
CCGGTATCCGCTTGCGGATGGAGACGGCCGCCCCGGCTCGCCCGTCGGGGCCCGCGTCGGGCGCCGCGCCGTCGCGGGCCGCGATCGCCTCGCGCAGCGCCCGCACCGCCCGCAGCGCCAGGTTGTCACCGTCAGCGGGGACATGATCGGCGCCCTCTCCGGCCACCGTCACGGTGTCGGCCCCGGCGGCCGCGACGGTCACCTCGTCGAACAGTGCGATGGCGTGGAATACCGTCACCAGACCGTGGTAGCCGTCGGGCCGCAGCGGCCCGACGGCGAGCTGGAGGTTGATCTTCGCGGGCACCCGCGCGGTCACACTCGTCACAGTCACGGAAGCCTACTTCGTCTCCTGATCGAAGGGCCCGTCACCTCTGCGGGTCTGGGCAATGCTGACGAATCCCTCGATCTCAACTTGCTCGCCGCGCGCCCCCGATGCGACCAACGCCTCCGTGAGCAGGCGCTCGGCCTCCGCCGGAGAGCCGGCCCAGCCGGCCAGGGCTGCGCGCAGGGTCTTGCGGCGCTGACCGAAGGCGGCGTCGATCACGGCGAAGACCTCGGCGCGGGTGGCCGTCGTCGGCAGCGGGGGGTGCCTGGTGAAGGCGACCAGCTTCGAGTCCACGTTCGGCACCGGCCAGAAGACGGTGCGCGGGACCGTCCCCGCGGACCTCGCGGTGGCGTACCAGGCGAGCTTGGCCGACGGCGCGCCGTACACCCGGCTGCCCGGCCCGGCGCACATCCGGTCCGCCACCTCGGCCTGCACCATCACGATGCCGCGTTCCAGCGAGGGCAGCGCCGCCAGCAGGTTCAGCAGTACCGGCACCGCCACGTTGTAAGGCAGATTCGCCGCAAGCACCGTCGGCCTGCCCACCTCGGCCTCGCCAATCGCCAGCGCGTCGGCCGTTACCACGTCCACCAGCCCCGCGAACTCGGGCGCCCGGTCCGCGATCGTCTTGGGAAGCTCGGCCGCAAGCACCGGATCGATCTCCACCGCCATCACCCGCGCGTCACCGACAGCGACGGCGGCCTCAAGCAGCGCGAGCGTCAGCGAGCCGAGACCGGGTCCGACCTCAAGGATCACGTCACCGCTGCGCGGCGCCGCGAGAGCCGCGATCTTTCTGACGGTGCCGGGCTCGATCACGAAGTTCTGCCCGAGCTTCTTGGTCGGCCGCACGTCCAGCCGGCCGGCCAGGCTCCTGATGTCCCCGGCGCCGAGCAGGCGGACCCCCGAACCGCTACCAGGCGAAGACACGGGCGCCGGTGGCCTGGAGGTGGGCGCAGAAGTCGGAGACGTCTAGGTTCTTGAGCTCGGCCAGGAAGCGGATCGTGTACGCGGTCATGGCCGGCGAGTTGGGCTTGCCCCGGTGCGGGATCGGGGTCAGGTAGGGGGCGTCGGTCTCCGCCAGCAACAGCTCGGGCGGCGCGACCAGCGCCGCCTCCCGCAGAGCGTCCGCGTTCTTGAAGGTCACATTGCCGGCGAAGCTCATCACGTACCCGGCCTCGGCGCACTCCGCCGCCATCTGCGCGTCGCCGGAGAAACAGTGAAATATCACGCTGCAGGGCGGCCACGGACCGGTCTCGGCCAGGATCGCCAGGACGTCCGCGTGCGCCTCGCGATCATGGATCATCAGCGTCTTGCCGGTCCGCTGGGCGATCTCGATGTGCGCGCGGAACCACTCCCGCTGCACGGCCGGGTCCGACCAGTCACGGTAGTAGTCCAGCCCGGTCTCGCCGATCGCCACCACCCGGGGAGACTCGGCTAGCGACGAGATCTCGGCTAGCGCCTCGTCGCGCCGGGCGTCCAGGGCCGACGTCTCGTTCGGGTGGATCGCCACCGCCGCGTACACCTCGGGGTACTCGTCGGCGCAGGACGCCGACCAGCGCGACGACGGCAGGTCGCACCCGACGTTGACCACCCGCTCGATGCCGACCGCCCGCGCCGCCGCCAGCACTCCTTCGACCGGCAGCCCCATGATGTCCATGTGCGTATGGCTGTCGAAGCCCCCCGGCTCTGGAAGCATGTCCGATATCCTCGCCTTTTCATCGGACATGCCCCGGGGGGTACGGGGGACAGGGGGGATGGGGGGCGGGGGCCCCCCATGCGGGGAGGCTGCGCCCCCGGAGGATGGCTGCACCACCTCGCTGGAGCTACCAGACGATACGGGCGAAGTCACGCGACCGTTCGGATGATTATTCATCGCCTTGAAGCCGGGCTATTTCCTCATCAACCACGGACTGGTCGAGCTTCTTGAACAGCGGGGTGGGGACGGCCAGCGGCGTGCCCGCCGCGATCGGCCGCGACTCCCAGCGGAACGACGAGTCGTAGGTCCCGGTGATCACCGGGTAGGACGGCCCGCCCTCCTCGTCCACCGTCTCGATCCGAGGCATGCCGGACCAGTCGGCCGGGCCGCCCAGCATCTCGCTGACCGCCTGCGACGAGCGCGGCAGGAACGGGGTGAGCAGCGTCTTGGCATCGGCCACGGCCTGCAGGGTGACGTGCAGGATGGTCTGCATCCGCTCCGGGTCGGACTCGCGGAGCTTCCACGGCGCCTGCTCGGAGAAGTACTTGTTGACCTCGCCGATGACGCGCATGGCCTCGTTGACCCCGGCCTTGAACTTCGAGCGCGCGAGTTCGTCGCCGACCGTGGCGAACCCGCCGCTGGTCGCCGCGAGCAGCGCGTGGTCGGCCTCGGTGAGCGTGCCCGCGTCCGGGATCGAGCCGATGTTCCTGGCCGCGAACGATACCGCCCGATTGACGAGGTTCCCCCAGGTAGCGACCAGTTCGTCGTTGTTCCGCCGGACGAACTCGCTCCAGGTGAAGTCGGTGTCCTGGGTCTCCGGGCCCGCCACCGCCACGTAGTACCGCAGCGCGTCCACGTCGTAGCGGGCGAGGAAGTCCCGCACGTAGATCACCACCTGGCGCGAGGACGAGAACTTCCGGCCCTCCATCGTCAGGAATTCGCTGCTCACCACCTCGGACGGGAGGTTCAGGTGCCGCAGCGGCCCCGGGCTGCCGCCCTTCGCCCCTTCCCCGTCGTAGCCGAGCAGCATGGCCGGCCAGATCTCCGAGTGGAAGACGATGTTGTCCTTGCCCATGAAGTAATAGGCTTCGGCGTTCTCGTCGTTCCACCAGGCGCGCCAGGCGTCCGGGTCGCCCGACCGGCGGGCCCACTCGACCGAGGCCGACAGGTAGCCGATCACCGCGTCGAACCAGACGTAGATGCGCTTGTCGTTCCGGTCCCGCCAGCCGTCAAGCGGGACCGGGACGCCCCAGTCGAGGTCGCGGGTGATGGCCCGCGGCTGGAGGTCGTCGAGCAGGTTGAGCGAGAACTTGAGCACGTTCGGCCGCCACTGGCCGGACTTGGACTGCAGCCAGGGCCCGAGCGCCTCGGCGAACGCGGGCAGGTCGAGGAAGTAATGCTCCTGGTCGACGAAGACCGGGGTCTCGCCGTTGATCCGCGACGTCGGGTTGATCAGGTCGATCGGGTCAAGCTGGTTGCCGCAGTTGTCGCACTGGTCGCCCCGTGCGCTCGGGTAGCTGCAGATCGGGCAGGTGCCCTCGATGTACCGGTCGGGCAGGGTGCGGCCGGTGGACGGCGAGATCGCGCCGAGCGTGGTCTTCGGGAAGATGTAGCCGTTCCGCAGCAGGGTGGTGAAGATCTCCTGCACGACCGCGTAGTGGTTGAGCGTCGTCGTCCTGGTGAACAGGTCGTAGCTCATGTCGAGGTTGGCCAGGTCCTGCCCGATGACCCCGTTGTAGCGGTCGGCGACCTCCCTGGCGCTGAGGCCCTCCTTGTCCGCCTGGACCTGGATCGGGGTGCCATGCTCGTCGGTGCCCGACACCATCAGGACCTGGTTGCCCGCCATCCGCTGGTACCGGCTGAACATGTCGCTCGGCAGCGCGAAGCCGGAGACGTGGCCGATGTGCCGCGGGCCGTTGGCGTAGGGCCAGGCCGGCGCGGTCAATATGTGTCGGGGGGCTCCGGGGGGCCCGCCCCCCCGGGTGGTAGCAGCGTTGGCGGATGGCATGACTAAAGCCTACGGGCTGTGGCGTGGTCGTCGCTGACATTAAGCTCCGCCTTCGCGCCGACCGGCGTGGGCTTGTTCTGCTTGATGCCGAGGATCGACAGGAAGAACGTGCCCAGGATCAGCTGGCAGCTCAGCACCAGCGCGGTCACCGACGGCACCATCAGCCGAAGCTCGTGCTCGTAGTTGAGGTGGCCGAACGAGTACCCGTCCCAGTAGATCAGCGAGAAGATCAGGCCGACGAGGCCGGCCAGGCCGACCGCCGCGCCGACCAGCAGGCCCCGCTCGAGCGAGAGCTGGCCGAGCAGCCGCTGCACCTTCGGCTCCTCCGGCAGGAATCCCTCGGCGCCCGCGTAGACCTGGGTGAACAGCCAGAACAGGATCGCCTGGAAGCCGATGTCGACCGCCGCGCCGCAGGCGACCAGGGTGTCCACGTCGAACGAGACGCCGCCGATCTTGAGCGGGCCGAGCGCGACGGCCGCGCCGAACCCCAGGCCGACGATCAGCAGCACCAGGCCGGGGAGCAGGAACAGCCAGGTCGGGCTGAACAGCAGCAGGAACCGCAGGTGCCGCCAGCCGTCGCGCCAGGTGTTCAGGTGCGGCGGGCGGCTGCGGCCGTCCTTGGCCAGGGTGGTCGGCACCTCGGAGATCTTCTGGTGCGCGAGGGCGGCCTTCACGATCATCTCGCTGGCGAACTCCATGCCGGTCGCCTGCAGGCCGAGCTTGATCGCGCTGTCTCGCCGGAAGCCGCGCAGGCCGCAGTTGAAGTCGCCGATGTTGGAGTGGAAGAACAGGCGGCCGATGAACGAGAGCACCGGGGTGCCGAGGTAGCGGTGCAACGGCGGCATCGCCCCGGGCGCGATGCCGCCCTTGAACCGGTTGCCCATCACCAGGTCGGCGCCCTTGCGCAGCTCGGTCACGAACGGCATCAGGTTGCTGAAGTCGTAGCTGTCATCGGCGTCGCCCATGATCACGTACTCGCCCCGGGCGGCCAGGATGCCGCCCATCAGCGCGTTGCCGTAGCCCTTGTCGCTGACCGGGACGACGCGGGCGCCGGCCGCGGCGGCGAGCTGCTGGCTGCCGTCGGTCGAGCCGTTGTCGGCCAGCACAACCTCGCCGCTCACCCCGCTGTCGGCGAGGAACTTCATCGCCTTGGTCACGCAGGTGGCCACGGTCTCTGCCTCGTTGAGGCAGGGCATCACGACGGTCAGCTCCACGTGGACTCCGTTCACCGTTTACCTTTTACACCGTGGAGGATACGGGTTTGAGAGCAGTACCAGCGGTCATCCGGCGTTGTCTGGCCGACAATAAGCTGTTTGCGCTGGCGCTGATACCGGCCGTGTTGCTCCGCGTGGACGCCGAGCTTGGCTACCGATGGCAGTCCTGGTTCAACGACTCGTTCAGCTACGTGTCCTCGGCCGTAACCCTCACGCCGGAAACATCACGGCCCTCAGGCTACCCGGTCTACCTCTGGCTTCTCTCTCCGTTCCATAGCTATTTCCTGGTCACCGTCTCCCAGCACCTGATGGGCCTGCTGGTCGCCGTGATGATCTACGCCCTGGCCAGACGCCGGTTCGCCGCGCCCGCCTGGGTGGCGGTGCCGTGCACGCTGCCGGTGCTCTACGACGGGTTCGAGATCCAGCTCGAGCACCTGATCATGACCGACACGCTGTTCCTGTTCCTGGCCTTCGCCGCGATGACGGTGCTGCTGTGGAACCCCCGGCCGTCCTGGCGGGCCTGCCTGGCGGCCGGGCTGCTGCTGGGGCTGGCCACCACCGTCCGCTCCACCGGGCTCGCGCTGATCCCGGTGTTCGCGCTCTACCTGCTGATCCGGTTCCTGTTCCCCGGCCCCGCCGAAGGCGTCGCCGTCGGCGGGGCCAGGTGGCGGGGCTGGCGGGCGCTGATCGCCGGGCTGGTGGCCTGCGGGATCGCGTTCGCGGGGCCGATCGTCGGTTACCAGGCGTGGTACAAGTCGGCCCACGGGCAGTTCACGATGACCGAATCGACCGGGGTCTTCCTGTACTCGCGGGTGATGACGTTCGCCGAGTGCTCGAAGATGACGCTGCCGGCCGACCTGCTCTCGCTCTGCACCTCGGTGCCGCCCGCCCAGCGGCCGATCGCCCAGGCCTACATCTGGGACACCGCCAGCCCGCTCAACCGGTTCCCGGCCCCCAAGTTCTCCCCCACCGTCAACAAGCTGGCCGAGCAGTTCGCGGTCAAGGCGGTCGAGGCGCAGCCGCTCGACTACGCGCGGGCGGTCTGGGACGACACCGCCCGCTCGTTCGACTGGGGCCGGCAGGTCTTCCCCAACGGCCAGACCTACGACGAGTACCTGTTCGGCTACCACTCGCTGGCCATCCCCGGATCGTCGTTCCGGGGCTACTCCTCGCCCGAGGCGTACTACGTGCGGGGCAACCCCGGCACCGCGGTGGTGAACCCGTTCGCCGAGCTGATCCGGGTCTACCAGCGCTACGTGTGGCTGCCGGGCACCGTGTACGGGCTGATCCTGCTGGCCGGGCTGGCCGGGGTGGTGCTCAGGTGGCGGCGGGCGGGCCGGGATGCGCTGCTGCCGTGGCTCTGCTCGGTGGCGCTGGTCGTCGCGCCGGCCGCGACGGCGGAGTTCGACTACCGGTACGTGACCACCGCGGTGCCGTTCGCCTGCCTGGCGGCGGCGATGGCGTTCGGACGGCGGGCCCGCGGCGAGCGTCCGGACGCGCCGGCGGGCGCCGGGACGTCAGCCGACGACGCCGCCGTCGGCGGGCCCGTCGGCGGCACCGCGGGCGACGGCGCGGGCGGCGAATCGGGCGGCTCGCCGCGCCTCCCGCGCAGAATCCCTGGCGGCGGCCTTCGCGACGGCCTGGCCAACGCCGGCCACCACCAGCGTGATCTCCCCTCGGACGCCCCCTGACTCCTGGTCCCTGGCCGTCGCCCAGGCGGCCAGCTCGGCCAGCGGGCCCCGCACGATCTCCTCGTGGGTCTTGGTCAGCTCCCGGCAGACGACCGCGGCCCGGTCGTCGCCGTGCGAGGCCCGCAGCTCCGCCAGGGTCGCGGTCACCCGGCGGGGCGACTCGAAGAAGACCTGGGTGCGCGGTTCCGCCGCCAGCTCGGCGAACCGCCGTTCGCGCTCGCCCGCCTTGCGGGGCGGGAATCCCTCGAAGCAGAATCGGTCGGTCGGCAGCCCCGAGACCGCCAGCGCGGTGGTCACCGCGGACGGCCCGGGCACGGCGGTGACCCGGATCCCGGCCGCGACGGCGGCCGCGACCACCCGGTAGCCGGGGTCGCTGATCCCCGGCATCCCGGCGTCCGTGACCACCAGCACGTTCTTCCCGGCCGCGAGCTCGGCCGCCAGCTGGTCCGCCCGGCGGGACTCGATCACGTCGTAGTAGGAGATCACCCGGCCGCCGATGGTGACGTTGAGCGCGGCCGCGAGCTGGCGAACCCGCCGGGTGTCCTCGGCCGCGACCACGTCCGCGGTCGCCAGCTCGGCCGCGAGCCGGGGCGGGGCGTCCTCCGGCCGGCCGATGGGAACGCCCGCCAGCGTCAGAACGCCGTCGCCTGCCCGACTTGTCGTGTCGCGGTCGTTATCACGTCCGCTGCCGTTTGCACTCCCCACTCGGGCCTCCATCCACATAGCATTGCGTGCGATGACCGCTACTGCGGCCGGTCAGCCGGCCATGGACCCAGAGGACGGCGGCCCCGGCCGGGCCGAGACCGTCAGCGATGCCGTCGGCCTTGGCGACCAGCCCGCCCTCGGCGTCGACCGGACCACCGCTGACCAGGCAGCGAACGCCGCCGCCAGGATCGCCGTGCTCCGCGACCGGCTGATGACCCCGATGCCCACCGACCGGGTATGGGGCTGGATCGGGCCGCTGATCGTCACCGCGTTCGCCGCCTTCCTGCGGTTCTACAGGCTATCGTCGCCGGACGCGATCATCTTCGACGAGACGTACTACGCGAAGGACGCCTGGTCGATCCTGCAGCACGGCGTCGAGTGGAACTGGGCCACGTTCTTCCCGAACGCCAATACGCAGATCATCGCCGGCCACACCGACTTCGTCTTCCACTGCTCCGGCACCGCCTGCGCCGAGTACGTGGTCCAGCCGCCGGTCGGCAAGCTGCTGATCTCGGTCGGCGAGTGGCTCTACGGGCTCAACTCGCTCGGCTGGCGGGTCGCCCCGGCCATCTTCGGCACGCT
>DATCGA010000290.1:0-16185 GCA_036509215.1 Trebonia sp.
TGGCGGCCGCCATCATGCTGGTCATCGAGCAGATCCAGTCCATCGGCGGCGGCACCGGCGAGCCGCTGCCGGGGCTGACCGGGATGGACCCGGCGGTGCTGGCCGCCTACACCTACTGGGCGGCGCTCGCTGTCGCGGTGCTCGCCATCGGCGGGGTGTACTTCCTGCTCCGCTCGCGGGTCGGGCTGGTGCTGACCGCGATCCGCGATGACGAGACGGCGGCGCGGTCCGCCGGCGTCCGCGTCGGGATGGCGCGGCTGCTGGTGTTCGTGGTGGCCGCGGCCGGCTGCGGCGCGGCCGGCGGCGTGCTCGCGATCCAGCAGCTCCAGGTGGTCCCCGGCACCTCCGGGGGCGTGTTCAGCGTGCAGTGGACGGCCGAGATGGCGTTCGCGGTGATCATCGGCGGCATCGGCACGATCGAGGGGCCGATCATCGGAACGGCCGTCTTCATCGTGCTCCAGCAGACGCTGGAGTCCTACAACGCCTGGTACCTGATCATCCTCGGCCTGGTGGCGATCGTGATCGCGGTCTTCTTCCGGCGCGGCCTGTGGGGCACGCTGGACGACAAGGTCAACCTCCGGCTGCTTCCCACCGGCTACTACCTGTGGCCGGCCGGCCAGACCCGGCGGCGCTTCGGTCGCTCGAAGGCGGACGCCACCCAGGCGTAGCAAGTAGCCGAGTCAGGTGAAGCAGTAGCGGTCGAGTGGCTCGGTCAGCAGCGTCAGGTCCTGGGCGTACACGCGCTTGTGCATGCCGTGGAGCTCCGGTCCTGGGTCGACCCCGTAGCCGGTGGTGATGGTCTGTCGTGCCTGGCCGAACGCGCTCAGCGCCTCCGCTTGCCTGCCGGAGCGGTAGAACGCGAGCATGAGCAGGAGCCACAGGCGTTCGCGTTCGGGGTGCCAGGCGGTCAGTGTGAACAATTCCGGTACGGCGGCGGCCGCGCCGTGCCTGGACGCGCGGAGTACGCGGGCCAGTACACCGACGCCGAGTCCGGCCTGGTGTACATGCGGGCGCGCTACTACGACCCGGCGACCGCCCAGTTCCTCACCGTCGACCCCTTGGTCAACGTCACCCACACGCCCTACAGCTACGTAAACGACAGCCCGCTCGACGGCGCCGACCCGTCCGGCGACTGCCTTGCGGGTGGTGGTGGAGGTGGTCTGATCAGTCGGCTACCTACAGGCGGCGAGTTCCCGTTCATACCAAAGAAGGGACAGAGCCTCAATCAACCTAGGTCGATATCCAGAGAAAGCGGAAATCCGGTCGATAAGTATGGGGACGTATGGCAATGGGACCCGATCAAGGGCGAGTGGGACGTTCAGACCGGAGATGATCACACTAACGTCGGCCCTAACGGCAATAAAACACATGGTCCGAATAACACTGGGCGAGCACCTCAGGAGAGTGACAGCAATTTCGCCTCCATCGCCGAGGACTATATCCTGCCCGCAGTCGCGATAACGGCAGTCGCTGTGGTAGTCGCTGTGAGTCTTCCGGTGGATGCCGTCGTCGCCGTCGGCGCCGGCTTGGTCGCGGGAATCGGCGCCGTAGCGTCATGGGCCTTCTAGTGGCACGGCGGATACCCGCCGGAGTAGGCTCACCAAGTACCTGCGGTGAACAGGGTGGAGGGAGCATGAGCGTTCCAATCGAAGCCGTAAACGCACAACTCGAAAGTGATACGCCAGACGTTGGCCTGCTCATCACTGCGCTTGATGAGGACGACGTCTCGGTGCGTGCGTGGGCGGCTCAAGTCGTTGGCAAGGTCTTCGGGTACAGGGAGAGTCCGCCGCCAGATGGGGATCGCAGGGCTGCCGTCGATGCCGTGCTCGCGAGATGGGAACGGGAGGACACAGCTGAGGTGCGGGCCACGCTGGTCCAGACACTAGCGCTCCTCGGGGATGCCCGCGCGCGGCCGATTCTCGAAACGGCGCTGACCGATAGCAACTCAATGGTGAGGAATCAGGCGGCCTGGGGGCTGAGATACCTCAGCATTCCGGAGGGGGAACGCCCGAGGCAGGACACTCAAGAATTGCGGTCCAAAGCAGCAGATCAATCCGTCGATGATTGCCTGCTGATAAAAACCACAGTTCTCGACGAGGATGATGCTGTGCGGCTTGCCCGCACAGTTCTTGACACTCGGCTCGCCGCCAGCGTACAGATCACGAGCGGCGTACGGTCGATGTCGTGGTTTGAAGATGATTTCGGGGACAGCGAAGAGTGGCGGCTTGACATTGTCACGACGACCACCCGCCGTCCCGAACTCGAGCAGTTCATCATGGAGAATCACCCTTATGGGCAGCCGTCGATCATGATTTGCCCGGTCCTCGGCAATAAAGACTTTCTTTCGTGGGTCAACCGTGAAGTCAGAGGTGACTGAAGACATGCGCCAGACTCTGGCAGCCACGGCCATAGCGCGGGCCGCATAGGTTGATCGCGTGACCGACGATGAGCTTGAATGGTTTGGCGTGCGCTGTGTGTTCGCCTGGCCCGACTGGGAGGGGAAACCGTTCGAGGAACGGATTACCCTGTGGCGTGCTCGGTCGCTCGACCACGCGATCGAGCTGGCCGAGCAGGAGGCGCAGGAGTACGCAGCAGCGGACGGCTTGGAGTATCTCAACTTCAGCCAGGCCTACGCGATCGACGAGGGGACCGAGATAGGCAGCGGAACGGAAATTTTCTCGCTCCTGCGCGATAGCGACCTCACGCCGGACGATTACCTAAACACCTTCTTCGAAACCGGCGGGGAACATGTCCAGGAGTCGTCCGGGGACGATTCCGATGCCTGAGAAAATCCTCGATTACTCAGGGTGGTATGGAGTGCGCTGCATATTCCGTTTGCGGGACAGCGAAAGCGGGTCGTACGAGGAGCGAATTACGCTTTGGCGTGCGCAGAATTTCGACGAGGCGCATGAACTCGCTAAGCGGGAGGCGAGACGGTATGGCGAGGAATGCCAGGCAGACTTTTTGGAGCACTCCGAAGGGTACTGGATTGATCGGGAAATATTTGAGGTCGATGCGGAGGTGTTCTCATGGCTTCGCGAGAGCGATCTCGAGCCTGCGGAGTACATTAGCACCTTCTATTCAACAGGAAGAGAACACGATCACGGAAACCGGCCGTCGGTCAGTGGCGGCGGTCTTGAATGGTATGGCGTGCGCTGCTTGTTTTGGTGGGTCGACTGGGAGGATCGGCCGTTCGAGGAGAGGATAACGCTATGGCAGGCGATTTCGGCCGATCATGCAGTTGAGCTAGCTGAACAGGAGGCGCGGGAGTATGAACATGATTCCGGGATCGATTACCTTGAGTTTTTTCAGGTGTATAGCTGCGGGGAAGGCGCGAATGTGCGAGAAGGAATGGTAGCCTTTTCGCTTCTGCGTGACAGTGACCTCTCGCCGGATCTCTATATCGCTACCTTTTTCAATACCGGACGAGAAGGCGTGCGCCCCGACAGAGACGGACAATCTTGACCCTGGCCGGTCTTGCGATTAGGTCTGGTCGCGGAGCCAGGCGATGTCGGCGGCCGCCGGTCTCGGGCGTCTCGCAGACTACCGGGGCGCCCGCCGCGCGGACGACGGCGAGAACTACGCGCTGCCTGCAGCCGTGATCACGGCAGCCGCCGCGGTAGTCGTTGTGAGCCAGCAACCAGTGGCGGACGGGGGTGGATCGCATGACCGACGACGAGCTTGAGTGGTTCAGCGTGCGCTGTGTGTTCGCCTGGTCCGGCTGGGAGGGCAAGCCATTCGAGGAGCGGATCACCCTGTGGCGCGCCCGGTCGCTTGACCACGCGATCGAACTGGCCGAGCAGGAGGCGCAGGAGTACGCAGCGGAGAACGGCTCGGAGTATCTCCGCCTCAGCCAGGCCTACGC
Source organism: Trebonia sp. (assembly GCA_036509215.1). Lineage (GTDB taxonomy): Bacteria > Actinomycetota > Actinomycetes > Streptosporangiales > Streptosporangiaceae > Trebonia. Next base: position 3,866 of record DATCGA010000290.1, read on the forward strand.
GATCACCGAGGGGAGCGAGATAGGCAGCGGAACGGAAGTCTTCTCGCTCCTGCGCGACAGCGACCTCGCACCGGACGATTACATTAATGCCTTCTTCGCAACCGGCCGCAAACATATCCAGGAGTCACCAGAAGACGATTCCTGATGGGCGTGAAGTCAGAGGTGACTGAATACATGCGCCAGGCATCGGCAGAGCCCTGCCCCACCATTTCCAACTGGCGGGGCAGGGCTTTCAATATCTGTGACCGCTCGCAGTGCTAATAGGAGCCGGTACGTACCACGTTGGTGCCGAGTCCCGAGGAAGGATCGTACACATAGCCCGAGGCGTACGACGTTACGCCGCCGTCATAGAGCTGATCGGTGTAGCACGTGTAGCCGTCCAGAGTACTCGAGAAACTAGTGTTATAGGCCTTGCAGAACTCTGAGCGGCCATCCGAATTCCTAACTAGAGACACCGCTCCTTCGATCTCACTGTCTTCTGACTGGTAGAACGCCACGAACCTGGCCCAGGTCGTCCGGCAGGCGGTTGAGTAGCGCAGGTCTATATATCCCACCGCGATTCCGGAGCCGTCAGCCTCGTATGCCTCTACCTCTTTCACGGTAGTGGCGGTGGCGGAGCACCCTGTACTTGCCGGGTCCGTGTTGTTGCATCCACTACCGGAGCAGCTGACGGTGGCGGCGGCGTCGGTAGCGGCCGAGGCAGCCGATGGAACGAGGAAAGCGGCGAGCGCGGACATGGAAATGGCGAACGCGACGAGGGAAGACCTACGCAACACTACCCACTTTCTAAGAATGAGCCAGATATGCTCGATCAGGACATGTTTCACACGAAAATTAGCATTAGCTGTCAATGGGAACAAGTCTTGACTTATGGAGATATATTTTGCGTGCGGCCGTGGCCGTGCGCAATTGGCGCGGCGGGCCGCAACGCCAATAGGTGATTAGCGCGGTGGGGTACAACGCCAATGCGCATTGGGGTCGTAGGCGGCACGGTGCGGCCTGACGGCGGCGACGCGCTCGCCGTTAATGCGGACCGCGCGGGCGCGGGGGCTGCCGCTCGGGTCACAATGGACGGGTGCTGCTAGCAGAGGTTGCCGAGGTTTCCAGGGCGGTCGCGGGCGCGTCGGGGCGGCTGGCCAAGATCGCCGCGATCGCGGCCGCGCTCCGCGACGCCGGGCCGGGCGAGGTGCCGATCGTGGTGGCGTACCTCTCCGGCGAGCTGCCGCAGCGGCAGATCGGGGTGGGGTGGGCGGCGCTGCGGTCCGCGCCGGCCCCGTCGGTCGCGCCGTCGCTGACGGTTGTCGGGGTGGACGCGTCGTTCAGCGAGATCGGGGCGGTGGTCGGCCCGGGATCGGTCGCCGAACGGAAGCGGCTGGTCGACGAGGTGCTGAGCGCGGCCACCGCCGAGGAGCAGTTCTTCCTGGTCCGGCTGCTGTCCGGGGAACTGCGCCAGGGCGCGCTCGACGGTGTGATGACCGAGGCGGTGGCGCGGGCGTCCGAGGTCCCGGTGGCGCTGGTGCGGCGCGCGGTGATGCTCCGCGGGTCGCTGCCGGCCGTGGCCGAGGCCGCGCTGGACGGCGGGGCCGGGGCCCTGTCGGGCTTCGGCCTGCTGGTCGGCCAGCCGCTCAAGCCGATGCTGGCGTCGAGCGCGCCGTCGGTCGAGGCCGCGCTGGGCAAGATCGCCGCCGACGCGGCCAAGGCCGCTGCCGGGAAGGGCAACGCGAGCGCGAATGACGCCGGCACCGGTGACGCCAGCCAAACCGACGCAACCGCGCCGGGGATGCCGGCTGCGGTGGAGTGGAAGCTGGACGGCATCCGGATCCAGGCCCACGTCTCGGGCGGCCGCGTTCGGCTGTTCACGCGCACGCTCGACGACATCACCGCGCGACTGCCCGAGGTGGTGGCGGCGCTGGCGGCGCTGCCGCTGCGGACGGCGGTCTTCGACGGGGAGCTGATCGCGCTGCGGCCGGACGGGCGGCCGTACGCGTTTCAGGACACGGCCGCGCGTGCCGCCAGCGAAGGCGATCCGGCCGTGCCGTTGTCAGCCTTCCTGTTTGACGCGCTGCACCTGGACGGGGCCGACCTGATCGACCTGCCCGACGCCGAGCGGCGGGCGGCGCTGGCGGGCGTGGTCCCGGCCGAGATGCTGATGCCGCGCCTGGTGACGGCGGACGCGGAGGAGGCGGACGCGTTCTTCCGCGACGCGGTGGCCCGCGGGCACGAGGGCGTGGTGGTCAAGTCGCTGGCCACCCCGTACGCGGCCGGGCGGCGCGGGGCGGGCTGGATCAAGGTCAAGCCGCGGCACACGCTCGACCTGGTGGTGCTCGCGGTCGAGTGGGGGCACGGCCGGCGGAAGGGGTGGCTGTCCAACCTGCACCTGGGGGCGCGCGATCCGGAGACCGGCGGCTGGGTGATGCTCGGCAAGACGTTCAAGGGCCTGACCGACGAGCTGCTCACCTGGCAGACCGCGCGCCTGCTCGACCTTGAGGATCACCGCGACGACTGGACCGTCTACGTCCGGCCCGAGCTCGTGGTCGAGATCGCCTTCGACGGCGTGCAGCGCTCACCGCGCTACCCGGGCGGCGTCGCCCTGAGGTTCGCCCGCGTGCTGCGCTACCGCGACGACAAGCCCGCCGCCGAGGCCGACACGATCGCCTCGGTTCGCGACCTCGCCGCCGACTAGCGCGCAATTCCGTTACGTTAGGCCCGCTGGCGACCGTCACTGTGGTCCGCCGGGACCTGCGCCTGCGGCTTCTCGCTGGCGAGCTTCACCAGCGTCACCGGGCAGTTGGCGCCGGCCGCGCAGCGCAGGCTGACCGCGCCGAGCACGCTGCCCATGAACGGCGAGAGCCCGCGGGTACCGACCACCAGCAGGTCGGCGTCCTTGGCCGCCACCACCAGCGCCTCGGCCGGGTCGCCCTCGGCCACCAGCGGCAGCAGCGGGACCCTGGGCGAGGGCGCGACCGCGCTGACCTTCTCGACCACGAAGTCCTTGGCCGCCTGCTCCAGTTCTTCCCGGTTGAAGGCGCCGGGGATGGAGATGAACGGCTGCTGCCAGGCGAACACGGCGGTCACGTCGCCGCCTCGCGATTCGGCCTGGGCGAGCGCCCAGCGGAGCGCGGCGTCTCCGTGCGCGGAACCGTCTACTCCGACCACGACTCGGTACGTCATGCCGACTCCAGCTTCGGTTGCGCGGGTTTCACGTCAGCCGCCCGGGCTGGCGGCGGGCTGCACGGCGCGGCGCACCGTCGCCGGGGCCAGCGCCTCGTCGCTGAGCTGCTCGAGGGTCTTGCCCCTGGGCTCAGGCAGGGTCGCGATCGTCAGCAGCAGGCCGGCCAGCGCGACGATCCCGGCGATGATCTCCGCCCCCCGGACCCCGAGCGAGGAGGCGAGGAAGTCCGGGAACAGGAAGGCGCCGAGGAACACGCCCAGCTTCCCCGCCCCGGCCGATATGCCGTGCGCGGTCGTGCGGACCTGAGTCGGGAAGATCTCGGCCGGATAGATGAACGTGGTCGTGTTCGGCCCGAACTCGGTGAAGAAGTAGCTGATGCCGTAGAGCAGGGCGAACAGCAGAGCGGTCTTGGTCACGCTAGGGATGAGCCCGATGAGCAGGAACACCAGCCCCATCATGGCGAAGCCGAGTACCTGGATACTTCGGCGTCCGGTCTTGTCCAGGAGCAGGATCGCGACGATGTAGCCGGGCACCGCGAAGATGGCGAAGATGGCCAGCTGCACCAGCGTGTTGTGCAGCAGGCTGGCGTGCGGGTTGAGCAGATCGAGGATCTCCGGGGTGGAGATCGTGTTGCCGTAGTAGCAGAAGTCGAGCAGCGCCCAGGCGCCGGCCGTGCCGATCAGCCAGACGAGCATGCGCTTGCTCTGGATCAGCAGCAGGTACCCCTGGGCGACGGTCAGCCCGCTGCGCGCCTTCGACTCGGCCACCGGGGCGGACGCCCCGTCGGCCTCGGTGGCGTGGTCGACGGCGGCCTGGGCCTCCTCGGCGGCGCCGCCCGCCATCGCGAACCGCGGCGTCTCGTGGATGCGGCGGCGCATGTAGAAGACGGCCATGCCGGGCACGGCGCCGAAGGCGAGCAGGATCCGCCAGACGTAGTCGTTGGACAGGCCCGAGCCGAGCAGGGCGGAGGCGAACAGCGGCCCGAAGAGCAGGCCGGCGCCCTGCATGGCGAACACGAGCCCGACCATTTTGCCGCGGTCCCGCTTGCCCGAGTACTCGCTCATGATCGTCGCCGAGACCGGGTAGTCGCCGCCGATGCCGATGCCGAGGACGACCCGGCAGACGAGCAGGAAGACGTAGTTAGGGGCGAACGCCGAGGCCAGCGCCCCGATCGCGAGGATCAGCACCTCGAACCCGTAGATCCGCTTCCGCCCGAGCATGTCCGCGACCCGGCCGAACACGATCGCGCCGACGGCCGAGGCGAGCAGGGTGGACGAGTTGAGCCACGAGACCTGGCTGGTCGACAGGCTCCACTCGGGCTTGAGCAGGGACACCACGATGCCGATCACGAACAGGTCGTAGGCATCGGTGAAGAAGCCCATGCCCGAGATGAACATGATCTTCAATTGAGCCTTGGTGACGTGCGAGTCGTCGAGTGACTGGAACGCATCAGCGTCAGCTGGAGGTGCTGCTGAGGTGCTCATATCTCAGCGTTGCAAGCAAGTCATGACTTTAAGTAGCTGAACGGTGACTCTTAGAGACAATCATGGTGAACGCAAAGTGAACGAGAGGTAATCGAGTCCATTTTGCGAGGATCGTTCGGGTCCTCGAGCGAGCTACTTCTTCTTCTTGTTGCGCCGGCCGAAGGCGGCCGGGATGACGTTCGATCCGCTACCGGGGAACTGCGGCACGTTGGCGGGGTTGGCGAAGCCGGGGAAGCCGCCCTCGCCGCCCGCTCCGCCGAAGCCGGCCGGGCCGCCCGACTGGGCCTGCTGGAGCATCTCGGCCAGCTCCTCCATCGACTGCGGGGCGTCCTGCGCCGCCGCGGCGGCCGGCAGCGCGGGCGCGCCCGCTGGGGCGCCGTTTCCTGCCCCGGAACCGCCCGAGGGCCCGAGCGCCTTGCGGGGGTCGCCGCTGCGCCGCTTGCCCTTCGCGTTCTTGGCCGCCTTGGCGGCCTTGTTCGACCGTCGCGCCCCGGCCCCCATGCCGGGGATGCCAGGCATGCCGGGCATGCCGCCGCCCATCAGCATCTTCATCTGCTTCTGGCCCTCGAAGAAGTTCGTGACCAGCTGGGAGACCTCGCTGACGGTGACGCCGGAGCCGTTGGCGATGCGCAGCCGCCGGGAGCCGTTGATGACCTTGGGGGTGCGCCGCTCCTCGGGGGTCATCGAGCGGACGATGGCCTCGGCCCGGTCCAGGTCCTTGTCGTTGACCTTGTCCAGGAGCTCCTTGTTCTTCGACGCGCCCGGCATCATGCCGAGGATGTTCTTCAGCGGGCCGAGCTTGCGCAGCATCTGGAGCTGCTCAACGAAGTCCTCGAGGGTGAATCCCTCGCCAGACATCATCCGCTCGGCGATCGAGGCGGTCTGCTCGGCGTCGAACGCCTTCTCCGCCCGCTCGATCAGGCTGAGGACGTCGCCCATGTCCAGGATCCGGGTCGCCATCCGGTCCGGGTGGAACACGTCGAAGTCGGCCAGCTTCTCACCGGTGGAGGCGAACATCACCGGCTTGCCGGTCAGCGCGGCGATCGACAGCGCGGCGCCGCCTCGGGCGTCGCCGTCGAGCTTGGTCAGCACCACGCCGTCGTAGCCGACCCCGTCGAGGAACGCCTGCGCGGTGGCCACCGCGTCCTGGCCGATCATCGCGTCGACGACGAACAGCACCTCGTCCGGGTCGGTCGCGTCCCTGATCGCCGCGGCCTGGGCCATCAGCTCGGAGTCGATGCCGAGACGGCCGGCCGTGTCGATGATCACGATGTTGTGCAGCGACCGGCGGGCCTCGTCGAGCGACTGCCCGGCCACGGCGACCGGGTCGCCCACGCCATTGCCGGGCTCGGGGGCGAACACCGGCACCCCGGCCCGCTCGCCGACCACCTGGAGCTGGGTGACCGCGTTGGGCCGCTGCAGGTCGGCCGCGACCAGCATGGGGGTATTGCCCTGCTCCCGCAGCCACAGGGCGAGCTTGCCCGCCAGCGTCGTCTTGCCCGCGCCCTGGAGGCCGGCCAGCATGATCACGGTCGGCGGGTTCTTGGCGAACCGCAGCCGCCGGGTCTCGCCGCCGAGGATCGTGACGAGCTCCTCGTGCACGATCTTGATGACCTGCTGGGCGGGGTTCAGCGCCTGCGATACCTCCGCCCCGGCCGCCCGCTCCTTCACCCGCGCGATGAACTGGCGCACCACGGGCAGCGCAACGTCCGCCTCGAGGAGCGCGATGCGAATCTCCCGCGCGGTGGCATCGATGTCGGCCGGCGACAGCCGCCCCTTGCCGCGCAGCGAGGAGAAGACCTGGGTTAGCCGATCGGAGAGCGTCTCAAACACACTTCAAGGCTACCGGTGATTAGGGGCTGAGGTATAAGTCCACGCGCCCAGTCGTCCGGCTGAGGCCATTTTCTCCCCCGAACGGACCCTGAATGACCCTTCTCAGGCCGGGCTGAGGGCGGAAAGCACCATCTGGATCGTGCGCTTGCGCAGATCGACGTCGGTCAGCAGGCCGCCGGTCGCGTCGGTGACGTAGAAGACGTCGACCGCCTCCGCGCCCAGCGTCTCGATGCGGGCGGCGTGCACGTTCAGCCCGCATTCGCCGAGCGCCCGGCCGATCCGCCAGAGCAGGCCGGGCTCGTCGTGCGCGCGGACCTCCACCACGGTGGCGGTGGTGGAGGCGTCGTCGACCAGCGTGACCTTGGGCGGCGGGGCGGTGAAGCCGCGGCCGCGGGCGGCGCGGGCCCGGCGCTCGAGCCGATCCTCCACGTCGAGGCGACCCTCAAGCAGCCGCCGCAGGTCCGAGGAGACGAGCACCGCGTCGGGCGGGTCGCCGTACTCAGGCACCACGTTGAATACGGTGACGGCGATGTCGCCGACGGCGGTCGCGTTGGCGCCGCGGACTGTGAGCCGGTGCGAGGCCAGCACCCCGGCCGCCCGCCAGAGCAGGCCCGGGCGGTCGAGCGCGACCACGGTGACCTCGTTGCCTTCGACGATCGCGGCCGGGCCGCCGTCGGCCACCAGCGCCAGCTGGTCCTCGCGCAGTGCGGCGGGCTCGGGCATCGGCTCGCCGTCGAGCACCGCGCTCACCCGGCGCACGAGATCGGCTACCAGGCCGGCCTTCCAGTCGTTCCAGGCGGCCGGGCCGGTCGCCATCCCGTCGGCGATCGCGAGCGCGTGCAGCAGCTCGAGCAGCGTCCTGCTGCCGCCGACGGTCGTCGCGACGTGCTCCACCGTCATCGGGTCGTCGAGGTCCCTGCGGGTCGCCACGACCGGCAGCAGCAGGTGGTGGCGGACGGCGTCGGCGACCAGCTCGACGTCGATATCGTTCAGCCCGACCCGTTTGCACACATCGCGCGCGACGACCTCGCCGGAAACGCTGTGGTCGCCCGGCCAGCCCTTGCCGATGTCGTGCAGCAGCGCGGCCAGCAGCAGCAGGTCCGGGCGGGAGACGTCACGGGCGAGCGCGGCCGCGTTGGCGGCGCACTCGACCAGGTGCCGGTCGACCGTGAAGCGGTGCAGCGGGTTGCGCTGCGGCCGGTTCCGCACCCGCTCCCAGTCCGGGATCAGGGTGGCCAGCAGGCCTTCCTGGTCGAGCGCCTCCCAGACCGCGATCGCGCTCGCCCCCGCCCCGAGCAGCGCCAGCAGCTCGTTGCGAGCGTCGGACGGCCACGGGATCGACAGCGGCGGGCACTCGGCCAGCCGGGCCAGCGCCCGCGGCGCGATCGGCAGCCCGACCTGGGCGGCGGCGGCGGCGACCCGCAGCACCAGCACCGGGTCGGTCTGCGGCACCGCCGCCCGGGCCAGCACGACCTCGCCATCCTGCTCGACCACGCCGTCCGCGAGCGGCCGGCGATCCAGCTTGCCCCTGCGCATCCGGACGCCGAGCGCGCGGCGGCCGCCCGCCCGGTCCGCCTGGCGGAAGGCGTGATCGACCGCGTAGGCGATGGTCCGGCCCGCGCCCGCCAGCTGGCGCAGCAGCGCGTCGCCGTCGAGCAGGCCGAGCGTGCGCGCGACCTCGTCCTGCTCCTCGAGCACCAGCCGGTCGAGGCGTCGCCCGGTGACCTCGTGGAGCACGTGGCGGGCGTCCAGGATCTGCTCGTAGGCGGCTCTGACCTTAGGCCCGGGGGCGGGCGCGACCCAGGCCGCCGCGATCGCCTGGATCGCGTGCACGTCCCGCTGCCCGCCGCGCGATTCCTTCAGGTCCGGCTCGAGCAGGTAGGCGAGCTCGCCGTGCAGCCTGGTCCGCTCCTCATGCAGCCCCTTCAGCTCGGCCAGCCGGGTCCTGGCGTTGGCCCGCCAGTCCTCGAGCGCGCCCTCGCGGAGCCGCGTCGTCAGGTCCGCGTCGCCCGCGACGTGCCGGGCGTGCAGCAGCCCGAGTGCGACCTTGAGATCGCTGCGGGCGACCCGTCTGGCCTGGGGGACGGTCCGCACCGCATGGTCGAGATGGGCGCCGGAGTCCCAGACCGGGTACCAGATCCGGTCCGCGATCCTGGCGATGCCGTCCCTGCCGTCGTGCAGCATCAGCACGTCGAGATCGCTGCCGGGGAGCAGTTCCTTGCGGCCGTAGCCGCCGACCGCGACCAGCGCGACCCCGGGCTCGGCCCCCAGCATGCCGGCCAGCCAGCGATCGGTTTCCGTTGTCCTTCGGCTGCGATCAGCCGCGAAAGAAGTCATCACGCTCACCAGGTCGTCCCCCGAATGATCAGCGCGCGAACCGCAGCACGGCGCGCTCGTGGTACCGGCCTCTCATTTGATGATGGTGTTGGTGTTATGCCAGTGCTGGACCGGGGTTAACCCAGCTCAGATGGCGTCGGGACCGCGCTCCCCCGTGCGGACCCGAACCACCGTCTCGATCGGCACCGTCCAGACCTTGCCGTCACCGATACGGCCGGTCTGCGCTGCCTTGACCATGACGACGACGAGATCGTCGGCGTCCTCGTCGTCGCAGATGACTTCCACTCTGACCTTCGGCACGAGGTCAACCTGATACTCGGCGCCCCGGTACACCTCGGTGTGCCCGCGCTGTCTGCCGTACCCGCTCGCTTCACTGACTGTCATGCCGTGCACGCCGAATGCCTGCAACGCTGCCTTGACATCGTCGAGTTTGAAGGGCTTGATGACAGCCGTGATAAGCCTCACGTGATCACCCTTTCGTTCGCCACAACCGACAATGCCGTACCGGCGTTTCCTGCGTCCAGTCCGAATGTGTCATAACGGTGAATCCACACCCGGAATTATTACGTCGCCGTTTCCTGACTCGACGGGCCGCAGCTCAGGCGGGCGGGCCGGATCAGCCGCCGAGGATCGCGTCGACGAAGGCGACCGGGTCGAACGGCGCCAGGTCGTCGGGGCCCTCGCCGAGGCCGACCAGCTTCACCGGGACGCCCAGCTCGCGCTGCACCGCGATCACGATGCCGCCCTTGGCGGTGCCGTCGAGCTTGGTCAGCACGATCCCCGACACGTCGACCACCTCGGCGAACACCCGCGCCTGGCGGAGCCCGTTCTGGCCGGTGGTCGCGTCGAGCACCAGCAGCACCTCGTCGACGGTGGTGCGCTTCTCCACCACCCGCTTGACCTTGCCGAGCTCGTCCATCAGGTCGTTCTTGTTGTGCAGGCGCCCGGCGGTGTCGATCAGCACTACGTCCGCCTCCTGCTCGATGCCGGCCGAGACCGCGTCGAAGGCCACGCTGGCGGGATCGGCGTTGTCCTTGTCCGAGCGGATGACCTGCGCCCCCACCCGCTCGCCCCAGGTCTGCAGCTGATCGGCGGCCGCCGCCCGGAACGTGTCGGCCGCGCCGAGCACCACCGTCTGCCCGTCGCCCACCAGCGACCGGGCGAGCTTGCCGCAGGTGGTCGTCTTGCCGGTGCCGTTGACGCCGACCATCAGGATGACGGCCGGCCGCCCCTCGTGGCGCTGGGTCCGCAGCGCCCGGCTGGCGCCGGTCTCGACCTCGCCGAGCAGTTCGGACCGGAGCATCTCCCTGACGTCATCGGGGGTCCTGGTGCCCTCGACCTTGACCTTCGTCCGCAGGTCGGAGACGATCTGCCGGGCGGGGGTGACCCCGACGTCGGCGGTGATGAGGACTTCCTCGATCTCGTCCCAGGTGTCGTCGTCGAGCCGCTCACGCGAGAGCAGGCTCAGCAGCGCGGTGCCGAAGCCGCTCTGCGACCGGGCTAGCCGGGCTCGCAGCCGCACCATCCGGCCGGCCGAGGGCGGCGGCTTCTCCAGCGTCGGGCGGGCGGGCGCCGGCGGTTCGGCCGTGCGCGGCGGCGGCGCGGTGGCGGTCGCGGTGGCCGTGCCTCCGCCGCCGGACTCGGTGTCGGAGTCGGCGTCCTTGACCGCAGGCATCGAGCCGGTCATGTCGAGCTGGCCGTTTCTGCTGCGCCGGACTCCGTGCATGCCCCGCGGCCGCAGGAACATCGTGCTGCCGACGCCGACCAGCAGCACGGCGACCACCACGATGATGATGATGTACGCGATCATTTCAGCCCACTGTCTCCAAGAATTGCACGTCCCCGACGCGGCCCGAACACCGTCGGCCCGCGTTCAAACCCCCTGAGCACACTACAGCCTGCCCGCATCAAGACCCGGTGCTCCGGTACTCGCGCACTGCCCTAGGCGGGCTCGGATTCGCGAACACGCTGGCTGATCACCGTGGAGACGCCGTCGCCGCGCATGGAGACGCCGTAGAGGGAGTCGGCCGCCTCCATCGTGCGCCGCTGGTGGGTGATGACGATGAGCTGCGAGCTCTCCTGCAGCTCGCCGAAGACGCCGAGCAGCCGCTGCAGGTTGCTGTCGTCGAGGGCGGCCTCGACCTCGTCGAGCACGTAGAACGGCGACGGCCGGGCCTTGAAGATCGCGAACAGGTAGGCGATCGCGGTCAGCGACCGCTCGCCGCCCGACAGCAGGGACAGCCGCTTCACCTTCTTGCCGGGCGGGCGCGCCTCGATCTCGATGCCGGTGGTCAGCATGTCATCGGGCTCGGTCAGGATCAGCCGGCCCTGGCCGCCGGGGAACAGCCGCGAGAACAGCCCCTCGAACTCGCGGGCGGTGTCGGCGTAGGCGGAGGCGAACACCTCCTGCACCCGGTCGTCGACCTCCTTGACCACCATCAGCAGGTCGCGGCGGGTCTTGCGGAGGTCTTCGAGCTGGGTGGCGAGGAACTGGTGCCGCTCCACCAGCGCCTCGTACTCCTCGAGCGCGAGCGGGTTGACCTTGCCCAGCCGGGTGAGCTGCCGGTCGGCCTCGGCCGCCCGCTCCTCCTGCTCGGCCCGCACGTACGGCACCCCGACGATCTCCGGCGCCGCCTCGGTCTCGGCCGCCCTGGACTTGCGGGGCGGGGCCACCGCCTCGGACTCTTCCGCCTCGGTGCGAACCGCGCGGAGCGCGTCCGCGAGCGACCCCGGCGCGGCGGCGGCCGCGTTGGGACCGTCTGAGACCTTCGGCGAATCCGACATATCCGAAATGTTGGCAGTGGGCGTTGGAGCTGAAGAATCAGTGGAAGTTGGGGCTGAAGGAACCGAGTGGGAAGCCGGCGCTGGAGCGGCGGACGGAGAAGAAGCGGAAGTCGCGGCCGATAGGGCGGAAGCCGGGGCTGGGGCGGCGGAAGCCGGGGCTGGAGCGGCGGCCGGGGTGTCGGCGTTGGCGGACGATGCCGCGGCTGAGGACGCGGAGGCGGAGGCGGAGGCGGCGGCGGAGGCGGCGGAGGCGGCGGCGGACGGCTGAGCTGGGGCCGAGGCTTCGGAGGCCACGACGACGGCGGTGCCGCGCTTGCGGGCGGCGACGGCCAGGGGCGAGCCCGCCGAGACCAGGATGAGCACGCCGGGGCCGTACTCGGCGACCAGGGCGTCGGGCTCGACGCCGTACTCGTCGGTCGCGTGCGACGCCAGCTGCTCCAGGCGGAGCCGGTGCTCGTTCCTGGAGATCTCGGTGCCGTGGGCGGTGTTCACGACCGCGTCGAGCTCGGCCGAGACCGCCGTGGCCTGAGCCCGGACGGTCTTAAGGGTCTCGCTGGCGGCGATGGTCGCGGTCTCGGCGGCGGCACGGCGGTCGTTGGACCGGGCCAGCGACGACTCGGCGGCGGAGACGGCCGCGGCCGCCCCGGCGCCGACGGCGCGGGCGACCGCGCCCTGGGCGGCCCGCTGCTGACGCCGGATGGCGGCCCGGT
>DATCGA010000291.1:0-5558 GCA_036509215.1 Trebonia sp.
CGGCAGTGCCATCGCGCGGCTCGCCATCGAGGCCGGGCACCAGGTCGTGCTCAGCAACTCGCGCGGTCCCGAAACGCTCGCGGGCACGGCCGCGGAACTGGGGCCGCGGGCATCCGCGGCGACGAGCGGGGAGGCCGCCGCGGCCGGTGACATCGTCGTGGTCACGGTGCCGGTCAAGGCCTTCCCCGACTTGCCCGCCGCGCCACTGGCCGGGAAGACGGTCATCGACACGTGCAACTACGGGCCCGAGCGCGACGGGCACATCCCCGAACTGGACGGCAAGTCGCTCACCTCGAGCGAGCTGCTGCTGCGGTACATCCCGGACGCCATGCTCGTGAAGGCGTTCAACAACATCTTCTTCAAGCACCTGCTGTCACTCGCCCGCCCGGCGGGGGCGGCCGACCGCTCGTGCCTGCCGATCGCCGGGGACTCCGCGCCGGCGAAGGCGGCGGTGACCGAGTTCATCGAATCCCTCGGGTACAGCGTGGTGGACGCGGGACCGCTGGCCGATAGCTGGCGGCAGGCGACGGGCACGCCGGTGTGGGGGACCCCGTACGGGCCGTACTCGAACGAGAAGGGCCAGCCGGCCGGCGAGGACGCCATCCGCGCGGCACTGGCCACCGCAACGCGGTAACCGCAAGCTGGCGCGGGCCGCGCGTTCTCGCGGACCGGACGCACGTAGGCACGGCCGCTCCCAAGCCGGTGACCCGGCGGGCCTCGGCGGTTAGGTCCCGGGTACGCAAGTCCGGGTGAAGACGGTTCTCCGCGACCTAATGAGTGTCGGCGGTGCGCTGCAGGAGGATCTGACGCACAGCGCGTGACGCATAACCCGCGCATCTGCGCTCATCTCAATGGTGGGGATTCCCACGTGCATGGCTGGCCGCGATCGCCGCCGACGAGGAATCGACTAAGGTCGCCCGGTCAGGCCGGACAGCACGACGGTGCGGACCTGGGACAGGGCGTCGATGGCGTACCGTCCGCCGACCCGGCCGACGCCGCTGGCGCTGCCCCCGCCGCCGCCGAACGGCAGGTGCGTCTCCCAGTAGTTCGAGGACTCGTTGATGTTCACCCAGGCCGCCCGGACCGCATCGGCGTACCGCAGGCCGGTGCCCGCGTCGGCCGTGTAAATGGACGCCATCAGCCCGTAGGGCAGGTCGTCGGTCAGCGTGATCGCGTCCTGCAGCGAGGCGATCGTGATGACCGGCGCGACCGGCCCGAAGGTCTCCTCGCGGGCCACGACCGCGTCCCTGGGGACGTTGTCGAGCACGGTGGGCTGCCAGTACAGCGCCGTGGGGCGGCCGGACTCGGCGCCGCCGCCGGTGATGAGGTCCGCCCCCCGTGAGAGCGCGTCGGCCACGTGGCGGGCGGTCTTGTCGGCGACGCCGGCGTTGTTGAGCGGGCCCATCGTGGTCTGCGGGTCGAACGGGTCGCCCAGCACGACCTCCTTGCCGACTGCGGCGGCCAACGCCGCCACGAACGCGTCGTGGATCCGCTCGTGGACCAGGACCCGCTCGGCGGCGGTGCAGCTCTGCCCGGCGCACAGGTAGGCCCCGACGAGGGTCCCGGCGACCGCCCGGTCGAGGTCGGCGTCGTCCATGACCACCAGCGGGCCGTTGTTGCCCATCTCCAGCAGCTGGGCCTTGCCCGCCGCCCGCCGGGCGACCGACAGGCCGGTCTGGGTTGACCCGACGAACGCGACGGCGGCGACACCCGGATGGCCGGCGATCTCGTCGCCGACGACCGGGCCGGGGCCGGGCAGGAAGGCGACCGTCCCCGGCGGCAGGGCCGCGTCGGCGATGGCGTCCATGAGCACCGCGCTGCACACCGACGTGCTCGGGGCGGGGGTCCACACGACCGTGTTGCCGGCTGCCAGCGCGGGCGCGATGACCTGGGCCGGCATCGTGTACGGCCAGTTCCACGGGGTGATGACCGCGACCACGCCGAGCGGGCGGCGCTCGATGAGGACCCGGGCCCCGGGCAGCCGGCTGGGCGGGATCGCGCCGTCCAGGCGCAGCACGTCCTCGGCCGCGTCGTGCCAGTAGCCGATCAGGTCATCGACTTCCGGGTAGGCCTCGGCCAGCAGCGGCTTGCCCTGGTCGAGGGTGAGCGCCCGGGCCAGCTCGTCCCGCCGCTGCTGGCAGGCGTCCGCGACCCGGTGCAGGGCGCGCGCCCGCTCGAAGGCGGTGGCGGATGCCCACCCGCCGAGCGCGGCGGCGGCGGCCTGGACCGCTGCGCCCGCGTCGGCGCGGTCGCCCTGGGCCACCTGCCCGATCAGCTCACCGGTGACCGGGCTGGCGGACGGCTCGTACTGGCCCGCCTGCGGGGGCTGCCAGCGCCCGTTCACGAACAGGTCCACGGTGCGCGGTTGCTGGGGGGTCATCGAGGGCCTCCTGCGTCACTGACGATGCCGATGGTGCTAACGGTAGAGCGGCCGGGCGAAATCGTCACGAGCGCCGGAGTGAGGGCGCCGAAGACCGGCGCCTGCCGTGGAGGACGCGTGACTGTTTTGTGACTGGCTGGATGCGGCCCGGCCGCCGGCTGGGCGCGTCCAAAGGGCATGATCCCGGTGCGTCGTGCTTGCTCGGTCGTTCTCGGCTGCGCCCTTGCTGTCGCCGGGCTGGCCGGCTGCGGCGGCGGCAGCGGCCCGCTTTTCGTCTGTGTCATGCCGGCCGCGCGTGCGTACGCCCAGGATGTGACGACGGCGGGCCGGGTGCGCTGGCAGGCGCCGCTTAGCGCGCCCGAAGACGGCCTGCACGCGTCGCTGGCGGTCGGCCGGGTTGCCGTCTTCGCTCAGGGTGCGGCCCTTGACGGGCTGCTGGTCACCGACGGGCGGCGGGTGTGGTCCTGGGCCGACGGCCAGCCCATTGCGGGCCTGTGGCGGTGGCAGGACCGAGTGGTCGTGGTGACCGAGACCATCGTCAGCGGGGTCCCGCGGGCGGTGCTGACCGGGGTGGACGCGTCCACCGGGCGGGCCCGGTGGACGCTGCCGATTGGGCTGGACGCGACCGGGTTCTATCCGACCGCCGACGCAGGCCTGGCCACGGTCCGCTATGACGGCCCGCTTGAGCTGGTGGACCTGGCCAGCGGGCGGGTCCGCTGGACGCGCCCGTTCCCGGCCGGCCCGATCAGCGGGCCGGCGGCTGCGCCCTTGACCGTGGCCGACGGCGCGGTGCTGGTCGCGGTGAACGGCCGGCTGACCGGTTACGACGACCAGACCGGCCGGATCCGGTGGACCGAGGTGCTGACCGCCGTCCAGCCGGCCGGCCATGGTGAGCTGGGGTCGCAGGCGTCGGCCGGGCTGGTGTACCTGACCGGGACGCAGGCCGGGGCTGACGGCCAATCGACGCAGGTGCTGCTCGGCGTCAACGCGGCCGACGGCCGCGTGAAATGGCGGCTCGCGGCCGGCCCGCAGGAATCGCTGGATGCCTACGCCCCCGGGCTGATGTCGGTCACGTACGAATCCGGCGACACCCGGCAGGACGAACTCGATCCGGCCACCGGCCGGGTGCGGGGGCAGATCGCCTCGCCTTACCACGCCCTCGTGACCCCGGCCGGCATCGTCACCGGCCCCGACAACGTCCCCGGGCCCGGCGGCGCCAGCGTGGCGCTGGTCAGCCGGATCAGCGTGCGCGACGCGCTGACCGGGCGGATCCGGTGGACCATCGGATGGAAGCAGCCCCCGGTCAACCCCGGGCTGGCCTCCTCGGTCCTGCCGGCCCTGCCGGACGGCCCGCTGCTGATCGTGCCGACGGCCAGCCCCGACGGCTCGGACCTGCTGGCCGCCCTCCGGCTGTCCGATGGTCATCGCGCCTGGCAGGTCACGATCCCGGCCGCGCTCCTGGCCCCGCCGTCGGCGGTGACCGGCGGCGTGCTCGTCTCTACCGCCGCCGTCCCGCTTCCGTGCTAGCGGCTGCGCTCGCCAGCATGCCAGAGGAAGCGGGACGGGTGATGCGGAGGGCACGGTCCGTTCGGAATACCTATGAAGTTGATCTTTGTGTTGTGGGTGAGGTGGGCGTGGCCACGCGGACTAGTAGGTGAACCGCTCGATGCCGGTGTCGGATGCGTCGGCGAGATAGCCGGTTCTGGTGGCCGGGTCGAGGTAGAGGCCCTGGTGGGTGGTGAAGTCGAAGTTCACGCCCTCTTCGGTCCTGTCGATCAGGTTGGCGATCGGGAGCCGGTTGAGCACCGCGCCGGTCGTGGGGTTGATGACGGTGATCTCGCTCATCGCGTTGTTGTCGGTCAGGAAGTTGGCCTCGAAGATGCTCGCCTCGACGAGGACGTTGTGGACCGGGTCAGGCGACGCGGTCCCGGCGACCGGGTCGATCTTCACCATCAGGTAGGCCACCCCGTCCAGGCAGGGGCCCTGCGTCCCGGTCGTGGTCGCGGTGACGGCGCCGCTGACCATGCTGACCGCGTAGAGCAGGCTGAGCCCGTTGACCGCGTCGTATACCTCGGCGTAGGCCTTGTCCCGCTGGGTGTCGAGGGTGGCGCTCTCCAGGTGGCTGTTGCCCCGGTCGAGGCCGGTGAGGTCGGACAGCGGGGTGTCCGCGACCGTCGTGCCGTGGGCGCTGATCACGTCGAGCTGGTAGTCCCCGCCGATGTACGGGGTGCGCAGGATCAGCGTGTTGCCGGTGCCGGGGTCGGTGCCGACGTTCTCGGCGATCGAGCGCCGCTGGTGTCGTCGCTGAGCGCCGCCACAAAACCGGGGAGGGCAAGGCTGAACGGCTGGGGGCCGTGGGGTGAGCGATCCGGTTGCGAGGTAAATATCGGTTAATGTCACGCTCTGGTACTAGCGCGCTATGTAATCAATTGATTACTTTATGTATATGGAAGAATCGCTTGCCTGGCTCCGCTCGCCGGAGACCGCGCCTGCCCTCGGCGACCTGCTGTGCGGGCTGATCAGGGATATCCGGCTGATCCTGGTGCACTCGGATCTCGGCAGCGCAGCGAAGCTGGGCGCGATCACCGAGACCGTCGACCAGTTGGCCCCGCCGTCCGGGCCTGAGGCGAGCGGCGCGCAGGCCGCGGCCTCGGTCGTTGCGGTGCTGGCTCGCAATACCGGCCCGGCCACGATCCTTTTCGAGGAACTGGCCGGCGAGCAGGTCTGCATCGAGCTGACCGGCTGCGTTGGCCGTCCGCTGACCCCGGCGGAGTGCCGCGACCTCCGTGTCAGCCCGGACGCGCGCGGATACGAGCGCACCGGGGCGTTGCGCACCGTGGGCTCCGGCCTCGTGGTCGCCGAGGTTTCCTCGGTGGTCGTGCCGGGCCGGCTTCCCGCGTCCGCGCGGGCGGCGCTGGGGATCCCTGGCGCGGACGACCGGGTCCCGCCGCCTTCCGATGTGCCGCTGGGCAAGGCGCTGGCCGGATTCGGCGTGCGACGGGAGCCGCTCGGCGCGCGCCTGGAACGCGACGCGGCCCGCATCCCCGGCGGCCGCGTGTCGGTTAGGTCATCGGCCCGGATGTGGCTGGCCGGCGCGCCTGTCGCACTGGCAAGCGAGCGGGTGACCCCGGAACTGTGCCAGCGGGCCGGCCGCCGGCTGGCAGCCGCATCGGTCACT
>DATCGA010000292.1:0-2048 GCA_036509215.1 Trebonia sp.
CCGCGGATGACCAGGCGGCGCGCCTCGTCCCGCGGGATGCCCCGGGCCATCAGGTAGAACAGGTGCTCGTCTTCGAGCCGCCCGCTGGTGCTGGCGTGGCCCGCCCCGACCACCTCGCCGGTCAGGATCTCCAGGTTCGGCACGGAGTCGGCCCGGGCCCCCTCGGTCAGCAGGAGGTTCCGGTTCCGCTCGTAGGTGTCGGTGGCGATCGCCTCGGGCCGGATCAGCACGTCGCCGATCCATACCGAGTGCGCGCTGTCGCCCTGCAGGGCGCCCTTGTAGTCGACCCGGCTGCGGCAGTGCGGCTGGTTGTGGTCCACGAACAGGCGGTGCTCCAGGTGCTGCCCGGGGTCCGCGAAGTACAGGCCGAGCAGTTCCGCCTCCCCGCCGGGGCCGTCGTAACTGACCGAGGGGGCCAGCCGGACCACGCCGCCGCCGAGGCTGACCACGGTGTGCTGGAACGTCGCGTCCCGGCCCACCCGGGCCTGGTGGTGGCTCAGGTGCACGGCGTCGGCGGCCCAGTCCTGCACGCTGACCACCGACAGCGAGGCCCCGTCGCCCACCACGAACTCGACGTTGTCCGCGTACGTCGCGTGCCCCGCGTGATCGAGCACGACCACGGCCCGCGAGTGGCGGCCCACCTCGACCACGGTGTGGCCGAAGGCCGCGCCTCCCGCGTCCTCGCCGCGCACCGTCACGATGGTCGGCTCGCTGACATCGGTGTCGGGCGGCACGGTGATCACCGTGCCCTCGTCGAACGATGCGAACGCCCGGGCGCTGACCCGGTCCGCGGGAAGGAAGGCGGTCCCGAACCGCGCGTCCCCGCGCGGCGGGCGCGCGACGGACACCCCTGGTGCGGCGTCCACCTCTACCCTGACCTTCCCCTGGGCCAGCGGGGCATCGCCCTGGAGCCCGCGCAGGCGGCGGAGCGGCGTGAACCGCCACTCCTCCTCGCGGCCGCTCGGCACCGGGAAATCAGCCAGGTCCGCCGAGCGGTGCTCGTGCAGCCGTGAAACCGGGGCGGCGGACTCCACCGCCCCCTGAAGCCCTGCCATCAGCCGACCGCCCCCTCCATCTGGAGCTCGATCAGCCGGTTCAGCTCGAGCGCGTACTCCATGGGCAGCTCACGGGCGATCGGCTCGATGAAGCCGCGCACGATGGTGGCCGCCGCCTCGTCCTCGGTCATGCCGCGGCTCATCAGGTAGAACAGCTGATCCTCGGAGATCTTGGACACGCTGGCCTCGTGACCCATCTCGACGTCGTCCTCGCGGACGTCCACGTACGGGTAGGTGTCCGACCGGCTGACCGAGTCGACCAGCAGCGCGTCGCACTTCACGGTGGACCTGGAGTGCCCGGCGCCCTCCTGGACCTGGACCAGGCCGCGGTAGGAGGTCCGGCCGCCGCCGCGGGCCACCGACTTGGACACGATGTTGGACGAGGTGTTCGGGGCGCAGTGGACCATCTTGGCCCCGGCGTCCTGGTGCTGGCCCTCGCCGGCGAACGCCACCGACAGGGTCTCGCCCCGGGCGTGCTCGCCCATCAGGTAGACGGCCGGGTACTTCATCGTGACCTTGGACCCGAGGTTCCCGTCGATCCACTCCATGGTCGCCCCGGCGCTGCACACGGCCCGCTTGGTAACCAGGTTGTAGACGTTGGCGGACCAGTTCTGGATCGTGGTGTAGCGGCAGCGCGCCCCGGCCTTGACGATGATCTCGACCACGGCGGAGTGCAGCGAGTCGGACTTGTAGATCGGCGCCGTGCAGCCCTCGACGTAGTGCACGTAGGCACCCTCGTCCACGATGATCAGCGTGCGCTCGAACTGCCCCATGTTCTCGGTGTTGATCCGGAAGTAGGCCTGCAGCGGGATATCCACGTGCACGTTCTTCGGCACGTAGATGAAGCTGCCACCGGACCACACGGACGTGTTCAGCGCGGCGAACTTGTTGTCGCCCGGCGGGATGACCGTGGCGAAGTACTCCTGGAAGAGCTCCGGGTGCTCGCGCAGCGCCGTGTCGGTGTCCTGGAAGATGACGCCCTTCTCCTCCAGG
>DATCGA010000293.1:0-2121 GCA_036509215.1 Trebonia sp.
GCGCAGTGACCCGCGGGACCTGGCCTCGTCCGCGCCCATGGCGAGCAGCACGTGGCTGGGCTGGGCCACGCCGGCGGTGCAGGCCGACCCGGTCGAGCAGGCGATGCCCTTGGCGTCGAGCAGCATCAGCAGCGCGTCGCCTTCGCAGCCGGGGAAGGAGAAGTGCGCGTTGCCGGGCAGGCGGCCGGGCCCGGCGGGCGGGCCGTTCAGGATGGCATCCGGCACGGCCGCCGTGACCTGGGCGATCAGGTCGTTGCGCAGCTTGGCCAGCCGGGCGGCCTCCTCGTCCCGGCGCCCGGCCATGACCGCCGCCGCGACCGCGAACGCGCGGATGGCCGGGGCGTCCAGCGTGCCCGAGCGCACCTCGCTCTCCTGGCCGCCGCCGTGCAGGACTGGGACCGGCTGGACCCCGCGGGCCAGCAGCAGCGCTCCCGCGCCCACCGGGCCGCCGAACTTGTGCCCGGTAACGGTCATCGCGTCCGCGCCGCTGGCCGCGAAGTCGACCGGCAGCTGGCCGGCCGCCTGCACGGCGTCGGTGTGGAACGGGATGCCGTGCTCCCGGGCCAGCGCGGCGAGCTCGGCGATCGGCTGTACCACGCCCACCTCGTTGTTGGCCCACATCACGGTGACCAGGGCGACCGCGTCCGGGTCGGCGGCGATGGCCTCGGCCAGCGCGGCGGGCTGGAGCACCCCGGCCTCGTCCACCGGCAGCCAGTGCTCCTCGGCGTCCTCGTGCCCGGCCAGCCAGTGCACCGAGTCCAGCACCGCGTGGTGCTCGATCGCGGTGGCCAGCACCCGGCGGGGCGCGGTTCTCGACGGGCCCGTGCCGGACGGGCCAGTGCCGGGGGAGCCAGTGCCGGGGGAGCCAGTGCCGGCCGCGCGGCGCGCCCAGTACAGGCCCTTGACCGCGAGGTTGTCGGCCTCGGTGCCGCCGCTGGTGAAGATCACCTCGCTGGGCCGGGCGCCGAACACCTCGGCGATCTGCTCCCGCGACTCCTCCACCACGCGGCGGGCGCGGCGGCCGGCGTTGTGCAGGGACGAGGGATTGCCCAGCTGGCCCAGTTCTTCGGTCATCGCCGCGAGAGCCTCAGGCAGCATCGGCGTGGTGGCCGCGTGGTCCAGGTAGACCACGCAGTCCTCAGCCGGCCGCGGGCGCGCGGCCGCGTAGTCGATGTACCCCATGACGGATTTCAGCCTAGTGGGCGATCTGTGGTCCGCAGGCACGCCGCGGGACGTGTTCCGGGCCTGCACCTAGTTCGCCGAGCGCCGCTCGACCTCCTCGGTCAGCTGCGGCACCACCGCGAACAGGTCGCCGACCACGCCGAAGTCCGCGAGCTCGAAGATCGGCGCCTCGGGGTCCTTGTTGATCACCATGATCGTCTTGGAGGTCTGCATGCCGGCCCGGTGCTGGATCGCCCCGGAGATGCCCACCGCCAGGTACAGCTGGGGCGAGACGGTCTTCCCCGTCTGGCCCACCTGGAACTGGTGCGGGTACCAGCCCGCGTCAGTGGCCGCCCGGGACGCGCCCACGGCCGCTCCGAGGGAGTCGGCCAGCTTCTCGATCAGGGCGAAGTTGTCGGCGTTGCCGACGCCGCGGCCGCCGGAGACCACGATCGCGGCCTCGGTGAGCTCGGGCCGCTCGCCACGCTCGGCCACGACGCGCTCGGTGATCCTGGCCGCCTTGTCCGCGTCGCTGAGCTCGACCCCGGCCGGCTCGATCTCGGCCGCCGCCGGCGCGGGCTCGGCCGCGACGGAGTTGGGCCGGACCGCGATGATCGGGGTCCCCGTCCTCACGGTGGACTGGACGACGATCGCGCCGCCGAAGATGGACTGCTCGGCGACCAGTCCGCCGTCGCCCGAGGTGAGCCCGACCGCGTCGGTGATGACGCCGGAGCCGATCTTGACCGCCAGCCGGCCGGCGACTTCCTTGCCCTCGCCCGTGGCGGCGAGCAGCACGGCCGCCGGGGACTTCTGCGCGACCAGCCCGGCCAGCACCCCGGCCGCGGGGGCGACCACGTAGTCATCGATGTCGCCGCCGTCGGCCACGTAGACCTTGGCCGCGCCGAACTCGGCCAGCCGCTCCCGGCCGCCCTCCGCGCCCGCGCCGATCCAGACCGCCGC
>DATCGA010000294.1:0-7039 GCA_036509215.1 Trebonia sp.
CCCGCCTGTTTTCAGGCTGTACGTGCTATTTTATCAGTAACTGTGTTCGAGGGAAAGGTGGTGGAAGCGATCCCGATCGGGCTGCGCGGCAGGCTGGCGCCGCCGGAGATCTTCCACGAGATCCTCGAGCACCGCTGGTACCTGTCGGAGCAGGCCGATCGGGACGTCGGGACCATCGCAGCGGCCAACTCGTACTTCGAGACCGTGCTGCTGAACGCGCCCGACCCGCTCAC
Source organism: Trebonia sp. (assembly GCA_036509215.1). GTDB lineage: Bacteria > Actinomycetota > Actinomycetes > Streptosporangiales > Streptosporangiaceae > Trebonia. The sequence continues at coordinate 234 of DATCGA010000294.1, forward strand.
GGCGGGAACCGACGGCACCGGCGAGTTCAGCCGCCTGCTCGGCCCGTGAGACGGTGCCGCTCGATGGCGCGGCGCCGCTAGACGGCGCGGCGCCAGATCACCGACTCCCACGGCGCCAGCGCCAGCTCGGCGGCGGCTGCGGTGACCGATCGGGATGGCTGGCCAGCGCTACCTCGGCGTCCGCCCAGCCGACGTCAAGCGGCAGCACGGCGTCGACCGCGTCGGCCGAGAAGTTCGCGGCGACCAGCAGCTCGGCGTCCCGGCCGCGACGCAGGAAGGCCCAGATGGCCGGGTGCTCGGGCAGCAGCAACTCGAACTCGCCGTCGGTGACCACCGGGTCGGCATGCCGGAGGGCGATGAGCTGCCGGTAGTGCTCGAACACCGAGTCCGCCGCGCCAACCTGGGCGGCCGCGTTGACGTCGACGTGATCCGGGTTGACCGCGATCCAGGGGGTCCCGGTGGTGAACCCGGCTTCCGGAGAGGCGTCCCACTGCACTGGGGTGCGGCCCTGGTCGCGGCTCATCCGGTTCATGGCCAGCAGCAGCGCCGCCAGGTCGACGTCGCCGCGCTCGGCCGCCTCGGCGTAGAACCGGAGCGCCTGGATGTCGCGGTAATCGGTGATGGCGGCGAAGGGCGCGTTGGCCATCCCGAGCTCATCGCCCTGGTAGACCTACGGGGTGCCCTGGTGCAGGTGCAGAACCGTGGCCAGGGTCTTGGCCGAGGCCACCCGGTGCTCGCCGTCGTCGCCGAACCGCGACAGTGAGCGCGGCTGGTCATGGTTGCCGAAGTAGAGCGAGTTCCAGCCCCGCCCGTCCAGTCCGGCCTGCCAGTCGGCCATCGATCTTTTGAGGTCAGGCAGCGTCAGCGGGAGCAGGTCGTATTTGTGCGCGCCCTGGTCGAGCCGGACGTGCTCGAACTGGAAGACCATGTCCACCTCGTGCCGCTCCGGCGCGGTGAACAGGGCCGCCTGCTCGATGGTGACGTCCGGCATCTCCCCCACCGTGAGCACGTGAGCCGGACGGCCGGAGAAGACCTCGCGGTGCATCTGGAGCAGGTACTCGTGGTTGCGGGGGCCGGCGGTGAAGTGCTGATCGCCCGGCCCGTACAGCGAGCCGGGCCGAGGCAGCGCGAGAGGCAAGGACGTGTCCTGGCTGATCATGTTGATCACGTCCATGCGGAAACCGTCCACGCCGCGATCCAGCCACCAGCGCATCATCGCGTAGACGGCCTGCCGGACCTCGGGGTTCTCCCAGTTCAGGTCGGGCTGCTTGGCCGAGAAGATGTGCAGGTAGTACTGGCCGGTCCGCTCGTCCCAGGTCCAGGTCGGCCCGGAGAAGTGCGACTCCCAGTTGGTCGGCTCCGCGCCCGGCGTGCCCGGCGTCGCGCCCGGGCGCGGGTCACGCCACCAGTACCAGTCCCGCTTCGGATTGTCGCGGCTTGACCGCGACTCGACGAACCACGGATGCTCGTCCGAGGTGTGGTTGACCACCAGGTCCATCATCAGCCGCAAGCCGAGCGCGTGCAGTTCGGCGATCAGCTCGTCCAGGTCGGCCAGCGTGCCGAACAGCGGGTCGATGTCCTGGTAGTCGCTGATGTCGTAGCCGTTGTCGTCCATCGGCGACCGGTAGACCGGGGACAGCCAGACCACGTCCACGCCGAGGCGCTGGAGATAGTCCAGGCGGCCGAGCGCGCCCCGCAGGTCCCCGACGCCGTCGGCGTCGGCGTCGGCGAAGCTGCGCGGGTAGATCTGGTAGACCACCCAGCGACGCCAATCGGCGGGGCGGTGGACGCGGAGCAACGGTCCGTTCGACATCAGGATTTTGAATGTACGGCTTTTATCACGCTCATGCCGGGGCGGCCAGTCAGGCTAGCCGGGCGGGGAAGCCGCCGGTCGCGATCGGCCCCCAGTGCGTGGGGGTGACGCGGAGCAGGGACTTGCCCTGATCGACCATCGCCTGGCGGTACTCGTCCCAGTTCGGGTGCTCGCCGGAGATCGAGCGGAAGTAGTCGACGAGGGGCTCGACGGCTTGGGGCGAGTCGAGCACCTCGGCCGTGCCGTCGACCTGGACCCAGGCCCCGCCGAAGTCGTCCGACAGGAACAGCACGCTGACCCGGTCCGGGTCGCGGCGGGCGTTGCGGGTCTTGGCCCGCTCGGGATAGGTCGCGATCACGATCCGCCCCTGCTGATCGACGCCGCAGCTGACCGGCGACGCCTGCGGGCGGCCGTCGGTGCGGGTAGTGATCACGATCGCGTGGTGCCGCGGCTTGATGAACTCGATGAGCTCGTCTCGGCTGACGACCGTGTTGGTCGCGATTGTCCTGGCCATGGTTTAACCCTAGCGGCGGGCGACCGCGGTGCCGGCGGTGAGGGAGGCGATGTCGGGGACGCCGGCCAGGATCATCAGCGTGCGCAGCTCCTGGGTGAGCAGCTCGATCGTGCGCTTGACCCCGTGCTCGCCCGCCGCCGCCAGCCCGTAGGCGGCGAGGCGGCCGATGACCACGGCGGACGCGCCGAGGGAGAGCGCCAGGAAGACGTCGGCGCCGGTGCGGACGCCGCTGTCGAGCAGCAGCGGCACCTGGCCGCCGACGGCCTGCGCGACCTCCGGGAGCACGTCGAGGCTGGCCGGGGCCGGGTCGACCTGGCGGCCGCCGTGGTTGGAGACCAGGATCGCGGACGCGCCCGCGTTGACCGCCGCGACGGCCGACTCGGCGGTGAGGATGCCCTTGGCGATCCACGGCAGCTGGTGCCGAGCGGTCACCTCGGCCAGCTGGTCCCAGGTCCAGGCGGGGATGACCCCGCCGCCGAAGGTCTCGGAAACGCTCGGCTCGCCGTCGTGGCTGGCGTTGCCGGACCAGACGGCCGGGTCGGGGTGGAAGCGGTTCATCTTGTTCTTGACCCGCCACCCCATCGTCGCGCAGTCGACGGTCACGCAGAGCGCGTCGTAGCCCGCGTTCCTGATCCTTTTTGCAACGGGGTCGAAGGACTCGTACGGGTGAAGCTGACCGATCCGCGCCGCCGCCGGGGCGGCCGCGGCGACCTGCTCATAGGAGAAGCTGCCGACCTCGGGCACGATCGACGCGGTGCCGCAGGCCGCGTTGGCGCGGGCGACCGCCAGGTGCCCTTCGGCCCCGAACAGCGCGTCGCCGCCGAACGGAGCCGTCAGCACCGGCACCGACAGCGGGATCCCGAGGAACTCGGTGTTGGTCTTGGGGTCGTTGACGCCGCTCATCGGCTTGGGCTTGATCACGTGGCGGCCGAACGCGTCCCGGTTGGCGCGCAGCGTCTGCTCGGTCCCCGAGCCGCTCTCGAGGTAGACCGCCACCTCGGGCGGCAGCCGCCGGAGCGCCTCCGCGTGCAGCTCGTCCAGGGTCAGGAACTCCCCATCGGCCGGGGACACCGCGCTTACCGTCACCAACGAACCCTACCGGGCATGTCCGACTATGGCGTAATTGCAGGTCAGCACGCTCTCGAATGTCAGTGGCAACGATTAGATTCACCCCATGAGCCGTTCGATCAGTAGATCAGTCACGGGAAGTCAAAACCCCGGCGGCGTACCCGCGAACGGGGCAGGGGCGACCGGGGTCTTCGGGTTGAGTGTACCGGAGGGCCGGCGGTGAGGCCAGATGAGCTGCTGACGCTGGAACGCCGGATCTCGGCCGAGCGGTTCGCCCCGTACCGGGCCGCCACCTCGGGCGACCTCGAGCGGGCGCTGCGCCGCTACGAGCGGAACACCGAGATCTCGGCCGCGTTCTGGGCGGTGCTGAGCGATCTGGAGATCGTGGTTCGCAACGCGATGCACGAGCAACTCGCCCGGTGGTCGGCGGCGACCTACGGCCGACCGGACTGGTACGCCGATCGGGGGCGGATCTTCACCGCGCAGACCGCCGCCGACATCGGGGCGGCGCGGCGGCGTGCCACCGCCTGCGGGCGGGCGGAGAGCCCCGGCCGCATCATCGCCGAGCTGCCGCTGGGGTTCTGGCGGTACCTGCTCTCCAGCCGCTACGAGCGGTCGCTGTGGCTGCCGTGCCTGCGCGACGCGTTCCCGGGAATCCGGGGGCGGGGGATGCGCCGGGACGTTCACGACGCCATGCGCGATCTGCACCTGCTGCGCAACCGCATCGCGCACCATGAGCCGATCCACAATCGCCCGCTCGGCGAACTGCACGCCGTGGCGCTGACCACGGCCGGGTGGATCTGCCCGACGACCCGGGGCTGGATCGCCGCCCGGTCTCGGGTGCCGGCCCTGCTTGCCGATGACGAATTAGGTCGGTTTGTGGCCTTGTGAGGCAAAAACCCATTTGGGAGGGGTGGGGGCGGGCTGGTAGCGTCCGCTGGTGATGCTGGGGGAAGGGCTGTGAGCTGGTCGGCGCTGTGGCCGGATACGTCGCCGTTGCGCGGACCGCAGGCGGGGGCCTTCCGCGCGGTCTTCCTCAGCCGGACCGTCGTGTACCTGGGATCACAGGCGGCCGAGGTCGCGCTGCTGGTGCAGGCCAAGCAGCTGACCGGGTCGCCGCTGGTGGTCGGCACGCTGGGGCTGGCCGAGCTGGTGCCGCTGATCGTGTTCGGGCTCTACGGCGGCGTGCTCGCGGACCGGTTCGACCGGCGGGCGCTGATGCGCTGGTGCGAGCCGGGGCTGGTCGTGTGCGCCTGTCTGCTGGCTTTGAACGCGCTGCTGCCGCGGCCGCTGCTGTGGCCGTTGTACGTGGTGGCGGCGCTGATGATGGCGCTCGCGTCGCTGCAGCGGCCGGCGTTCGAGGCCGCCACGCCGCGCATCGTGCCGCGCGCACAGCTCACGGCGGCGGCCGCCATCTTGTCGCTGTCGACCAACGCGAGCGTGCTGCTGGGGTCGTCGCTGGGCGGCGTGCTCGCGGTCGCGCCCGGGCCGTGGCTGGTCTACGCGCTCGACGCGGTCGGCTTCGCGGTCTCGTTCGTGCTGCTCAGCACCGGGGTGCCGCAGCTGCCGCCGGCTGCCGCTGCCTTCGACGACGGGGGCGACGGTTTTGATGAAGATCAAGAGCGGGCGGTCTCGAACGGACCGTTGCTGCGCGAGATCCTCGTCGGGCTCCGGTACGCGGTCGGGCGCAAGGACCTGCTGGGCTCCTACCTGGCCGATCTGTCGGCCATGGTCTTCGCTTACCCGAACGCGCTGCTCCCGTTCCTCGCGGTCGAACTGCACGCCCCATGGTCGACCGGCCTGATGTTCGCAGCACCGTCGGCGGGCGCGTTCGCCGTCTCGGCCACCAGCGGCTGGATGCCCCGCGTGCGCCGACACGGCCTGGCCATCGCGATCGCGGCGGCGGGCTGGGGGCTGGCGATGGCGATGGTCGGGCTCGCCCCGACGGTTTGGGTGGCGCTCGCGTTCCTGGCCGTGGCGGGCGGGGCCGACGAGTGCAGCGGCGTGTTCCGCGACGCGATGTGGAAGCAGTCCATCCCCGACCACCTCCGCGGCCGGATGGCCGGCATCGAGCTGCTCTCCTACGCGGCCGGCCCGCCGGCCGGGCAGCTACGCTCGGGCGCGGTCGCGGCCGTCACCGGTCCTCGTTTCTCGCTGACGTCCGGCGGCCTCGCCTGCGTAGCGGCGGTGGCCGCCGTCCTGGTCGCGCTCCCCGCCTTCCGCCACTACACCGGCCCGGCTGCGCCCGCCGCGCCTGCCGTCGGCACTCCCCCGACGTCCGAGGCTTCCGACTCCTCCGGCTCTTTCGTCCCTTCCGACTCGACAGTCGCGGGGTAGCTCTCTTCCCACTTGAGGGTGCCTCGTCGGGCCGCTGTCGTCTAGGCTCCTGACGCGTGAATGTGGTGCAGCGACTTGTCTATGTGTCCGGGGCTCCGGGGTCGGGGAAATCGACGCTGGCCGCGCCGCTGGCGGCGGAGCTCGGTTACGCGCTGCTGGGCAAGGACATCATCAAGGAAACGCTGCACGGCGTCCTCGGTCCGCCCGACCTCGACCGGGCCAGGTCACGGGAGCTGGGCGCGGCCTCGATGGAACTCCTGTGGGCACTCGCGGCGCTCTCGCCCCACGTCCTGATCGAGGCGAACTTCCGCCCCTACAGCGACTACGAGCGCAATAAGCTCACCGGCTTGGGCGGCCTCCAGGTCGAGGTGCACTGCGTCTGCGCGCCCGAGGTGGCGGTCGCCCGCTACAACGCCCGACCCCGGCATCCGGTCCACGTCCAAACAGCGATAGCGCTCGACTACCTGACCGAATTCGACCGCCCAGTCGGCATCGGCAGTCTAGTAACCGTGGACACAACCATCCCTGTAGACGTGGCCGCGCTTGCCGACCAGGTGCGCTTGTTGCTGTTATCTGTCAGGTGAAGCCTCTTAATAGAAGATCATGGAAGAAACGACCGCTCTATGCGGTCTTTTCTTCCGCCAGGAAATTAGTCTTCACGATCTTCCGCCCAGCCCGAGGCGGGTGCGTCTGGCGGAGACGCAGAGACCAAAGCGCGAGACGGGAACCGCGTCAGAATGGGCCTGCGAGGCGTGGCAGCGAGGTGGGACCAGGTGTTGCGGTGGGATTGCCGGGTCTGGGTGGGGGCGCCACACCGGGGTGTGTGTGGGCGTGGGCGTGGGTGCTTGCCTGTTGGGGTGGGGTGGATTTGATGTGTAAGGGGGTGGAACGCAAAGAAGCCGATCCCCTGAGGGATCGGCTTCTTTGGATGTGATGTGCGGCGGTGTCCTACTCTCCCGCGAGGCCTCCCTCGCAGTACCATCGGCGCTGAGGGGCTTAACTTCCGGGTTCGGGATGGGACCGGGTGTTTCCCCCTCGCTATGGCCGCCGCAACTCTATGGAATTACCAGCCTT
>DATCGA010000295.1:0-21394 GCA_036509215.1 Trebonia sp.
GACCTGCTGCTGCCGCTGGTCAAGGGGGTGGGCTCCGAGCGCGCGTACGAGACGCTGACGCTCTCACTGCAGACGCTCGGCGGCTCCGGGTTCCTGCAGGACTACCCGATCGAGCAGTACATCAGGGACGCCAAGATCGACTCCCTGTACGAGGGCACCACCGCCATCCAGTCGCTCGACTTCTTCTTCCGCAAGATCGGCCGCGACCAGGGCGCCACCATGGCGGCGCTGCTGGCCGAGATCGCGGCCTTCGCCGCGGCCGACAACGGCAACGGCCGGCTCAAGGCCGAGCGGGCCGCCGTCGCCGAGGGCCTCGCGAACGTGCAGGCGGCGCTGACCGCGATGAGCGGCTTCGCGGTGGCCTCGCTCGAACGGACCGACGAGGTCTACAAGGTCGGGCTCACCTCGGTCCGGCTGCTGCTCGCCGTCGGCGACCTGGTCATCGGCTGGCTGCTCGGCCGCCAGGCGGAGGTGGCCCTGCGCGCGCTCGACGACGCCGAGACGCTGGCCGACGCCGACCGCGACTTCTATGCCGGCAAGCTCGCGGTGGCCAAGTTCTTCGCCGCGACGGTGCTGCCGCGCCTGGAGAGCGACAGGAAGATCATCGAGCAGACCACGACCGACCTCATGGATGTCCCCGAGGGCGCGTTCTAGCTCCGCCGCCCGCTAACGCAAAGACTGCGCGCGCCAGGGACGTTGCCCGGGCGCGCGCAGTCTTTGCTTTTACCGCCGATCGGCTGTCCTACCGGCGCTTGCCCTCAAGATCGCGCAGCAGGTCAGCGATCGCCTTGTCCTCGTCGGAGGGCCGACCGGACGGCCCGCCGGAGGCCCCGCCCGCGGCCGGGCGGGGGCGCGGCGAGACCGGCGTCCGGGTCCGCACCACCCAGGCCGCGATCACGCCGCCGACCAGGCCGCCGAGGTGGCCGATCCAGCTCACGCCGGGCGTGCCGGGGATGGCCACCTGGAGGATCGTCCAGTAGAGGACGCCCGCCACGACCCCGACGCCGATGTCGACCAGGTTCCGGTCGAGGAAGCCGCGGACGAGGACGTATCCGAAATATCCGAAGATAAGCCCGGACGCCCCGACCGTCACTGCGTTGCCCGACTGGAACAGCCACACCGCCATGCCGCTCGTCACCAGCACGATGAGCGAGACGACGAGGAAGCGCGCGATGGACCGGTAGGCGGCGAGCACGCCGAGGACGAACAGCGGGAGGCTGTTGCCCTCGATGTGCTGCCAGGAGACGTGCAGGAACGGTGCCGTGAAGATGTCCGGCAGCCTGCCGAGGTGGTGCGACAGGATGCCGAAGTCCGCGTCCAGCCGGTACCCGTCGGCCCAGTTGAATACCTGGAGCGCCCAGATCAGCGCCAGGAACCCGGCCATCACCACGACCGCGTCGCGCAGCTTATGCACCGTCATGCCATCCATCTTCCTTCTTGCGCCTGCAAGTCGGCTGAGGGAACGCTCAGGACCCGCAGCAGGGCCGCTACGACCAAGCCAGCATTCGGACCGGGTCCTGCAGCATCGAGCCCACGTCGCGGAGCACGGCCGAGCCGAGTTCCCCGTCGACGATCCGGTGGTCGAACGAGAGCGAGAGGGTCGTTACCTTCCGCACGGCGAGCGCGCCGTCCACCACCCATGGTAGGTCGCGCACCTGTCCAAATGCCAGGATTGCGGCCTCGCCGGGCAGCAGGATAGGCGTACCCGCGTCGACCCCGAACACACCCACGTTGGTGATCGTGATCGTGCCGCCGGCCAGGTCCTCGGGCGTCGCCTTCCCGGCCCGCGCGGTGGACGCCATCGCGTCAAGCGCCCGCGCCAGGTCGGCCAGCGCGAGCGCGTCGGCCCCCTTCACGTTCGGCACCAGCAGCCCGCGTTCGGCCGCGACGGCGATGCCGAGGTTGACCGGCCGCTTGACCACGATCTCCTGCGCGGCCTCGTCCCAGGACGAGTTGATCATCGGGTGCCGCCGCACCGCGACCAGCAGCGCCTTGGCCACGAACAGCAGCGGCGATACCTTGACCCCGGCGAACTCGGGCAGCTCGCGGGCCCGGCGGACCGCGGCCATCGTCTCGGTGACGTCGACCTGGAGGAACTCCGTCACATGGGGCGCCGTGAACGCGCTGGCCACCATCGCGGCGGCGGTGTGCTTGCGCACCCCGCGCACCGGAATGCGCTCCTGCGAGGCCCCGGGTGCTGCCGGGCTGAGCTCGGCGACGGCGTGCGAGCCGGCCCTCGGCTCCTCGAAAGACCGAGGTGTCGAACGGACCGTTGCTTCGCCTGCCGCCTTCTGCACATCCTCCTTGGTGACCGACCCTTCAGGCCCGCTGCCCGTCAGCCCGGCAAGGTCGATGCCGAGGTCGCGGGCGAGCCGTCGCACCGGCGGCTTGGCCAGGCGGGTAGTGCTCGGGCGGCCGAGGGAAGCGGCGCCCGGCGGCGGGACCAATCCGGCCGGCCCGGCCGGCCCGGTTCCGGGGAGCGGGCCGCCGTTCACCGGCGTTGCGGGCGAGGCCGGGTAGGAGCCCGGCCGGGTCGGCGCGCCCTTGCGCGGCCGGCGGCTGGTCGAGCCCGGTTTGACGCCGTACCCGACCAGAACCGGCTGGCGAGCAGGCGGGGCGGGCGCTGCCGCTGCCGCTGGCGGCCGCTGCTGCGCCTCGGGCTCTGCCTCGGGCGGGGCGGCGTCGGCGGCCGGGGCCTCGCCCGCGACGGGCACGTCGATCGTGATGATCGGGATGCCGACGTCGACGGTCTGACCCTCGGCCACCAGCAGCGCGGCGACCGTGCCCGCGTACGGGCTCGGCAGCTCGACCACCGCCTTGGCCGTCTCGATCTCGACGATGACCTGGTTGATCGTGACCGTGTCGCCCGGCTTGACATGCCAGGACACGATATCGGCCTCGGTGAGGCCCTCCCCCACGTCGGGGAGCCTGAACTCCTTGTTCATGCTGATTTCTCCGAGCTCAGAAGGCGAACGTGCGGTCGACCGCGTCCAGGATGCGGTCCAGGTCGGGCAGGTAGTGATCCTCGACTCTGGCCACCGGGTAGGGGATCGAGAACCCGCCGACGCGCAGCACCGGGGCCTCCAGGTGGTAGAAGCACCGCTCGGTCACCCGGGCGGCGATCTCCGCGCCGAGGCCGGCGTAGACCGGCGCCTCGTGCGCGACGACGCACCGTCCGGTCCGCGCCACCGACGCGGTGATGGTGGCGACGTCGATCGGCGACAGCGAGCGGAGGTCGATCACCTCGATGGACCGGCCGTCCCCGCGGGCCGCGAGCGCCGCCTCGACGCAGGTGCGGACCAGCGGACCGTAGCAGAGCAGGGTGACGTCGTCTCCCGGCAGCACGATCCGCGCCTGGTCGAGCGGGAGCGCTGACTCGAGCGGGGCCGAGGTGTCGATCTCGGCCTTGTCCCAGTAGCGCCGCTTGGGCTCGAAGAAGACCACCGGGTCGTCGGCCGCGATCGCGAGCTGGATCATGGCGAACGCGTCGGCCGGGTCGGCGCAGGCGACGACGCGCAGCCCGGGCGTGTGCGCGAAGTAGGCCTCGGGGGACTCGCTGTGGTGCTCGACCGCGCCGATCCCCCCGCCGAACGGGATCCGGATCACGATCGGAAGGGCCACGGCCCCGCCGGAGCGGTACCGCATCTTGGCCAGCTGGCTGACGATCTGGTCGAACGCGGGGAAGACGAAGCCGTCGAACTGGATCTCGCACACCGGCCGGTAGCCGCGCAGCGCCAGGCCGATCGCGGTGCCGACGATTCCGGCCTCGGCCAGCGGGGTGTCGACCACGCGGTGCTCGCCGAAGTCCTTCTGCAGGCCGTCCGTGACCCGGAACACGCCGCCGAGCTTGCCGACGTCCTCGCCCATGATCATTACCTTGGGGTCGGACTCGAGCGACTTGCGCAGCCCGGCGTTGAGCGCCTTGGAGAGAGTGATCGAGCTCATCGATTTGCCTCCATGCCCCCGGCAACCGTCCCGGCGACCGCTACGCTGGGCTCGTCGAATCCTGACAGGTAGGCCGCGTACTCGGCGCGCTCGGCGTCGAGGATCGCATGCGGGCCCGCGTACACGTGGTCGAACAGCGACAGCGGGGCCGGGTCGGGCAGCGCCAGGACGGCGGCCCGCAGTCGCGCCGCCTCGGCGTCGGCGGCCGCGTCGACCTCCTCGAAGAAGGCGCTGTCGGCCTCGCCGGTGCGGGCCAGGTAGGAGCGGACGCGCTCGATCGGATCGCGCAGCCGCCAGGCCTCGAGCTCGCTCGAGAGCCGGTACCTGGTGGGGTCGTCGGTCGTGGTGTGGGCGCCCATCCGGTAGGTGAACGCCTCGATCAGCATCGGGCCCTGGCCCTCGCGGGCGGCGCGCAGCGCGTGCTTGGTCACCGCGTAGCAGGCGAGCACGTCGTTGCCGTCGACCCGGACGCCAGGGAAGCCGAAGCCGCTTGCGCGCTGGTAGATCGGGGCCCGGCTCTGCCGCTCGGCCGGGGCGGAGATCGCCCACTGGTTGTTCTGACAGAAGAACACCACCGGGGCGTTGAAGACCGACGACCAGGCGAACGCCTCGCTCACGTCGCCCTGGCTGGTCGCGCCGTCGCCGAAGTAGACGATGGCCGCCTCATCCTCGGCCGCGTCGCTCTTGATCCCCATCGCGTAGCCGGTGGCGTGCAGGGTCTGGTCGCCGATGACGATCGTGTAGAGGTGGAACTTGTGCTCCTCCGGGTCCCAGCCGCCGTGGTTGACGCCGCGGAAGAGCTCGAGCAGGCGGAGCGGATCGAGGCCGCGGCACCAGGCCACGCCGTGCTCCCGGTAGGACGGGAACGCCATGTCCCGCGGGGACAGCGCGCGGCCCGACCCGATCTGCGCGGCCTCCTGGCCGAGCAGGGGCGGCCACAGCCCGAGCTCGCCCTGGCGCTGGAGCGCGACTGCCTCGGTGTCGATTCGGCGGACAAGCACCATGTCGCGGTACATGCCCTTGATGTCAACGTCGCCGAGCGGGTACTCGGGGTGATCGGTCCGCTCGCCCTCGGGGGTAAGAAGCTGGATAGTCTCAGTGGTCACCTGACACTCCCTTCGGTGTGGTCGGCGGTGGGGTCGCCGTCGCCGACCTGACCAGGCTTGACGTCCCGCCGTCGGCTGTACGCTTCATGGGCGGTTGCCGCTCGGCGGGACGCGTGTAGTTCTTGCACCTGACGTTATATGCCCTGTTCGCCTTGGAGGGATACGTGGCCAGAGTGATCGTGGATGTCATGCTAAAGCCGGAGATTCACGACCCGCAGGGCGAGGCGGTGCTCAGCGCGTCCCACCGCCTCGGCTTCGGGAACGTGACCGGAGTGCGCCAGGGCAAGCGGTTTGAGCTCGAGCTCGACGGGCCGGCCGACGACGCGACGCTCGCCACCGTCGAGGAGATAGCGCGCGAGCTGCTGGCCAACCCGGTGATCGAAGAGTTCTCCTTGCATATCACGGAGTGACCTGTCAAGTCCCGGACCAAAAAAATTGATTATTACCGCGTGTCGCGGGAAATCCCTGTGGTGTGAGAACGCAGCGACGAGATGGGCGGCCGAAGGTCAGGTTCTGCCTCGTGTTCGAGCGTGAGATGCTGAGCGTCCCGGTCATGCGCCAGGTGCTCGGCGATACGTTGCGCGGGGTCGGCGTCAACGAGGACTCAGTCTCCGACATCCTGCTCGCGGCCACCGAGGCCTGCACCAATGTTGTCCTGCACGCGGGCCACTCCGCCGCGGCGTTCACGGTCGCGGCCACCGTGGACGGCGCTGCCTGCCGGGTGGAGGTCACCGACGCCGGGCGCGGCTGCCGCGCGCCCCGCGGCGTCCGGCGGCGGGGCCTTCGCGCCCGCGCCGTGCCAGAGACGGCGCCGAGCGAACCCCCCGACCATGCGGCGCTGGCCGAGTCCGGGCGCGGTTTCGCGATCATGAGCGCCTGCGTCGACGAGGTGACGCTGCGGACCGCACCGGGCCGCGGCACCCGGGTGGTGCTCGACAAGCGCATCGCCTGGGACCCGCCCCTCGCTCGCAGCGCGTAGTTGTCCTGTCCCGCTGAGCTGGGACATTTCGCCGAGTGCAGGCGCTGCCGGGTAGGCTGCAGTACGTGCGGATAGGCGTTGTCACATTCCCTGGCTCCCTCGACGACACCGATGCGGCCCGCGCCGTGCGCTACGCCGGGGCGGTGCCAGTCTCGCTCTGGCACGCCGACCGGGACCTGCGCGGCGTGGACGCGGTGATCCTCCCCGGCGGCTTCTCCTACGGCGATTACCTGCGATGCGGCGCGATCGCCCGCTTCTCCCCGGTGATGACCGAGCTCATACCGGCGGCGAAGGCGGGGCTCCCGGTGCTCGGCATCTGCAATGGCTTCCAGATCCTGTGCGAGGCGCACCTGCTGCCCGGCGCGCTGACGAGGAACGCCAAGCGCCGCTTCATTCACACCGACGTGCGGTTGATCGTGGGAAACACGGCGACGCCGTGGACATCCGGCTACCAGGCCGGACGCCAGCTCACGGTGCCGCTCAAGAGCGGCGAGGGCGCGTACGCGGCCGACGAGGCCACCCTGGACGAACTGGAGCGGGCCGGCCGGGTGGTCGTCCGCTACGCAGGCGAGGCCCCCAACGGGGCCGCCCGCAACATCGCGGGGATCTGCAGCGAAGAAGGGAACGTGGTCGGCCTGATGCCGCACCCCGAGCACGCCATCGACCCGCTGACCGGCCCCTCGGCCGACGGGCTGGGCTTCTTCACCTCGGCCGTCGCGGCCTTCGCGGGCTCGGGACTCGCGGCCGGGGCGGAGGTGGCGCAGTGAGCGACAAGGACACCGTCGAGGTCGCCGAGCAGACCCCCGACCAGCAGCAGCCCTACAAGGAGCTCGGCCTCACCGAGGACGAGTACGCGAAGGTCCGCGACATCCTCGGCCGTCGCCCCACCGCCGCCGAGCTGGCCCTGTACTCGGTCATGTGGAGCGAGCACTGCTCGTACAAGTCGTCCAAGGTGCACCTGCGCAACCTCGCGCCCGACGCCGACCAGGCGCGGCACCTGCTCGCGGGCATCGGCGCCAACGCGGGCGTGGTGGACATCGGCCAGGATTACGCGGTCACGTTCAAGATCGAGAGCCACAACCACCCGTCCTTCGTCGAGCCCCACCAGGGCGCGGCGACCGGCATCGGCGGCATCGTCAGGGACATCATCGCCATGGGCGCGCGCCCGATCGCGGTCATGGACGCGCTCAGGTTCGGCCCGGCGGACGCGCACGACACCGCCCGGGTGCTGCCCGGGGTCGTCTCAGGGATCTCGTTCTACGGCAACTGCCTCGGCCTCCCCAACATAGGCGGCGAGCTCGTCTTCGACCCCTGCTATGCAGGGAACCCGCTAGTGAACGCGCTCTGCGTGGGCCTCATGCGGCACGGCGACCTCCAGGCGGCGGTGGCCAACGGCGCGGGCAACAAGGTCGTGCTGTTCGGCTCGAGGACCGGGCCGGATGGCGTCGGCGGGGCGTCGGTGCTGGCCAGCGCGACGTTTGGCGACTCCGACGGCAAGGCCGCCAAGCGCCCGTCGGTCCAGGTGGGCGACCCGTTCCTGGAGAAGCTCCTGGTTGAGTGCTGCCTCGAGCTCTACGCGCAGGGGCTGATCGAGGGTATTCAGGACCTGGGCGCGGCGGGCATCGCCTGCGCGACCACCGAGCTGGCGGCCGGCGGCGACGGCGGCATGAGCGTCGACATGGACGCGATCCCGCTGCGCGATCCGAGCCTCACCCCGGCCGAGATCTTGATGAGCGAGTCGCAGGAGCGGATGATGGCGGTCGTCCGGCCGGATCTCATCGACTCCTTCATGCAGGTCTGCGCCAAGTGGGACGTCCAGGCGACGGTGATCGGCGAGGTGACCGGGGACGGCCTGCTGACCATGACCTGGCGCGGCACCACGGTGGTGCGGATTCCGCCCGGGACCGCCGCCGACGGCCCGGTCTACGAGCGCCCGATGACCCGCCCGGCGGCCCTCGACGCGCTGGCCGAGGACGGCCCCGAGGGGCTGGCCCGCCCGGTCGGCGGCCTCGCGCTCGGCGAGACCCTGGTGGCGCTGCTGAGCTCGCCTGACCTGGCCGACAAGCGCTGGGTCACCGAGCAGTACGACCACATCGTGCGCGGCAACACCGTGCTGGCGATGCCGGAGGACGGCGGCCTGGTCCGGATCGACGAGGAGACCGGGCTCGGCATCACGCTCGCCACCGACGGCAACAGCCGGTACTGCCTGCTCGACCCGTACCGGGGCACCCAGCTGGCGCTGGCCGAGGCGTACCGGAACGTCGCCATGACCGGGGCGCGCCCGGTCGCCGTGACCAACTGCCTGAACTTCGGGTCCCCGGAGGACCCGGAGGTCATGTGGCAGCTGGCCGAGTCCGTGCGCGGCCTGGCGGACGGCTGCAAGACGCTCGGCATCCCGGTGACCGGCGGCAACGTCAGCCTGTACAACCAGACCGGCAGCACCGCGATCCGCCCCACCCCGGTGATCGGCGTGCTCGGCGTCCACGACGACGTCCGCAGCCGGCTCGGCGTCGGCTTCCCGGCCGACGAGGCGCGGGTCGTCCTGCTCGGCACCACGACCGAGGAGTTCGGCGGCTCGGCCTGGGCCGATGTCGTCCACCAGCATCTGGGCGGGCGCCCGCCGGCCGTCGACCTCGACGCCGAGCGGAACCTCGCCGCCCTCATCGCCGCCGCCGCCGCGGCGGGCGTGCTCGCCAGCGCCCACGACCTCTCCGACGGCGGCCTCGGGGTGGCCCTGGCGGAGTCCTGCCTGCGCGGGGGCGTCGGCTGCTGGATCAGCCTGGCGGGCTTCGACAACCGCGCCGGCGTAGCGGCGGAACCGCCTGCGGACGCCTTCACGGCGCTGTTCAGCGAGTCCTCGGGCCGCGCGGTGGTCTCGGTGGCCCCGGGCCGCGAAGACGAGTTCGCCGACCTGTGCGACGAGCACGGGGTGCCGGCGACGGTGCTCGGCCGGACCGGAGGCGACACGCTGACGGTCGTCAACGCCTTCGAGGTTCCGCTGGCCGACCTCGAACGCGTCTGGGCCGCCACCCTCCCGGCCCTGTTCGGCTGACCTGCCCTCGATGCCGCCGCGCAAGGCCGACCCCGACGGGGAGGCCAATGTGGCGCTGGTGGAGGCTGCCCTTGACCGGGGGGAGGAACCGCCGCAGGCGGCCCTGAGGTCGGCCGCCCGCCACCTCCTGGTCGAACTGGAACGCGGAGCACCCGGCCGTTCGGTGGAAGTCCGGGTTGTCCCCGTCGCGGCGGTCCAGGTGGTGGCCGGCCCGCGCCACACGCGAGGGACCCCGCCCAACGTGGTGGAGACCGATCCGCTGACCTGGATCCGGCTGGCGACCGGGCGGCTCGGCTGGGCCGAGGCGGTGCGGTCCGGCGTCGTCCGGGCGAGTGGCGCCCGCGCTGACCTGTCGGAGCACCTGCCGCTGACCTGACCAGGGGGGCGTCTGTTTCCGGGGTAGGCGGGTGTCCGCAGGTCAGGAGAGCAAATAGACTAATGTCGTGGCCAAGCCAGACGGGCGTCTTACGCACGATCTCGATCCCAACGACCGCCCGCCGAGAGATGCCTGTGGCGTCTTTGGCGTGTGGGCTCCCGGCGAAGACGTCGCAAAGCTCGCGTACTACGGGCTGCACGCCCTGCAGCACCGCGGCCAGGAGTCGGCCGGCATTGCCGTCAGCGACGGCAGGCGGATCGTGGTGCACAAGGAGATGGGCCTGGTGGCCCAGGTCTTCGACGAGCCCTCGCTGACCGCGCTGCGCGGCGACATCGCGGTGGCGCACTGCCGCTACTCCACGACCGGCGCGCCGGTGTGGGCGAACGCGCAGCCGACCTTCCGCTCCACCCCCACGGTCTCGATCGCCCTCGGGCACAACGGCAACCTGACCAACACCCGCGAGTTGGCGGGCATGCTGCCGCCGGAGAGCGGCTACTCCGCCCTGCACGCCACCTCGGACACCGACGTGCTGACGGAGCTGATCGCCGGGGGCGCGGCGTCCTACGGCGGTGTCGAGGAGGCGGCCGCCCGCATCCTGCCGATGGTCCGCGGCGCCTACTCGCTCGCGTTCATGGACGAGAACACGCTCTACGCGGCGCGCGACCCGCAGGGTTTCCGGCCGTTGGTGATCGGCCGCCTCGGCGGCGGAGCGGGCGGCTGGGTGGTGGCGAGCGAGACCGCCGCGCTCGACATCGTCGGCGGTTCCTTCGTGCGCGAGGTCGAGCCCGGTGAGCTGATCGTGCTCGACGAGCGCGGACTGCGGTCGCGTCGGTTCGCCCCGGCCGTGCCGAAGGTGTGCCTGTTCGAGTACGTCTACCTCGCCCGCCCCGACACCACCATCGGCGGTCGGGGGCTGCACGTCACCCGGGTGGAGATCGGGCGGCGGCTCGCGGCCGAGTTCCCGGCCGACGCGGACCTGGTGATCCCGGTGCCGGAGTCGGGCACGCCCGCCGCGATCGGCTACGCCGAGGCGAGCGGCATCCCCTACGGGCAGGGGCTGGTCAAGAACTCCTACGTCGGGCGGACGTTCATTCAGCCGAGCCAGACGATCAGGAAGCTCGGCATCCGGCTCAAGCTGAACCCGCTGCGAGACGTGATCGCGGGGAAGCGGATCGTCGTGGTGGACGACTCGATCGTCCGGGGGAACACCCAGCAGGCGATCGTGGCCATGATGCGCGAGGCGGGCGCCCTCGAGGTGCACGTCCGCATCGCGTCCCCGCCGGTCAAGTGGCCGTGCTTCTACGGCATCGACTTCGCGTCGCGGGACGAGCTCATCGCCGGCCACAGCTCGGTCGAGGAGATCCGCGAGGCGATCGGGGCCGACTCGCTCGGCTTCGTCTCGCTCGAGGAGCTCGTCGCCGCGACCGAGCAGCGTCCGGACTCGCTCTGCCGCGCCTGCTTCGACGGGCACTACCCGGTGGAGGTACCGGAGAGCGAGCGCGGCAAGGGCGTGCTCGAGGCAGCCGTCAGCGCCTGAGGTGGCCTGACCGCCTAGGCGGCGTTTTGCTGCCTAGGCAGGATGGCCTAGGCAGGATGCGCAGCATGCGCAGCGGCAGGCACTAGGTGTCCTGCCGCTGCGTGATGGCGTGCGCTAAGCGAGAAGACGACCAGTCGTCCTCGTCGTCGTCAGCGTCGTCGTCGAGGGCGTCCTCATCAACGTCCTCGACGACGTACGCGGCGTAAGGGCTGTCGGGGTCCGCGTTCCGCGGATCCGTTCCGACGCCCAGCTCCTCGCGCAGCCGGTTGAGGTCGGTGCCGCCGCCGTTGTACTTGAGCTGGCGAGCTACCTTAACCTGCTTGGCCTTGGCTCGGCCGCGCCCCATTGGCTCGACCCCCTCGAACGTCCGGAGCCGTGCGGCCCCACGATGCCTCTGTCGCTGGCACACCTGTGACACACACAGAACCGCCGTAGATCCCTCTCAGGGACCTCGGCGCTTGGCCAGCTACCGTACAAGTCTAACCGTACCCGCTTTGCGGCCCTGATGACTACGCCGATCTCCTGTCACCGTGCACTCATGTGAGGTTAGGGCCCTGTGGTTGCTGTGGCAACAGCGCAAAGACCGGGCCGGGGCGGGCTGCAGCCGGGTTCTGGGCCGGTTCGCGCCCGGTTCTGGCCCGTTTCGAGTCGGTGATCTTGCAGGCGGCGCACTTGCGAAAAGACCTGCTCCAGGGCCCGCACAGGGGTTGACGTGCGGTACCTGTCGCACCATCGTGGTTAAGAAAGACAAGTGTCTGGTTATATACCGATTCAGTCGTGGTAGGTTACAGTCAGTGTCTAGGGGGCTACAGCGTCAGGCATCAGGGTCTCCACCGGGGAGGGCGGTGGTGAGCTGCGCGGAAGCAGAATGCGCAGGGCAGTTTTTCCGAATCTGGCCCGATGCGACGATAAGTATCGCTAGAATCACTGACAGTGACGCAGCCAGCGGGGGCGACGGGCACTCAAACACAGAAACTTTGCAGAAAGTTATCGACTAGTCACCGCTGGTGATGGAAGATGGACCTGGGCCATCCATATGGGGATATCTACGTCAAGCTCCTTCGGGGCACCAAGGCCACACAAAATACAACGCGAGGATCGCTACACCGATCCAGGAGGAGAGGCCGCACCAATGTCCGCACGCACTCCAGAGGCCGAGCCGCTACTGACCCCGGCCGAGGTCGCCACGATGTTCCGTGTCGATCCCAAGACGGTCACGCGCTGGGCGAAGGCCGGGAAGCTGACGTCGATCCGCACGCTTGGGGGGCACCGGCGTTACCGGGAGACCGAGGTCCGTGCACTGCTCGCGGGTATTCCGCAGCAGCGTTCCGAGTAGCATCCCGCCTCGGAAGCATGGCCAGGAGGGCGGCGCGCTTTTGTGCCGTTGGCCATCTCTGCGGCGGCTCGTCCGGAGGATTGGGGGGTCGGTCCCAGCGGGCGAGGGCAGTTTCGCGCAAGTGGTCATGACGGGGTCTTGACCGCTGGCGCAGGCGGCGCTCACCGCGCTGGGACCGGTCCGGAGAAATTCCGGGGGTACAGAATTTTTAGGGGGGATCGCACGATGCGTGATCCAGAGCTGGTCGGCCGCGCACAACACGCGGCTGCGCGCCTGGAATCGGCCTGGGAGCGCTGGAGGGCGCTCCAAGGCCTCGGGGAGACGCCGGCCCAGCCGGTGGTGGGCTACGTGGGCTACGCGCTCAGCGAGCCCTGGGGACAGCCACGGGCCGTGATCGGCTTCAGCGCCGACGAGGCCGAGCGGCTGGCGGAGTTTCTTGAGCGAGACAATACCGATCACGTTCTCGAGCTCGCGCAGCGACATGTTCCTGATCAGCCGGTGACGCAGCTGCTCGCAGCCGCATCGGCCGCCAAGGACGAGGTACTGGCCGTTACGAGCCAGTTATCTGGTTCCCAGCAATGCCACAGCTTTCTACAAGGAAGCGGTGCCAGACTAAAAGAACAGGAGCCAATCAGATGGCCCCTGTCAAGATCGTCTGGACTCGGGACGGCCAGGCCCCGGCCCGAGTCCAGACTTTCTGTTTTCTGCGGTCCGACCGAAACGGCTACTGCTGATATGGCTGGGGCTGGTGAGGCTGCTGTGGCTGGTGAAACTGCGGGGGCGCCGCGCGATGCCTGGCCGATGTCTGCGGGGCGGGGGCGGGATTCATCGGCGGGAGCTGGACCGTGCAGTACATGCACCGAGACGCCGCGATCGGAATGGTGCTCAGGCACTCCGGGCAATCCCTGGTAGTCGCTTCCGCGTTCCTGGTCAGCCGGGTGGTGAGTTTCGCCATCGGGGCGACCAGCAGGTAGTACACGACTGCGGCGATGATCAGGAAAGTCAGCCCGGCGTTGATGAACGCGCCGTAGTAGAACGGGCTGTGGTTGACGGTGAATGTCAGTCCGGGAAAGCTTCGCTTGCCCACGATCGCGCCGATGAGCGGCGTGATCAAGTCGGTCACGAGCGCGGTCACGACGGCGGTGAACGCCGTGCCGATGACCACCGCGACCGCGAGGCTGATGAGATTGCCCTTGGTGATGAAGGCTCTAAAACCCTTCACTAATGGGACCCCCTGTGGGTGAACTGCTGGCCGGCGACCCTTGCCAGGCTGGGCGAGAATGTCTGGAATGTGCTGAGTACGACCCTGGAGGAACCTTCCCGCCTGGTATGTGTCCATGCACGCTGTCGAAGATACAGACCGGCCGGCTCAGGCGTGAGCGAGTCAGCCTAGTTCTGTGTGATGCGCGTCGATGAGCCGTCGCGCCGCGAGCTCGGCGAAGCCGGGATCGAGCTCCGCCACGCAGGGGAGACGGCCGGCCTGCACGGCCGCGACCGACGCGGACGCCAGGCCGCCGAACGGTTCCCAGATCACGTCGCCGGGGTCGGTGGCGGCGTTGAGTATGCGGTGCATGAACTCAAGCGGCTTCTGGTTCAGGTGCGCCGCCGACGAGCTGCTCGGGTTGTAGACCCGCGGCGCGGCCCTGCGCATGGTGCCCTTGACCCGCTCGACGCCGTGCAGTGGCGCCAGCCGCCACACGTTGGTCAGGCCGTGCGCATGCCGCCAGCCGTGCCGCAGCGCGTCCCATTCCTTGGCGGTGACCGGGCCGA
Source organism: Trebonia sp. (assembly GCA_036509215.1). Taxonomy (GTDB): domain Bacteria; phylum Actinomycetota; class Actinomycetes; order Streptosporangiales; family Streptosporangiaceae; genus Trebonia. The sequence goes on from DATCGA010000295.1 coordinate 14,102, forward strand.
GGCCGTCAAGCGAGTAGTACGGGCGGCCGGAAGCCCGGCCGTGCTCGTTGGCGTAGGCGGCGAGGCGCGCGATCATCTCTCCCGGTGGCCAGTACCAGAGCCAGTCGCGGGTGAGGTATTTACGGGTCGCCGCGTTGGTCACGCCGCACGCGTCGTTGGCCCGGGCGAGCCGCAGGCCGGTCCGCTGCCATTCATGCCGCATCCACTGCTGCACTCCCATGGCGCCGTCCGGGCCAGGTATCTCGAGCCGACGCTGGTAGAAGGCGCAGATCTCGGTGGTTATGGGAAACCGGCGGATGGTCTGGCCGTTGACGTTGCCCGCGACATGGCCGATCCCCTTGTCCCACGTGATGACCTGCACGCACTCCCACCCGTGGTCGGCCAGCAGCGGGTGCACGGTGGCCCAGCCGACCTCGGTGTTCCAGAACCACAGCGTGGTCGCGGCGGTGGCCAGCCGACTCCAGGCCTCGACGTGCGGCCGGTACCAGTCAGCGAGCTGCCCGGTGCCGGTGGTGTCGCCGGGGAAACCGCGCACCCCGTAGGCGCCGTCGCTGATGATGGCGGCCGGCGTCGGCCAGCCCTGATACGCGTCAAGCGCATCGCCCTGATGCAGCAGGTAGGACGGCTTCTCCAAGCGAGTCCCTCCTGCGACGGCGGGATGGTTCGTGACGTCCGGATGGTGGGGCGCCAGGGATTCGAACCCTGAACCCATGGATTAAAAGTCCACTGCTCTGCCATTGAGCTAGCACCCCGTAGCGTCGCCGCTTAATCGACACTCCCAACCGAAGCGTACCGAAGGTCGGCCCCACGCGGATATACGAGGCAGCTTCTGGGCGGGCGCCGGCGTCGACCGCTGGTTGCATCAGGGTTTTGGCAGGGTGATTCCTGATGACAGATCACATTGCGACTGGGCATGATCACAGACATGAGTCAGAACAACGGAAGCGGGGGCAAGCGGCTGCTGCGGCCGCGGGAAGGCCGGATGCTGGCCGGCGTCTGCGTCGGGCTGGCCGACTACTTCGGGGTCGACGTGAACCTGGTCCGGCTCGGGTTCGGGATCTTCACAGTTTTCTGGGGGCTGGGCGCGCTGATCTACGTGCTCGCCTGGGTGGTGCTGCCCGAGGAAGGGGAGACCAGCTCGATCCTGGAGTCCTTGGTCGGCAGGCTTCGCCTGTAGTATGGGCGGGTGCGTAACGCGGTTCTGTTACTGCGCGGACGCCCCTATCGTCTAGTGGCCTAGGACACCGCCCTTTCAAGGCGGCAGCACGGGTTCGAATCCCGTTGGGGGCACCAGCTCGCCATGTTTGCTGACCTTTGGTCAGCTTCCCCTTCCGCGTATCTTCTGGGGGACGACCCCCAGACCCCCGATGTCGGCTTTGCCGACAAGGTGGACCGTGGGGTTTTCTACCGGGCGCTGCGGCGTTTCCAGAGCTTGGGTCCGCTGACTCGGTTGCGGTCGAAGAAGCGGCCTAGGACGTAGCTGGGGACTGCGGCTATGGCGATCATCAGCAGGGCGAACGGCGCGGCCTGGCCGTAGGCGAGGTTCTGCTGGTAGTTCCAGAACTGGGTGGCCAGGGTCTGCACGCCGGTCGGCACCAGGATCAAGGTCGCCGTCAGCTCGGTCACCGCGGAGAGGAACACCAGGCAGAAGGCTGCGGTGAGGCCGGGCGTGACCAGCGGCCGGGTGACCCGCCAGAACACGGCCAGCCGACGCTGGCCGAGGGACCTGGCCACGTCCTCAAGCCCGGCCGGGGCCTGCGCGACCGACGTGCGCACTCCGACCAGGGCGAGCGGGAAGAACATGATCGCGTACGCCACCACCAGCATCGGCGCGCTCTGGTAGCCGATGCCGTCACCGTAGCGGTTGCTGAAGTAGGACAGCGACAAGGCGATGACCAGCCCCGGCACGGCCAGCACGAGGTACGTGCTGCGCTCGATCAGCTGCGCGACGCGGCCGCTGCGCCGGACGGCGAGAATAGCCACCGGCAGCGCCATGGCCGTGGCCAGGGCGGCCGCGCAGGCGCTGTAGGCGGCGGTATAGCCGGCGGCGCTCAGCAGTGACGTGCCCTGGAACGGCTGGTTCGTGCCCTGCGCCCACCAGTAGGCGGCGGAGCCGACGGGCACGCCCAGGGCCAGCCCGACCAGGATGCAGAGCAGCAGCAGCACGGGCGCGGTCCACAGGCCCAGACGGTGCAGGGGAACGGCGCGCTGGGCGGTCCGGCTCGCCCGGCTGACCCGCCCTCGCCTGCGGCCGACCGCGTCCGCTGCCAGCACGAGCAGGCTCAGCGCGACCAGCACGAGCGAGAGCGCGCAGGCGGACGCGATGTCGAACAGCTGCTGGAACTCGGTGAAGATCTCGGTCGTGAAGGTCTGGTAGCCGAGGATGTTGAACGCCCCGTACTCGGCCAGCAGGACCATGACGACAAGCAGGCAGCCGCCGAGGATGGCGACCCTCGCCTGCCCCAGCGTGATGCGGAAGAAGGTCTTGATCCGGCCGGCGCCGAGGCCGCGCGCCACCTCTTCCTGCGTCGGGTCCGCGTTGCGGAAGCTGGCCGCGACCGGCAGGTACACCAGCGGGTAGACCGACAGCGTCATGACCAGAACCGCGCCGCGGAAGCCCGCAACGTCGGTGCTGATCGACGCCCACCCGAAGCTCACCACGAAATCTGGAATCGCCAGCGGCACCACGAGAAGCACCGCCCACACCCGTCGGCCGGGCAGGTTGGTTCGCTCCGTTAGCCAGGCGGCGCCGGTCCCGATGATCGCGCACAACGCGGTGACCACGACGCTGAGCCGAACTGTGTTCCACAGCAGCTGCTCGGTGAGCTGGCGATCGATCAGCGATGCGACCTGGCCCACTCCGGCGCCGGCCGCCTCGATCAGCAGGAACGCTAGCGGCACCAGGAGCGCGGCCGCCACCAGGATGGACAGGACCAGCAGCCCGCTCGGCGGTTTCCTGCGCATGCGGGGCCGTCCCGGCTGCGCGCCGTGCGGCGCGCCGGCCGTCCCGGGACGGGCCAGCGCGCCGTCCCGGGCGACCGCGGCCGTCACAGCAGTCCGGCCTGGCGCAGCAGAGAGATCGCGGTCGAGCTGTCCCCGAGGTCGGCGATGCTGATCGGGTACGGCTGGAGGTCCGCGAACGGAGTCTCCGGGGCCGAGGTCGTCACGCCGTCGCCGAGCGGGTACTCGTAGCTGACCGAGTGCCCGATGATGTCCTGTCCCTGCTTGGAGACAAGGAAGGCCACGAACTTCTGCGCGTCCGCCTTGTTCTTCGACGACTTGATGATGCCCGCCCCCGAGACGTCGACCACGTACCCCGGGTCGTGCGGGGCGAAGTAAGCGATCTTGGACTGCACGTTAGACGCTCCGAGTTCTGCCTTCATCCGGTACCAGTAGTACTGGTTGACCACGCCGAACGCTACCGCGCCCCGGTTAACCTCGTCCGCGACCGTCTCGTTGTCCGGGTAGATGTGCGAGCCGGCGTTCGCCTTGATCCCGTCCAGCCAGGTGGTCGCCTTGGCGTCGCCGTAGGCGCGGGCCACCGAGGTGACGATGGGCTGGAAGTCCGTCTCGCCGGCCGCGAACGCGAGCTTCCCCTTGTACTTCGGGTTGTCCAGCTGGAGCACCGACGTGGGCAGCTGGGAAGCGCTGATCAGCGACGGGTTGTAGATCAGCACGCTGACCCTGGCCGACACCCCGATCCAGTCTCCCTGCGGTGAGTTGTACTTCGGGGGGGTCTTGGCCAGCGTCGACCCTTCGACCGAGGCGAGCAGGCCCTGGTTCTGCAGGTACTCGAGGACCGGCGAGTTCTCGGTGTAGAAGACGTCCGCGACCGGGTGCGACTTCTCGGCGATGATCTCGTCGGCGAAGCTGTCCTCGTCGTTGTAGCGGACGTTGACGTGGATGCCGGTCTGCTGCTCGAAGGCGGTGACGAGGGACTGGGTGGTCTGCTCGTGTTGCCCGCTGTACAGCGTGATCGACCCGGCCGAGCCGCTCGCGCCGGACGCGGCTCCGCAGGCGGCCAGCCCGCCCGCCAGCAGCAGCACGGCGAGGCCGGCGGTACCGCGCTTGACCAGCCCTCGGCGTGTGACGTGGATCCGGCTCATTGCGCCGCCTGCGGGCATATCTTGTTGACCTCATTCTCGCCTTTGGTGACCGCTAGCGCCGATGCGGCGTGGGTCGAAGTGGTGCTGGTGCTGAACGTCTCATACGCGGCGGCGAGCGTGAGCACCGCCCGGTGTAGCGCCGCGTCGCTGATGGCGAGCTGGCGCAGCGGCATTACCTGCGCCTCGGCGTAGCCGACGGGATCGACCCCGCGGTCGGGGCCGTCGGCGAGCACGTCGGCCACCGAGGTGCAGCCCTGCTGGACGGCCGAGCCGAGGCTGACGGTGGAGGATGTCTGCGACGACGCGGACCCGCAGGCCGCGACGGCCAGGGCGAGGAACGCCACCGTCGTTCCTGCCGAGGCTCTGATCAGCGCTCGCCGGGCGGGCGAGGCGTGGTGGTGCAGGATGCGACTCACTCCTTAGTCCACAACCAGCCGGCTTTTTCGGCTGATCACGCAGCGTGTTAGGTTCGCCTTACCTGGCGATCCTAGAGTAAGGTTTGTCGAAGTTAGGCGAGGCTAACCTAACTTCTTCATAAAACATGGAGGACCGTTCAGCCGATGAACGCGCTCGAGGTCACCGACGTCTGGAAGTCCTACGCCGCAACTCCGGTCCTCCGTGGCGTATCGCTCTGCGTTGCCAATTCATCGCTCACGGCGATACTCGGCGCCTCGGGCGCCGGCAAGAGCACGCTCTTGCGGGTGATGGCCGGATTTGAGGCGGCGGACGCAGGGACGGTCTCGCTCGACGGCACGGTGACCGCCGACGGGCGTCGGCGGGTCCCGCCGGAGCGCCGTCGGACCGGCTACGTGCCCCAGGACGGCGCGCTCTTCCCGCACCTGACCGTCCGCGCCAACGCGGCGTTCGCACTGCCGCGGCGAGAGCGGCGCGGCGCCTTCGTGAGCGAGATGCTCGACCTCGTCGGGCTGGCGGACCTCGGCCGTCGTTACCCGCACGAGCTGTCGGGCGGCCAGCAGCAGCGGGTCGCGATCGCGCGAGCGCTCGCCTCCCGGCCCAAACTGGTCCTGCTTGACGAGCCGTTCGCCGCGCTCGACGCGAGCCTGCGATCCTCGGTCCGCGCCGACGTGCTCGGGGCGCTGCGGGCCACGGACACGGCCGGGGTTCTGGTCACCCATGATCAGGACGAGGCCCTGTCATGCGCGGACAGCGTGGCGGTGCTCCACGATGGCGTCATCCTGCAGGTCGGCGCGCCCAGGTCGGTGTACTCAACCCCGGCCGACCCGTGGACGGCGGCCTTCCTCGGCACGGCGAACCTGATTCCCGGTGAGAGCGAAACGTCGACCGCCGGAGGCGTGCGGGTGCGGACGGCCCTCGGCTGGCACGTGCTCCGAGACCCCGAGCAGGCTGCGGGCGCGACCAAGTTGAGCGTGCTTATCAGGCCGGAGCAGATCACGCTTTCCCGTACCGACCGAGGATCTGGCATCCCTCGGCAGGAATCGGAGGACGCGGTGACGGGCAAGGTCACCGACATCCGGTACCACGGTCACGACGTGCTCGTCACCGTCGATGTCGCTGGCTCCGGGCCGGTGCAGGCGCGAGTGCCCGGTGCCGAGCCGCCCACGTCCGGCGACGAGGTCGCGCTGGTGGTCGGGGACCCCGTCATCGCCTGGCCCGCTGCGGATTGTGACGAGACGGGCGCTTCCTCGGCCCAGTCGTAGCCCCGGCAAAGCTGGACTGAACCACGGGTGTTCCGGTGATATGCTCTTTCAGGCGCTGGAGGTTACGGCTTCCGCGCCACGCCCCGCAAGGGCACGTTGTCCGCTATGGTGGACAACAACAGATGGTCCTGTAGAGCAGTTGGAGTGCTCGCCACCCTGTCAAGGTGGAGGTCGCGGGTTCAAATCCCGTCAGGACCGCAGCGGTAGGAGCCTTGGGCTACATCGCCAAGGTCAGGTAGCTCAGTTGGTACGAGCGTCCGCCTGAAAAGCGGAAGGTCGGCGGTTCGACCCCGCCCCTGACCACAATCCCTCTCTGATCTGCGGAAACGCCGCCTTGTAGAACCCGGTGCGCCGTCCACTCGATGTGCACAGCGCTTACCGAGGCTCCGCCTAACGGAAGCCTGCGTGCCCCGGCAAGCGCCATAAGAAAATCCGCGGCAGCTGCTAGCCCCAGCCCCCATGCCGGCCAGTTGCAGCCGATGATCGACAGCTAGGACCTCCATCGGGTCTCGAAGAAACCGGCCAAGCATCAGCACCTGCCTCCAGGCGGCGCGCCTGCGCCGACGGCTGCGGTCGGCGACTCTCGCGTCATGGATGATTGACCAGTTGTAACTAGTTACGTCTTGGATTTGTGCCGTTTCTCCGTGTAACCTCCGAACTGAGGCCTAAATCATGGAGGCGGAGTGAGCGACGCCTTAATGTGGCACACAGAAAGAGCCCGATCGATACGCGCTAACAGGGAGGTCGGGGCCGCCATAAGGTTTGCCCGCGAAAACCGGGGCTGGCGGCTGGCGGACTTGGCGGCCCAGGTGGGCTACTCCGTTTCTACGATCTCGCGACTAGAGACTTCTCGCCGCGAGCCGACGGACCTGGCCCAGATTCGGCGGATCGCAGATGCCGTCGCCATTCCTTCTTATGTCCTGGGCGAGTTGCTCGGCGTGCCGACCTTTGCCAGGGCTACGGTGGACAAGTCCGGAGATCTGCAGGATGAGGAGGATGACGTGCGCCGCCGTGAGCTGTTTGCTGCAGGCCTCGTCGTTCCGGCTGTTCTCTTGGCTGGTGTAGATGACGCCCTTGCGATGATGCCTGAGCCGTCGTCTCCCGCCAGTCTCGCGGTCGTGAGCAGTCGGCTGGCCAGGCTGCGAGGAAATTACGACGCGGGAAACCTTGCCCACGTGATTGGAGCCCTACCTGATCTCCTGGCGTCGGCCGACTCACTCGCCCGGACCAGTCCGGGCCCGGCACGTTACGCGCTGCGGGCTGCCTGCTATGACCTCGCTACCGAGGCGCTGAACAAGACTGGTTATGGGTCGGCTAGCCGCGTTACCGCTGACCGGGCAGTGGCCAGCGCCGGCTTGTCCGGGTCGGCCGCCTCCGCTGCGTACGCAGCCCGGTCGCTCGCGATCGTGCTGCGCCATCATGGTCAGCAGGAGATTGCCGAACGGGTCACGCTGCATGCCGCCGAAGAACTGGACAAGACTGGCCTGTCCACGCGGATGCAAGCAGCC
>DATCGA010000296.1:0-12628 GCA_036509215.1 Trebonia sp.
TCGGAGGTGAACGGGCGCTTCAGCGGCGGCGCGCCGGGGGCGTGGATCGCGGTCCCGATCGCCTTGAACTCGAGCCCGCCGGCCGGGAAGCTGCCGATGGTGAGTTCCACGCCGACGATGCCGTGACCGCCGAGCTCGACGCACTCGGCCACCATCCGGCTGATCGCCGTCCGCCTGGCCTGGTAGAGCGTCTGCACCAGGGGCCCGAACGAGCCGTAGCCGCCCCTGCTCGATACCTGGGTCCTGGCGGCGGGCCCGTAGCCGAGCGGCGAGTAGCTGCCCCACGCGCCCGGGCAGCCGTAGCCGCCCGCGTAGCCGATGTTGTAGACCGCCGCGCCGAGAACCTGCCCGGACGGCTCGAAGCCGACCGAGCGGACGGCCGCGAACTCTTCCGAGCTGAGCGACGATCCCCAGGTGCCGCTGCGCCTGATCTCGGCCATCCTGGCTTCCGCGGCCGGCGGCAAGTCGTCTTTGCTCACGGGGCCTAGCCTAGTCCCGGCGGCTACTCTTGCGCGTCCCAGGCCTCGTTGCGTTCCTTAACTTTGTCGAGCGCGTGGGCGGCCTCCTCGCGCGTCGGGTAAGGGCCGAGCAGATCCTTGCCCGGGCAGGCGGTGTCGGCCGGCTCGACGGTGTTGTGCCGGGTGCAGAAGTACCACTGCTCTTCGTTGTAGTTGGCCATGCGCACTAGAATCGCAAAACATGGCCACTCTGCTCAACCCGGGTCGGCTCTCGCCCACCCGGCACGTTCCCACTAGCATCACCCGCCCCGAGTACGTCGGCAGGAAAAACCCGACCCTCGGCGAGGCCGACGTCAAGGACGCCGACACGATCGCGCGGATGCGGGTGGCCTGCCGCCTCGCGGCGCAGGCGCTCGAGGAGGTCGGGCGGAACGTCCGGCCCGGGGTCACCACCGACTACCTGGATCAGGTCGGGCACGATTTCCTCGTCGCCCACGGGGCGTACCCGTCGACGCTCGGCTACCGGGGGTACCCGAAGTCGCTCTGCACCTCGCTCAACGAGGTGATCTGCCACGGCATCCCCGACGACACGGTGGTCGGCGACGGCGACATCGTCAACATCGACATAACCGCCTATATCGGCGGTGTGCACGGGGACACCAACGCTACTTTCCTGGCCGGGGACGTGGATGAGGAGTCCCGGCTGCTGGTCGAGCGCACCCATGAGGCGACGATGCGAGGAATCCGCGCGGTGGCGCCAGGGCGGTCGCTGAACGTCATCGGGCGCGTCATCGAGTCCTACGCCAAGCGATTCGGCTACGGCGTCGTCCGCGACTTCACCGGGCACGGGATCGGGACCACGTTCCACTCGGGGCTGATCGTGCCGCACTACGACGACCCCGACGCGTCGGTGACGATCGAGACCGGCATGACGTTCACCATCGAGCCCATGCTGACCCTGGGCACGATCAGCTACGACGTCTGGCCGGACGGCTGGACGGCGGTGACCAAGGACCGCAAGCGGACGGCCCAGTTTGAGCACACGATCCTGGTGACCGAGGACGGGCACGAGATCCTGACGCTGCCGTAGGCGTTTCCGGGTCTGTGCGGGTGTTGCGGTCAGGTCGGCGAGGCGGCGTGGGGGGCGGCGTGAACGAAGCGGTCGTGAGTGGGGCGTTGGTGAACGAGGCGGTCGTTAGTGGGGCGTTGGTGAACGAGGCGGTCGCGATTGAGGCGGTCGTGTTCGACATGGACGGGGTGCTCATCGACTCCGAGCCGGTCTGGGAGCGGGTGCGGCGGGGGTTCGTGGCCGACTGCGGCGGGCGCTGGGCGGCCGATGCGCAGGACCGGCTGATGGGGATGTCCACCGCCGAGTGGTCGGCCTACCTATCGTCCGATTTCGGGATCTCCGGGCTGACCCCTGGGCAGGTCGCGGAGCAGGTGATCGCGGCCATGACGGCCGAGTACTCGCAGCACCTGCCGCTGCTGCCGGGCGCGGTCGACGCGGTGCGCGCATTGGCTGAGCGGTGGCCGCTGGCGGTGGCGAGCTCGTCGCCGCGATCGCTGATCGAGACGGTGCTGGCGACGGCCGGGCTCGAGTCCGCGTTCGCGACGGTCGTCTCGAGCGAGGAGGTTCCCCGGGGCAAGCCCGCCCCCGACGTCTACCTGGCGGCGGCCGCCCGGCTGTCGGCTCGGCCGCAGGCGTGCGCCGCGGTCGAGGACTCCTCCAACGGCCTGCGGGCGGCAGCGGCGGCCGGACTCACGGTGATCGCCATCCCGCGGCCGGAGTACCCGCCCGTCGCGGACGCCCTCGCCTGCGCCCGTCTGGTGCTCCCCAGCCTCAACGTCCTCACGCCTGACACGATCGCGGGCCTCTCGTAGCCGCCCGAGCATGATCACGAAGGATTAATGCAGCTATTGGAGTCGAACCCTTCGCCAAGAAATAATACTTTGCGATCATGATGGCGAATACGTGTTTGATCGGGATGGCACCGCGCTTCTAGCTGTTACGTGGGATGAGTGGTGGCGTGCGGGGTGGTCGGGGGCAGTGGTGACGGTGTGGGTGGGGGCATAAATGGAGCGGGACCGCTGGGGAGATTCCCCAGCGGTCCCGGCCGCACCATGGAGGGTCTTTGGTTTTGACGTGACGGTTGCGCCTTACGCGTCGCGCTTGCGGAACAGGTAGGCGCCGATCCCGACTAGCGCCACGGCGTAGAGCGCCGTCACCCCGAGCTGCGGCCAGGCCGACCACAGGTGCGGGTTGGTGCCGCCGATGGTGACCGAGATCACCCGGCCCGCGCCGTCGGGCAGGAACCGGAGGATGTCCCAGCGCCAGGTGTTCGGCAGCGCCGCGGTGATGAGCGGGACGACGAACATCATGGCGATCACGGTGCAGATCGCGCCTGCCGTGTGCCTGATGATCGCGCCGACGCCGAACGCGATCAGCGCCACGATCGTGACGAACAGCGCGCAGCCGATGACCGCGGTGAGCACCGTGGAGGCGGAGGCCACCAGATGGCCCTGGTACGTCACCGCGGGCGGGCCGTTCGGGCCGCCCGGCCCGGGCCCCACCATCACGTTCGCGGGCACCTTAGCCCCGTGCAATAGCGAGGCGCTGACCCCGGAGCCCGATAGCAGCGCCTGGCCCACGAGGAACGCGATGAACGACGTGACGAGCGAGACGACGAGCGTGATGCTGCCGAACACGATCGCCTTGGCGGCGTAGACCACCCCTCGACGAGGCTGGGCGGCCAGCGAGGTGCGGATCATCCCGGTGGAGTACTCGGAGGTGATCACCATCGCCCCGAGCACGGCGATGACCAGCTGGCCGAGTTCGAAGAAGGGGATCAGCGACGTCTGGGTGGCGTCGAACGCGCCCTTCTGACCCGGGTTGTTGGCGAAGTTGCCGTCGATGCCTGCGGTGACCGCGATCCCGATGCCGATGGCGACGAGCAGCAGCGCGCCCAGCGTCCAGTAGGTCGAGCGGACCGAACGGATCTTGGTGAACTCGGACGCGATCGCGCCCCGCAGGCCCGCCCGGCCGGCGGCCGGCGGCAGCGGCGCCAGCCGCACGTCCGACGTGGTGGTGGTAGCCATTACCCAGCCTCCTACGCGTCGCGCTTGCGGAACAGGTAGGCGCCGATCCCGACCAGCACCGCGGCCCACAGCGCGGTCACGCCGAGCTGCGGCCAGGCCGACCACAGGTGCGTCGGGTCGGTGCCGGCCACGGTGACCGAGATCACCTGGTTGGCGGCGTCGGGCAGGAACCGCATGATGTCGTTGTGCCAGTTGCTCGGCAGCGCGTTCTCGACGATCGGGATAACGAACACCAGGCCGATCACCGTCGTGATCGCGCCCGCGGTGTGCCGGATGATCGCGCCGACGCCGAACGCCAGCAGCGCGATCAGCGTGACGAACAGCGCGCAGCCGATGATCGCGGTCAGCACGGCCGACGCGGTGACCACGTCGGTGCCAGAGAAGGTCGCCGTGCACGTGCCCGGGCCCACCCCCGGGCCGCCGCCAGTGCAGTTCACGTTCGCGTTGGCCGGGACCGTGATCGTGTGGAAGAGCGAGGCGGCCACGCCCTTGCCCGACAGCAATATCTGGCCGACGAAGAACGCGATGAACGACGTGATGATCGAGATGACCAGCGTCACCGCCGCGAGCGTGATTGCCTTGGCCGCGTAGACGACGCCCCGCCGCGGCTGGGCGGACAGCGAGGTGCGGACCATCCCGGTGGAGTACTCGGAGGTGATCACCATCGCCCCGATGACCGTGATGATCAGCTCGCCGAGAAAGAAGAACGCGAGCAGCGCGTGCTGGGTGGCGTCGAACTGGGCCTTGTTGCCTGGGTTGTTGACCAGGTTGGCGGCGGTGCCCGCGCAGATCGCCGCGCTGAGGCCGACGGAGACCAGGAACAGCGAGCCGAGGGTCCAGTAGGTGGAGCGGACCGACCGGAGCTTGGTGAACTCCGAGGCGATCGCGCCCCGCAGTCCGGCCTGCCCGACGGCCGGCGGCAGTGACGAGAGCCGCACGTTGAGTGGGGTGGCGGTGGCCATCGCTCAGACACCGCTTCCGATGGTGGTGGCCGCGACCGGAGCTTCGGCCCGGTACTCGACGCTGCTGGCGGTCAGCTCCATGAACGCCTCCTCGAGCGAGGCGCGCACCGTGGTCAGCTCGTGCAGCCTGATGGCCTGCTCGAACGCGACGTCGCCGACCTCCGGGGCGGTCATGCCGCGGACCTCGACCACGTCATCGTCGCCGGTGCCGGCGACGCCGCCCCGGGCGGTGACGGCCTTGATGAGCTCGTCGGCCATCGGCGTGCGGACCCGCACCGACGCGCCCGAGGAGCGGGAGATGAACTCCGACATCGAGCAGTCGGCGATCAGCTTGCCCCGGCCGATCACGATCAGGTGGTCGGCGGTGTACTCCATCTCCGACATCAGGTGGCTGGAGACGAAGACCGTGCGGCCCTCGGACGCCAGCGCCTTCATCAGGTTCCTGATCCAGAGGATGCCCTCGGGGTCGAGGCCGTTGACCGGCTCGTCGAACATCAGCACCTTGGGGTCGCCGAGCATGGTCGCGGCGATGCCGAGGCGCTGGCTCATGCCGAGCGAGAACCCCTTGGACCGCTTGCGGGCCACCTCGGACAGGCCGACCAGCTCGAGCACCTCGTTGACGCGGCGGCGGGGCAGGTTGTTGGTCTGCGCCAGGCAGAGCAGGTGATTGTAGGCGGACCGGCCGCCGTGCACCGCCTTCGCGTCGAGCAGCGCGCCGACGTCGCGCATCGGGTACGCCAGGTCAGAGTAGACCTTGCCGTCAACCGTCACCGTGCCCTCGTTGGCGTAGTCCAGGCCGAGAATGCAGCGCATGGTGGTGGTCTTGCCGGCACCGTTCGGGCCCAGGAAGCCGGTGACCTTGCCCGGCTCAATGCCGAACGTCAGGTCGTCTACGGCGATCTTGGCGCCGTACCGCTTCGTGAGGCCCCGTACCTCGATCATGGGGAAATGGTCCTCTCTATAGGTGTGACGGTCCCAATTGTGGCTGACCGGCGCGGGGCGGCGCGTCGGCCGGGGTGATGATTATGGGGTAATCCTCTGGGCTGAGATCCCCCGCGCAGAATGCCGTGCCGGGGCTGAGAATTCGCTGAGGGACGGCGCGGAGGACACGGACCGTTCGGGATAAAAGGTTTGGAATTTTCCCTAACGGACCGTTGCGACTACGGCGTGGAGAGTGACCGAATACCCGTGGCCTGCGGTGAGCAGGCGGTGCCGGGCGCGAGCGCCGTGCACCAGGACGCGCCCGGGGCGGAGCGGGCGCGCGGGCCCGGTGCCGTCCGGCCCGCTCGTCTCGACCGCCTCGCCGGCCAGCGCGGTGGCCTGGCCGCAGTCGCACTCGGCGGTCGCGCCGGGAGGCACGACCAGCAGCCAGGCACCGGGGGCGCCGGGCAGCGGGATGCGCAGCGGGCCGCCGGCGTCGAAGCGGACCAGGTCCCACCAGCGCTGCGGGGCGGCGGCGAGGGCGGCCAGGTCGCCCGCCAGGCGGCCGTCGGTGCGCGGCGCGGGCCCATCGGTCTGGGCGGGGACGAGCGGCGCGGCGAGCAGCGCGATCTCAGGGGCGACCGAGAGGTCGGTGTTCAACGAGGGTTCCTTCGTGTGTCGAGATGCGGCTGAGACTCCGAGTGAAACGGGTCAGCGACAACACGAGGAAAGGCGGCAGCACGGCGGGGCCTGGCGGCTCATCCGGTGTGCTGGCATGCTGGACATCCCACCGTAATCACGGAGCGTTGTCAAATCGGGGTTCGGCGCTGGGCGCGCCTTGCGTGGGTCGGGCGCGCGCTCGCGCGCTTCTTGCTGTTATCGCATCGGCCGGCGGCCTGTTCTGGGCCAAATGCGCGTTTGGGCTCACTCTTGCCGGCCCAAAGGCGCAATTGGCACGCTGGGCGCCGGACGCGCCGGACGGCGGGGCGCTTTTTGCTGTTATCCGCCGGGCGGGTCGGTCAAGGCGATAGTGGGGGTAGTTGGCGTTGCTATTTGACGGAAGGTACACCCGATCTTTGGGCGCGCCCTGTCGTTGGGGCGGGTGTTGCTGTTATCTGGATTTTAGGCCTTGGGCGGTTAGGTGGTCGAGGGGGGCGGCGACCTGCTTGGGGTCCAGGGAGCCCTGGTGGTCGTGGACGGCCCAGGCGGCGGCGGCGAGGGCGCGGAGGCCGTCGATCGGCTCGCCGTCGCCGGTGAGGGTCAGGCCGCCGTTTTCGGATGTCGGGGCGGTCGCGGTCCAGCCGGCGCAGGTGGCGCCGTCGTCGGCGCGGTCGACGGCCGGGTAGGGCCGCAGCAGCGCGTCGAGGGTCTCGGCGATGTAGGTGGGGCGGCGGTGCGGCGGGGCCAGCACGGCGCCTTGGGGGGTGTCGACGCCGGTGAGGACCAGGAGGCTGTGGCTGTCGGCGTTGTAGGCGGCCTCGATGTCGGTGTCGAGGCGGTCGCCGATGACCAGCGGCCGCTTGGCGCCGGTGCGGATGATCGACTCGCGGTGCAGCGGCGGCTCGGGCTTGCCCGCGATCTGCGGCTGCACGCCGGTGGCGTGCTCGATCACCTGGAGCAGGGAGCCGTTGCCGGGCGCGGTGCCGCGCGCGCTTGGGATCGTCGAGTCGGCGTTGGTGCCGACGAAGAGCGCGCCCGCCCGGACCGCCAGGCCGCCCTCGGCGAGAGCGGCGTAGCCGACGCCGGGGCTGAAGCCCTGGACGACCGCCTGCGGGTTCTCGGCCGCGTTGGAGACCGGTATCAGTCCGCGCTCCCTGACCGCGAGCCGCAGCGCGAGGGCGCCGAGCACGAGGACCTTCGCATGCGGGGGGAGCTTCTCGGCCAGCAGCCGGGCGGCGGCCTGGGCGGAGGTGACCACGTCGGCGGCCGCGGCCGGGACGCCCATGCCGCTCAGCATCGCGGCCACGGCGGCCGGCGTGCGCGAGGCGTTGTTGGTGACGTAGGCCAGGTGGGCGCCGTCGGCGCTGGCCTGCCTGAGCGCCTCGGGGGCGCCGGGGATGGGGCTGCCCCCGACGTAGACGACGCCGTCCAGGTCGAGGAGGAGTACATCGTAGGCGGCGGCGAGGGCGGCTGGCATGCGCCCCACCCTAGCCGAGCCGTCTGCGGCCGGTCAGGGCTGCTCAGGCCGCTTGCGGGACCTGAGGGTGGCGCGGACCTGCTGGAGGGCGTCGGTGTAGGGCTTGCGGTCGGGGCGCATGGCGGCGGCGAGGGCCAGGTACTCGGCGGCGGCCTCGTGGTCGCCGCTGCGGGCGAGGGCGAGGCCGAGGCCGAAGTTGGCGTAGTCGTCGGCCGGGGAGGCCTCGACGATCGCGCGGAAGCTCGCTGCGGCGGCCTCGTACTGGCCGGTGTCGAACTGGGCGCGGGCCAGCGCCTCGCGGATGCTGCGCGATCCCGGCTCGGCGTTGGCGGCCCGCTGCAGGAGCTGGGCGGCGGCGGCCGGGCTGCCCTTGCCGAGCAGTTCCATGCCGGTGGTGTACCAGCCGTGCACCTCGGCCGGATCCGGGTCGGCCGCGTCGCGGCCACCGCCGCTTCCGCTGCCGTTCGCTGACGGTTCGCCCGATGTGCGCCGCTGGCGGCCGGCCTGGCCGGCGAAGTTTTCCACCTGCGGGGAATCCCAGCTACCGCTTGGCACTTCTGACATGGTGTGAAGACCCACTTTCCGCTTGGCGATGGTCCTGGACTCGTCCTGACTCCGTTCCGTGGTGTCCGTTATGCCCCGGCCCGGGTCGGCGAACTCGCAAACGTCACATCACCACCGTACGACGTGATCGGCCCGGGCACGCTCGAGCAGTTGCGCGCGGCCTCTCCGTACAACATCGTCCGGCTGACGCTGCCCGCCCTCGATCTCGATGCGCGGGCGGCCGGGCAGATCGCGGCCTCGCGGCTGGCCGCGTGGCTGGACGACGGCGTGCTGGCGGCCGACGGCGCGCCCGCCCTGTACGTCTACGAGCAGCGCGGACCCGGGTACGTCCAGCGCGGCCTGATCGGGCTGGTCCGGGTCGGCACGACCGCGATCCACGCGCACGAGGACGTGATGCCGGGCCCGGTGGCCGGGCGTCGCGAGCTGATGGCGGCGGTGCGCGGCAACCTCGAGCCGATCCTGCTCGTCTATAACGGGGGAACCGGGGGCGGGGCCGGCGGGCACGGGGGCACCGCCGGCCCGGTCTCGGCCGACGCGGTCCCGTCCGACGCGGTCCCGTTCGGGGAGGTTCTGTCCGGGGCGGTCCCGGTCGGGGAGGTTCTGTCCGGGGCGGTCCCGTTCGGGGCGGTCCCGGGTGACGCGGCTGCCAGCTCCGTCAGCGTGACGTCGCGGCTGGTGGACCTGACGGCGGAGGAGCGGACGCCGCTCGCGTGCGCGGTCACCGACGACGGGGTGACGCACCGAGTGTGGGCGCTGACCGACCCGGCCGAGCAGGCGGCGGTCGCGGCCGACCTCGCCGCGCGGACCGCGCTGATCGCCGACGGGCACCACCGCTACGCCGCCTACGGGGAGCTCCGCGCGTCCATGCGCGCCACCGGCGGGGGGGACGGACCGTGGGACTACGGGCTGGCGTTCCTGGTCGACGCGGACGCCTACCCGCTGCGGCTCGGCTCGATCCACCGGGTGATCCCGCACCTGGACCCGGCCGAGGCGGCCGGCCTGGCGGCGCAGGCGTTCACCGTGACCGAGTTGCCGGCCACCGGGGCCGGGCCCGGGTTCGGCCCCGAGCAGCTGGCCGACGCGCTCGGCCGGCTGGCGGACATGGGGCGCCACGGAACGGCGTTCCTGCTGGCCGGGCGGGGCGGCCTCCGGCTGATCAGCCACCCCGACGCCGGCCAGCTGGCGGAGGCGATGCCGACCGGGACGTCACCGCGCTGGCAGGCGCTCGACGCGTCGGTGATGCAGGAGCTGCTGCTGGCCCGGCTCTGGCTGATCAAGGACAACGAGCGCGACGTGCTGATCTCGCACGACGCGGCCGAGGCGGTGCGGCTGGCGGTCGAGACCGGCGGCACCGCCGTGCTCTGCAACCCGATGGAGCTGGCGGCGGTGATGGAACTGGCCGCGCACGGCGAACGGGTGCCGCGCAAGTCCACTTCTTTCGGCCCGAAGCCGCGCACGGGCCTGGTGCTGCGCACCTTCGACGCCTGACGGGGCCGGCCGGGGGGACACACGGGAGCCGGTAAGAGACGTCGGGGCGGCCCTGGTTTCATGGGTGGGTGAAACCAGGGCCCGTTCGGGATGAAGATTGTGGTTGTGACTGGCTCTTACTCGGCGGAGTCGGCCGCGTCGGTGTCATCGGAGCCGTCGGCGGCGGGCGGCGCGGCGTGGGCGGCCACCGCATCCACGACCGAGTCGTAGATGTTGAACACCCGGCTGAGGCCGGTGATGCGGAAGATGCGGAGGATCCGGCCCTGGGTGCAGACCAGGTCGATCCAGCCGTCGTGCGCGCGGACCCGCTTCAGCCCGCCGACGAGGACGCCGAGGCCGGTCGAATCGAGGAACTCGACCGATTCCATGTCGATGATCAAGTGGTAGCTGCCGGATTCGACGAGGCTGATCAGCTTCTCCCGCAGCTTCGGCGCGGAGTACACGTCGATCTCCCCGCCGACCGCGACCACGGTGGAATCCGGCGAATCGGAATACACATTGAGCGTGAGATCCATGCCTATTTCCTCTCCTGTTGTCTGGGACAATAGTCGGATGCGTGACGACATTGCTATGACGACAGGCAACTCGCAGGACTCTGAAAGCCCGGACATAACCGATCTTGGCAACGATGTCTACCAGATCGACACGCGGATGGCCGGGTACCAGGGGATCACAGCAGGCTACCTCATCCGGTCAAGCCGACCCTGCCTGGTGGAAACCGGGACGTCTACGTCCGCGCCGGTCGTGCAGGCGGCGCTCGCCTCGCTCGGGATCGGCGCCTGCGACCTCGCGACGGTCGTGGTCACGCACATTCACCTCGACCACGCCGGCGGGGTGGGCGACATCGCCTCGATGTTCGGTGCCGCGCAGGTCGTGGTGCACGAGAAGGGGGCGCGGCACCTGGCCGACCCGAGCCGGCTGATGGCGAGCGCGCGGATGGTCTACGGGGACGCGCTGGACGTGCTCTTCGGCTCGATGAAGCCGGTGGACGCGTTGCGGCTGCGGACGCTCGACGACGTGGGGACGATCGACCTGGGGGACGGGCGGCGGCTGTCGAGCTACTACTCGCCGGGGCACGCGCGCCACCATGTCGGCCTGCTTGATTCGGAGACCGGTGACCTGTACGTCGGGGACGCGGCCGGGGTGTACATCCCGGAGACGGGCGACCTGCGGCCGGCGACTCCACCACCGGACTTCGACCTTTCCGTCGCGCTCACGTCCATTGACCGGTTCGCCTCGCTTGACCCGTCCCGGCTCCTGTTCAGCCACTACGGGCCGGTGACGTCGGTGGCGTCGACGCTCGAGCGGTCGGCTGAGGAGATCTCGGTGTGGGTTTCCGCTACCCGGGCGGCGCGGGGCGCGGGAATGGACCTTGACCACGCGGTCGAGGCGGTGCGGGAGCGGACGATGGCGCGGTACCTGTCGCTCGCGCCCGAGGGTGACCCTGAGATCGCGGAGAAGTTCGAGCGGCTGTCGGGGGCGGCGGCGAACGTCAGCGGGATCTGGCACTGGCTGGACAAGCTGGAGGAGCCCGCAGCGTAAGAGGGACGTCTGGGCCTGGTCTGGGCCTGGTCTGGGCTTCGGACGCTGGCAGGGTCCCGACGGGTGCGGCTGGGCCGTCCGTCGGGACCGTTGCGCTGGCTACTTCTCCGCGTCGTCGGTGGCCGTGTCCGGCTGCTCTTCGGCCTCGCCGCCGGGCTCGTCCTCGTCGTCTTCGAGACCGACTAGAACGTCGTCATCGTCGTCATCGTCTTCGTTGTCTTCCTCGTCGTCGAGGTCGGCGTCGGACTCGTCGTCGATGTCGTCATCGTCGTCGTCCTCGTCTTCCTCGTCGTCGAGGTCGGCGTCGGATGATGAGGCGGCGTCGAGCTCCTCGTCTTCGTCGTCCTCGAGGTCGGCGACGGTGACGCCGTCGAGCTCGTCCAGGCGCGACAGGGCGTCGGTCTGCTCGTCCTCGTCGGCGACGACGGCCCGGGCGAACGCCTCCCTGGCGGCCTCCCTGCGGCCGGCCGCGAGCAGCGCGTCGCCGTAGGCGTAGAACAGCCGGGCCGACCACGGGCGAAGCTTGCCATCGCTCAGCTCGGGAACCTGCAGAGCGAGCACGGCCGCGTCGGCCAGGCCCTGGTCGCGGCGGATTCCCGACTCGACGATCCGCAGCTCGATCTGGGCCGCCCGCGGCAGCCGCTTGGCCTCGGGGCTGTGCACGACCTCGAGGGCGCGGTCGAGGCGGCCAAGGCCGCGCTCCGCGTCCGCCATCAGCGCGAGGTAGTCGTTGCGCCCGGTCAGCCTGCGGGCCGCCCGAAGCTCCGCGAGGGCCTCGGTCCAGCGCTCGGTCTTGTACGCGGTGATGCCGGACAGCTCACGAACCACGCCGATTCGCGCGGCGTAGTGCCGCGCGGCCTGCGCGTAGCGGTAGGCCTGCTCCGGGTCCGAGGCCAGCTCGGCCGCGACCAGGTACCGGCCCACGGTGATGGCCATATCGGTCGGCAGGCCGCCGAGCTCGCTCTTCACCTCACGGGAGACCTGGTCCTCGGTGATGCTGTCGGGAATTCTAGGCAGATCGGAAGCGCTGCCGCGGCGATCGTCGCGACGCCGCTCCGGACGCTCCCGGTCGCGGTCAGAGTCACCGGCCGGCCGCGGCCGCGAGCCGTAGCCCGATGACCCGCCCGGACGCTCCGACCGGTTGCCGCCGCCGAAGGAAGGCTTGCGATCACCCGGCCGTCCGTAGCTTCCCGGCCGGCCGCTGCTGCTGCCCGGCCGGCCAGTGCTGCGCGGTCGATCTGAGCGCTCCGGGCGACCGGTCTTGTCATCGGGAAACGAGCCGCCGATGCGGTTGGACATGGTCCGGCTGAAGCCCGAGCCGCCGGTCGGGCGGTCCTGACCGCCGGATCGGCCGGAGGGCGGGCGGTTAGGACCGTCCTGGCCGCCCCGGTAGCCGGTGGAACTGCGCTCGCCGGACGGGCGTCCCTGCTCGCCGTCGCCACCGCGGAATCCGCCCTCGC
>DATCGA010000297.1:0-8013 GCA_036509215.1 Trebonia sp.
CGACTGGCGGATGCCGCGGCTGTCGGGACTGGACCTGATCCGGCAGCTGAGGGACGGCCGACGAGGCAGCGTCGGCCAGGGCACGCCGGTCCTCATGCTGACCGCCAGGGACACCCCCACGGACCGGATCGCGGGCCTGGACGGCGGCGCCGATGACTACCTGGTCAAGCCCTTCGACTTCGGCGAGCTGCTCGCCCGGTTGCGCGCGCTGCAGCGTCGAACGCGGCCGCCTCAGCTGCGACTGAGAGTAGGTGACCTGGAGTTCGATCCGGCGGCGCGACAGGCCGAGGTCGATGGCCGCTCCTCGCCCGCGCTGACCATGACCGAGCTCGGCATCCTGGAGACGCTGATGCGCCGGTCTCCGGGTATCGCGACCAGGCTCGCGATCGCCCAGCAGGTCTGGCCGGACGAGGCGGACGCGTTCGGGTCGAACACGATCGACGTGCACCTGGCCCGGCTGCGGGCGAAGCTGACCGGGGCCGGGGTGCGGATCGAGACCGTCCGCGGCGTCGGCTACCGGATCGTTGCCCGGTGAAGGCGGGGCCGGCCCTCCGCGTCGCCGTGGTCGCGACGCTGCTGATCGCGTGCGTCTACGCGATCGCCGCGGCGGCGATCTTCGCGGTGGCGTCCGCCCGGCTGACCAGCCAGGCCGACGCCCGCGTGAGCCAGATGCTGGCCACCGCCCGGCACGACCCGCTCGACGTCATCCGCGACTCCGACCGGGGTCAGGGCGGCGACGGGGATGATGACAAGAACAACGACACCGACGACAGGCTGGCCTACCTCTGGATCATCGGCCGGACCGCGACCGGTGGTCGCGTGATCACCGCGCGGTCGGCCGCGGCCCCGGCGCTGCCCGCCGGCGTGCTGCGGACGCTGCCCGCCCCAGGCCTGCCGGTCACCGCCGATCTCGGCCGGGCCGGGTCGTACCGGCTGCTCACCGCGCTGAATCCGGCCGGCGAGGTGGTGGCGGGCATCAGCCAGGCGGGGGACATGCACACCCTGCATCTGCTGCGCGACGGTGAGCTCGTCGTCGGCCCGGTGCTGCTGCTGGCCATGTTCGCCGGCTCGCTGATCGTCGGCCTGCGGGCTCTCGCGCCGGTGGAGGAGGCGCGGCGGCGGCAGCTGGAGTTCACCGCCGACGCCTCGCACGAGCTGCGGACCCCGCTGAGCGTGCTGCGCGCGGAGGTCGACGTGGCGCTCAGCGCCCGACGCCCGGCCGCCGCCTACCGGGACTCGCTGACCCGGGTCCGGTCCGAAGGCGAGCGGCTCAGCCGGCTCGTCGATGACCTGCTGTGGCTGGCGAGATTCGACTCTCAGCCGCCCCCGCCCGGAGACGAGCCGATCGACGTGGCGACCCTGGCGGCCAGCTGCGCGGACCGGTTCCGCGCGGTCGGCCCGGCGGTCACCGCCGACACCGGCGGCGGCCCGGCGCTGATCAACGCGCCGCCGGAGTGGATCGACCGGCTGATGGGCGTCCTGATGGACAACGCCTGCCGCTACGCGGGCCCGGACGGGCAGGTCCGGATCAGCGTCAAAGCCGCGGGCGGACGGCTGGCGCTCGCCGTCGAGGACAGCGGTCCCGGCATCCCGGAGGACCAGCGGCCGAGTCTTTTCGACCGGTTCCAGCGGGCCGAGCACAGCGGCAGCGGAGCCGGCCTCGGCCTGGCGATCGGCGACTCCATCGTCCGGTCGACCGGCGGCCGCTGGCGCGTCGGCACCTCACCGCTGGGCGGCGCCCTGCTCGAGGTCTCCTGGAAGCACCAGCGCAAGCTGCCCGGCTGAGCCCGCGGCTTTCGCCGTGGTCACGCCTTCAGCCGATGTTGCGCCCGGGGCCGGCTCACTGCGGCGCGCTGAGCGGAAAATGCTCGGTCCGCTGGCGGCTGGCGTCGAGGCCCATGATCATGGCCTCGTAGCCGTCGAGCGGCTCGATCAAGGCCAGGCCGGGCTCGCCCGCGACCGCGAGGGCGGTGGCCAGCGCGTCGGCCAGGCCGAGGTCGGGCCCGGTCACGCTGGCCGACCCGACCCGAACCGCCGGGCGCCCCGAGTGCGGGTCGATCAGGTGACGGCCGCGCTCGTAGCTGCCCGAGGTGGCGATCGCCCCGGTGAGCGACACGATCTCGGCCAGCCGGCGCGGCGCGGACGGGTCGGCGATGCCGACCCGGAACGGCTCGCCGCGTCCCGGATCGCCGTAGCTGGCGATGTCGCCGGCCGCGTTCACCATGGCGCCGGTGATGCACGGCGCGCTGAACTCGGCCAGTGCGCGCTGGGCCGCCCAGCCCTTCACCAGGCCGGTCGGGTCTACCCCGCCCGGCATCGCCCACGGATCGAACCATCCGTCCGACAACTCCCGCGCAGTCTCGCACCGGGAGAGCACGTCGGCCACCTCAGCGGGGGCCTCGGCCACGGAGATCTTCCCTGCGCGCAGCCGGCTGATCGCGCTGTCCGGCTGCCAGGTGCTGAACACCTCGTCGGCGCGCTGCAGGACGGCCCTGGCGCGGATCAGCTGCCTGCGGACCTCGTCGATCTCGGCCGGCGCGACATCCCGGGAGGTGTACACGTCGATGCTCACGATCGTGCCCATCACGTCCTCCAGGTGATGGACCGGACGAGCGAGGGTCACTGGAAGTCCAGGCTGTGCAGGGCCGACTGCAGCGACTGGGTGAACCCCGCGCTGGTGTAGCTCGCGCCTGATGCTCCCTGGATGTTCGCGCTCTGCGCCGCCATGACTTCCTGTTCCAGGATCGGGATAGCCTGCTGGTCGATGGATTCCGAGCGGGTGTTCCCGCCGTCGTCGATCGACGCGATCCCGACGTTGAGGATCTTTTTCCCTGACACGGTGACCTTGACCGACACGACGCCGTAGCTGTAGTTGACGGCCGAGCCGGCCGCGCTCCGCGTCCCGCCGCTCGTCGCGGTGGCCCGGCTGGTCGGCTTGCTCGCCGCGGCCGGGTGGCCGGACGAGGCCCGACTACCCGACGACGACGCCGGGCGGACGGACGAGGCCGGCCGGCTGCCGTCCGCCGTCGGCAGCGCGCCCAGGCTCAGCTTGGCCGGCGTGGTGTGGAAGGCCAGCACTCCGGCTAGCCCGGCCACGGTCGCGCTGATGACGATCGGCGCCCTCTTCATAGTTGCCTCCTAGAACCCGAACGCCTCGATGTGGATCTGCTCGCCGGGCACTCGCAGCCGACGGGCGATCCTGGCGACCTCGGAGCTGAACCCGCCGGGCCCGCACACGTAGACGTCACGGGCGGAAATATCGGGCACGATTCTGGACAGAGTGTGCGCGTCGAACCGCACCCGGTGCCGCGGTCCGACCACCTCGTAGAGCCGGCCGCCGCGCTGGCCCACCAGCTCGGCCGCCTCCCGGCGGTGGATCAGGTCATCGACCGTGGACGCGCGCAGCACGACCACCACGTCGGTCCGGCTCGGCAGGTCCTCCAGCATCGCGCGCAACGGCGTGACGCCCACCCCGGCGCCGACGAGCAGGACGGCCTCCGACGCGCTAGCGCTGCCGGTGAACGTGCCGTACGGGCCCTCGATGGCGACCCGGGTCCCTGGCCGCAGGCGTGCCGCCGCCTGGCTCTGGTCCCCCAGCCCTTTGATCGTTATCCGCAGGTAGTCCCGGCTGGGCAGCGCCGACAGCGAGTAGGGATGCCCCTGCCACCACAGATCCCTGGTGAGGAAGCGCCAGCGGAAGAACTGCCCGCCCGACACCCGGAGCCGATCCAGCTGTCGTCCCTGGCAGACGACCGAGACGACGCCTGGCGCCTCGGGGCGGACCGCCACCACCCGGAGCTGATGGCGCAGGCTCCGACCGATCGGCACCAGCACCCGGAACAGCAGCACGATCCCGGCCGTGGCCGCCCAGATCACCATCCAGAGGTCCCTGACCAGGGGATGGCCGATGAACGAGGCGCCGGTGGCGATCTGATGCGCGAACGCGAGCGCAAGCCCGAGGTAGAGATACAGGTGGACGACCCACCAGGTCTCGTACCGCATGCGCTGCTTGACGATCCGCACGGAGGTGACCCCGGCCAGCACCAGCAGGCCGAACCCGACGAAGGCGGCGAGCACGTCCGGGTAGGACGTGAGCAGCGCCCAGACCTCGCGCAGCGTCCCGGACCGCGCCGCCTGCGCGTAGCCGAGTGTGATCAGCACGACATGGGCGGCGATGAGTCCCAGCGCCCACGGGCTTGCCCGGCGATGCCAGCGGACCAGCTGATCCTGCCCGGCCGTGCGCTCCAGCCAGGGCAGCCGGGCTACCAGCACCACCATGATCAGCATGAGGTAGGTCCCGCTGAAGCCGGCCAGCCGGCCAGCCGGCCAGCCGGCCAGCCGCGGTCAGCAGGCCGCCGGGTGCGCGCAGCGCCCCGGCTGACTCGCCGGTGACCACCGCTGCCAGCACCGCGCCGAAGCCCAGGCCCGCGAGCGCCGCGCACACGTCGACCACGCCGGGCCGCGGCGCAGGAGCGGATCGTCGGATGGCGGGCGTCGTCCGCCGGTGCTCGGCTACCACTCTGAACAGCTCCTCCAGCCCGCTTGGATGCCGTAGCGCATACCGCTGAGGCTATCGACGGAGATGACAGCCACATGAAGACCGGGCCGGGCGGGAACTTAGTGTGCGGTGGGTCACGGCCGGGCTCTGGGTAGCATCTCAGCGGGGCACGGTGCAATAACATCGGCAGCGTGACAGTCTCCCTTTCAAACAGCGAGTCGGCAGCAGGCACAGCCGAAGCCGACGTCCTTGTCATCGGGGTTGCGCAGACCCCTGACGGCCCGAGCGCCGCACCCGGCGCGGACGGCGTAGACGAAGCGCTCGGCGGCACCCTCGCCGACACGCTCGCAGCCCTCGGCGCGACCGGCGAACTCGAAGAGCTCACCAAGATACCCGGCGGCGGCAAGCTCCCCGCCACGCTGATCCTCGCGGTCGGGCTCGGCAGCGCGGCCGGCGACGACGCCGCGTTCGACGTCGAGAACCTTCGGCGGGCCGCCGGCACGGCGCTGCGATCGGTGGCGGCGAAGACCGGGACCGTTCGAGATGACGGGGTCAAGTCTGTTGCCGTTGCGCTGCCGGCCCGGACCGCCAGCGAGGCGGAGGCCGTCACGACCGGGGCGCTGCTCGGCGCGTACACCTTCCGGAGATACCGGGCGACCCCTGCGGTCTCCGTCGCCCTGACCGTGCTCACCGGCGAGGACAACGCGGAGGCGGTGCGGCGCGGCGAGGTGATCGCCAACGCGGTCAACCTGGTGCGCGACCTCGTCAATACCTCACCGCTCGACCTGCCGCCGGCCGCCCTCGCGGCCGAGGCGGAGCGGGTCGCGGGCGAGGCCGGCGTCGCGGTGGAGGTGCTCGACGAGACCGCGCTGGCGGCCGGCGGGTACGGCGGCCTGATCGGCGTCGGCATGGGGTCGACCCGGCCGCCGCGGCTGGTCCGGCTCGCCTACACGCACCCGGAGGCGACCAAGACGGTCGCGTTCGTGGGCAAGGGGATCACCTTCGACTCCGGCGGCCTCTCGCTCAAGCCGCCGAAGTCGATGGAGACGATGAAGTGCGACATGAGCGGCGCCGCGGCCGTGCTCGCGGCCACCGTGGCCGCCGCCGAGCTGTCGCTCCCGGTCAACATCGTGACGTACATGACCATCGCCGAGAACATGCCGGGGGGCGCCGCCCAGCGGCCGTCCGACGTCATCACGATCTACGGCGGCAAGACCGTCGAGGTGCTCAACACCGACGCCGAGGGCCGCCTGGTGCTGGCCGACGGGCTGGTCCGCTGCGGCGAGGACAACCCCGACGTGGTCGTCGACGTCGCCACCCTGACCGGCGCGGCGACGGTCGCGCTGGGCCTGCGCACGGCCGGCGTGATGGGGTCCTCGGACGCGGTCGCGGCCTCGGTGGCCGAGCTGATGCGCGACGCGGGCGAGCCCGCGTGGGCGATGCCGCTGCCCGAGGAGCTGCGCAAGGGCCTCGACTCCACCGTCGCCGACCTGGCCAACGTCTCCGGCGACCGGGCCGGCGGCATGCTCACGGCCGGGATCTTCCTGCGCGAGTTCGTGCCCGCGGGCGCGGCCTGGGCGCACCTGGACATCGCCGGGCCCGCCTACAACGAGAAGGCGCCATTCGGCTACACGCCCAAGGGCGGGACCGGCTCGGCCGTCCGCGCGCTCATCGCGATCGCGACGGCAACCGCGGACGGAACACTCACCGGCGCATAAGCGCGCCGCGATGACATGATTAGCACACTGACCTTAGGTCAAGAAGAGGGGATTACCGTGGCAGAGGGCGGCCATTACGACATCGTCATTCTCGGCGGCGGCAGCGGCGGGTACGCCTGCGCGCTGCGCGCGGCCGAGCTTGGCAAGCGCGTGGCCCTGATCGAGAGGGACAAGGTCGGCGGGACCTGCCTGCACCGAGGCTGCATCCCCACCAAGGCGCTGCTGCACGCGGCCGAGGTGGCCGACACCGCCCGGGAGTCGGAGAAGTTCGGGGTCCGGGCCACGTTCGAGGGCATCGAGATGCCGGCCGTGCTGTCCTACCAGCAAGGCGTCGTCGATCGGCTCTGGAAGGGGCTGCAGTCCACCCTGGCGGGCAGGAAGATCGACACGATCGCGGGCGAGGGGCGGCTGACGTCGGCCAACTCGGTCGTTGTCGGGGACGCGACCTACACCGGGGACTACATCGTGCTCGCGACCGGGTCGGTGCCGCGCTCGCTGCCGGGGCTGTCGATCGACGGCTCGCGGGTGATCTCGTCCGACGAGGGGCTCGCGCTCGACCGGGTGCCCAAGTCCGCGATCATCCTCGGCGGCGGTGTCATCGGGGTGGAGTTCGCCTCGGTCTGGCGCTCCTTCGGCGCCGACGTGACGATCGTCGAGATGGCGCCGCAGCTGCTCCCGCTCGAGGACGAGGCGTCGGCCAAGGTGCTGCAGCGGGTGTTCCGGCGGCGCGGGATCGGGTTCGAGCTCGGCACGCCGTTCCAGTCGGTCTCCTACACCGACGACGGGGTCTCGGTCACGCTCGGCAACGGCAGGGTCCTGGCGGCGGAGATCCTGCTGGTCGCGGTCGGCCGCGGGCCGGTCTCGGCCGACCTCGGCTACGACACCGTGGGCGTGGCCATGACCCGCGGGTACGTGGACGTCGACGGCTACTGCCGGACGTCGGTGCCGAACATCTTCGCGGTCGGCGACCTGGTCGCCACCCCGCAGCTCGCGCACGTCGGCTTCGCCGAGGGCATTCTCGTGGCGGAGCAGATCGGCGGGCTTGACGTGCGGCCGATCGACTACGACGGGGTGCCGCGGATCACCTACTCCGAGCCCGAGGTCGCCTCGGTCGGCATCACCTCGGCCCAGGCGGCCGAGCGCGGCATCAACGTGGTCGAGGTGAACTACCCGCTCGGCGGCAACGGCAAGTCGGTCATCCTCGGCACCCAGGGCCAGGCCAAGGTGATCGCCGAGGCGCCGGCCGCGGCCGGCGGCAAGCCCGGGCGCGTGCTTGGCGTCCACCTCGTCGGCAGCCGGGTCGGCGAGCTGATCGCCGAGGCGCAGCTCATCGTCAACTGGGACGCCGAGCCCGATGACGTCGCCACGCTGATCCATCCGCACCCGACCCAGTCCGAGATCATCGGCGAGGCGCACCTCGCGCTCGCCGGCAAGCCACTGCACTTCCACGCGTAAGGAGTTATAACCGACATGTCGGTCTCCGTACTTATGCCGCAGCTCGGCGAGAGCGTAACCGAGGGCACCGTCACCCGCTGGCTGAAAAAGGAAGGCGAGCAGGTCACGGCGGACGAGCCGCTGCTTGAGGTGTCCACCGACAAGGTGGACACCGAGATCCCGGCGCCGGCCTCCGGCATCCTGCGCGGCATCGTGGTCGACGAGGACGAGACGGTCGCGGTCGGCGCCCAGCTTGCGGTGATCGAGGACGCGGACGCCCCGGCCGCGACCCCGGCGCCCGCCGCCCCGGCCCCCGCGCCGGCCGCCGAGGCGCCGGCCGCGCCTGCCCCCGCGCCGTCCTAC
>DATCGA010000298.1:0-10162 GCA_036509215.1 Trebonia sp.
CCGAACTTGGTATCACACTCGAATCTGGTTCCGAGACCGCGGCGCTGCTCGCCCGTGAATCGGATCGCGGTCGCATCCAGCATCCATTCGGCATGGTCCGCTAGGTTCGCCAACTCATTCCAGACGCCTTCCCGCTCGAAGGGCATCTCCATGGAGATTCGCACGGTTACCATGGACGATTCCACGCACCCATCCCCCTCACCGGGAGCCGCCTTGCGTCATCACGAACTGGGCCACGTCGATGTACCCGCTGAGGAACCCCGCCTCGCTGTAGGCCAGGTAGAAGTCCCACATTCTCCGGAAGGTCCGATCGAATCCAAGCTGATCCACCACATCGACATTGGCATCGAACGCCTGGCGCCACCGCCGGAGGGTCGCGGCGTAGCTGTCACCGAAACGACGCTGATCGACGATCTGAAGGGTCGTGTGCTCGTTGAGCACCTGACGGATCGCCTGCTCCGAAGGGATCAGGCCGCCGGGGAAGATGTACTTGAGAATCCAGGTGTAGGTGCGCCTGCTCGCCATCATCCGGTCGTGCGGCATCGTGATCGACTGGAGCGCGACCCGGCCGCCCGGCGCGAGCAGCGCGTCAAGGTGGGCGAAGTACGTGTCCCAGTAGCGCTCGCCGACCGCCTCGACCATCTCGACCGAGCAGATCGCGTCGTACTGGCCGGACACGTCCCGGTAGTCGCGCAGCTCCACGCTGACCCGGTCGGCCAGCCCGGACGCCGCCACCCGGCGGGCCGCGAGCTCGTGCTGCCGGGCGGAGATCGTGACGGAGCGCACCACGGCGCCGCGCCTGGCGGCCTGGATCGCCAGCTCGCCCCAGCCGGTGCCGACCTCGAGCAGCCGTGTGCCCGGCCCGACCCGCGCCTGGTCGAGCAGCCGGTCGATCTTGCGCTGCTGGGCCTGCCCGAGCAGCCGCTCGGCGGCGGCCGGCGACCCGTCGGCGGCGGTCTCGAACAGGGCCGACGAGTACGTCATGGTCGCGTCGAGGAACAGGCCGAAGAACTCGTTGGACAGGTCGTAGTGGCGGCCGATGTTGCGGCGCGCGCCCACCTTGGTCTGGTCGTCGGCGGCCGGAAGCCTGCGCACCGCCATAGTCCGCAACCGCTGGAACGGCGTCGGCACGAGGTCGCCGACGTGCGCCGCGAACACGGTCAGCAGACCGGTCAGATCCTCGCAGTCCCAGTCGCCCGCCATGTAGGACTCGCCGAACCCGATCAGGCCGCCCGCCCCCAGCCGGGTGAAGAAGGCACCCGGATTGTGGATCATCATCAGCGGCCCGTCGACCGGGCCGCCGCCGAACTGGCGGCCGTCGGCCAGCCGGACACGGATGGGAAGCCGGGCCGTGGCCGCGCCGAAGAGCAGCCGGGCTATCTCCGCGCGCGGCGCCGAGCCGCGCGCCGCGGCGACGTCGGGCCACCGGATCGGGTCGATCACCCACCCGGTGTCGTGCGTGGTGCTGATCACTGGTCCCCCTCGTATCACTGGACCCCCTCTTGCGGGCGGCGCGGCGGTCGCGGCGCCGGCCGCAGCCCTCTTGCGTACAACTTGATCCCCTGCCACCTGATCCGCGCGGACACCATGGCGGTGGAGCAGGGATGCCGCACGGCCGCGTGCAGCAGCGCCCGCCTGGTGGCGGGCACGGCGGTGCCCTGGACGGCGGCGACGAATCGGTGCCCGTTCGGGCGGTTCAGGATGATGCTGACCGCCAGCCGATCTCCCGGGCGCGGCACGCTCATCTCGTACCAGCCGTCGACCGGGTGGTACGGCGAGACATAGAGCTCCTTGTCGACCCGCGCGCGGCCTTGGTCGTCGGTCCGCAGCAGGTAGGCGTGGCGCTGGTGGTAGGTGTTGTGCACCTCCGCGATCACGCAGGCGAGCGTGCCGTCCGCCCGGTGGCACCAGAACAGGGTCAGCGGGTTGAACACGTAGCCGAGCACCCGGGCGTGCGCGAGCATCAGCACCTGGCCGCCTTCGAGGTCGACCCCGCGGCTGCGCAGGAACTCGTCGACGTTGGCTCTGATACTGCGGGCCGGGTCGCCGAGGTGATCGCGGGACTGGAATCCGGCTAGCAGCGACGGCCACCCATGAAGGCGCGGCAGCCTGTCCACGTCGACCAGCCACTCGTAGCTGCGGTAGCTGAACGCGTTGCGCAGCGGCGCCAGCCGGGCGTGGGCGATCCGGCACTCGTAGAGCACCGCTCCCTCGGCCAGCGGCCGCGCCCGGTCGGTCCGCCGAGCCCAGCCGGCCAGCCGAGCCCGGTCGCCGCGCCGGGCGCGCAGAGCGGACCCGGTCACCAGGAACCTCCCAGCGCCCGCGCGGCGGACGCGCCCGCCCGGCATCCGTCCTCGTGGAATCCCCAGCCGTGGTAGGCGCCGGCGAACGCGGTGACCGCCGTGTTCAGGCCGGGCAGCCGCGACTGGGCGGCGACCGACTCGCGGGTGTAAGCCGGGTGGGCGTAGTCCATCACGTCGATGACGCTGGCCGGGTCAATGTCCTCCCGGCCGCCAAGCGTGACGATGTAGTCGGTGCCGGGCGGCAGGCCCTGCAGCCGGTTCATGTGATAGCTGACCCGCGCGGGCGCCCCCGCCGAGCCGTCATGGCAGCTCAGGGCGTAGTTCCAGGACGCCCGGACCGCCCCCCGGCGCGGCAGCAGCCGGGTGTCGGTGTGCAGCACCGCCTCGTTCGGCGTGTAGCTGAACGCGCCGAGCACCGACCGCTCGTCCGGCGTCGGCGCCTCGAGCAGCCGGAGCGCCTGGTCGGGGTGGGTCGCGATGACCACGGCGTCGAAGTCGAGCCGGGCGCCGGCGTCGTTAAGCACCGTCACCCCGTCCGGGCGGCGGCTGACCGAGCGGACCGGGGACGACAGCCGCACCTCGGCCAGGCCGGCCGCGATCTTCTCGACGTAGCGCCGCGACCCGCCGGCCACCGTCCGCCACGGCGGTGACCCCGAGACCGACAGCAGGCCGTGGTTGGCGAGGAACGCGAACAGGTACGCGGCCGGGTACCGCAGCGCCGTGCCCTGCGGGCACGACCACACCGACGCGACCACCGGCACCGCGAAGTGCTCGGTGAAATAGCCGGAAAAGCCGCCCTCGCGCAGGAAATCGCCCAGCGAAAGCCCGCCCGCCGGAACCCCGCCGCCCGCCGGAACCCCGCCGCCCGTGGTCGACGCCAGCAGCCGCCGGGCGGCCCGGTGGAACCTCGGAACCTCGGTCAGCATCTGCAGGTAGGGCCGGCCGCCCACGGCCACCCCCGCGCTCAGCCCGGCCGGGCCGCGCTTGCCCGCGTAGTGCACGCCGCAGCCGGAGCAGCTGACCGACATGCTCATCTCCGAGGCCCGCGTCTCCACCCCGAGCTCGCGCAGCAGCCGGGTCAGCAACGGGTAGGTCCGCTCGTTGTAGACGATGAACCCGGTGTCGACCGCCACCTGCCCGCCGCCGGGCTCGTCGACCAGGTGCGTGTCGGCGTGCCCGCCGAGCCGGCCGGCCGCCTCGAAGAGGGTCACCTCGTCGGTCCGCGACAGGATGTAGCCCGCCGTCAGACCGCTGATGCCGCCCCCGATGACGGCGATCCTGCGTCGGGTCACCCCGTTCCTCCCGTTTGGCGTCACATCTGCTATTCGCTACTTGTCGATCTTCGGATTGGTGGCGTCCCGGAAGAGGCGCAGGAGCCGGGCCGGGGCCGGCTCATAACAGGCGGACGACTGAACCGGCCGGGGCCGGGTCGGGCGTGCGGCCGAGCACGTGCCTGAGCGCGCCCTCCAGGCTTGGGTACCGGAACGAATGCCCCGCCGCCGCCAGCACCGAAGGACGGACAAGCTGACTGGCCATCGCCAGCTCCCTGGCGCCCTCGGCCCCCAGCAGGAGGTGCGGGCCCGCCGCGGGCACCGGGATCAGCGCCGGCCGGCCGAGCACCCGGCCGAGGGTGCGCGCGTACTCCGCCTGCGGCTCGGGCTCCGGCGCGACCGCGTTGACGGGGCCGCTCAGGCCGGGATCGGTGACGGCCCGCAGGTAGATGTCGAGCAGGTCGTCGATCTCGATCCACGGCAGCCACCCGGTGCCGTCGCCGAGCGGCCCGCCGAGGCCGGTTTCGAACACCGGGTAGAGCAGCCGCAGCATGCCGCCGCGCGGGGTCTGCACGATGCCGGTCCGGACCTGGACGGTCCTGATCCCGTCGGCCGCGGCCGGCGAGGCCGCGTCCTCCCAGGCGGCGGCCACGTCGGCCAGGAACCCGTCGCCGCGCTCGCTGGCCTCAGTCAGGATCTCGTCGCCGCGGTCGGCGCCGTAGAAGCCCACCGCCGACGCGGTAACGAAGGCGCGCATCCGGCCGGGGGACCGGGCGGCCAGCGCGGCCAGCGCGCGGGTGGGGCGGATCCGGCTCGACATGATCGCCCGCTTGCGCTCGGGCGTGAACCGGCCGCCGATCGAGGCGCCGGCCAGGTGGATCACCGCGTCGACGTCGGCCAGCAGCCCCGGGTCGGGGTCGTCCGGACGCCACTCGCGCTCGCCGTCGTCCCGCGCCGGGCGCCGGACCAGCCGGATCACCCGGTGGCCGCCGGTGGACAGCAGCGCCGCCAGGGCCGAGCCGATCACCCCGCTCGACCCGGTCAGAGCGACCGTCAGCGGCTCCGGGCAGACCTCGCGGACCCGCGCGTGCACGGCCAGGTCGGCCGCGACCTGCCGGTGCCGGTAGCCGAACATCGGCCGCAGCGCCCAGCCCGGGACGGGCGTGTCGACGACATCGGTGACCAGGGTGCCGCCAGGAGCGGGGGCGAACTCGTGGGTGTGCCGCCAGCGCAGCGCGGCCCCGAGCGGGCGCTGCAGCACATCGGCGAACTGACGGGGCGGGTCGTAGCTGCCCGGGTCATGCCCGGCCACCCAGCGCAGCCCGGCCGGCAGCGCCAGCACCGCCTGGCCGTCGCGGACCGAAGGCGCCTCCCGCGCCACGCGGACTGGCTGCCATGGTGGCACCAGCCGCGTGATGGCCCCCGGCCGGGAGTGCCAGGCGAACACCTCGTCAGGCTCCGCGCACACCACACTTGAGTACGTGAGACCCATATCCGTGTCGCCTCCTTCGGTCCGCGACTTGTAATCAATACTAAGTTACACTAAAACCATGAGGTTGGAGCCCCGCCATGCAGCTACGTGATGCGGCCGACACTCTCGGCGTGCATTACCAGACCGCCTATGGCTGGGTGCGGCAGGGAACGCTGCCGGCCCGCAAGACCCCGCGCGGCTACGAGGTCAGCGAGGACGACGTCCGCGACCTGGGAGCCCGGCGCGCGGCCGGCGTCGAGCCGCCGCAGGAAGTGAAGGTCAGGGACTGGGCCGCCCAGGCCGACCGGCTCTACACGGCCCTGGCGGTCGGCGATGAGGCCCTAGCGCGGCAGGACTTCGACCGGCTGGCGGCGGGCGCGCCCATCGTCGGGCTGTGCGACCAGGTCATCGCGCCGGCCCTGCACCGGGTCGGGCTGGCGTGGGTGGCGGGCGAGCTGTCAATTGCCGAGGAGCACCGCGCGACCGCGATCTGCGCGCGGCTCATCGCCCCCCGGGTCCGCCAGCCGCAAGGCCGCCCGAGGGGCGTCGCGGTGACCACGACGCCGCCCGGCGAGCACCACGCCCTGCCCTCCCTGATGGCGGCCGCCTGCCTCCGCGAAGACCGCTGGCAGGTCCACGACCTGGGCGCCGACCTGCCCGCAGCTGAGCTCATCCACTTCGCAGAAGAGACCGGGGCGACCCTGATCGTCCTGTCGTCGTCCACCGCCGACTCGGTGCGCACGGCCGCCCGGGAGGTGCGGGAGGTCCGCCAGCGCCTGCCCCACGCCCGCGTCCTGGCCGGCCGCCCCGGCGACACCCTCACCCGCCTGCTCGAGCTGGCCAGAATCCCCCGCCCCTGAGGCAAAGAAATTCAAACCATTCTCTCGAACGGACCGTGATTCCACCCAGGCAAGACGCTCAGCCCAGTCGCTTAGGCCGGCGGCGGCGGTTGACCGACCGTTTTCCTGATCAAGGCAACGCGCTCGGCCAGCGGGCCGGCCGGCACCTCGACCAGTTGGAACCCGAGGTCGCGGTAGACCTGCTCGTGGACTCGCTCGAACACTAGCGAGTCCACGAAGCTGATCTGCCGGGCCGGCGTGGCCTGCACGAAGCCCTGAAGTCATGGTCGTGCCACGGTTCGGCCCGGCCGAGGGCGTTGCCGACGGCGATGACGTCCGTCGCCGCCTCCTCGACGACCAGGTATCCGCCGGTCTCGAGCACGCGCAGAACGGCCGTCTTCCCGGCCCCGGGAGCCCCGGTGAGAATGTAAGACGGCACCGCGACTCCTAATGCCCGGTGCTCCCGTCGATCGACTCGCGCAGCAGGTCGGCGTGGCCGTTGTGCCGCGTACTCCTGGATCATGGCGGAGTAGACGAAGCGCAGGCTCATCGCGATCTTGCGGTTCGGGTCCATGAAGGTCTCGTCCAGCGAGCGTCCCCGCGTCGTCTGGCGGACGGCCTCGACTCGCGCGCGTAAACGGCCAGGTCCGCGTCGGCGTCGGCGAGGTCGAACTCCGCCTGCATGTTGTCGTCGGCGCAGTACAGGTAGCCGAGCCGCGCCCCCGCGAACCGGGTCCTGAACCAGTCGCGCTCGACCTCGGCCATGTGCCGGACCAGGCCGAGCAGCGACAGCCCCGACCGTTCGATAGCGCGCAGCTTGAGCTGCTCGGCCGTGAGCCCGCCGCATTTCCACAGCAGGGTCTCGCGGTGCAGGTCCAGCCACGCGTCGGCCAGCGTGCGTTCGTCCCCGGTCGTCTCGCCCAGCGGCCCGTTAACTCGCGTGATCTCCGGCGCCGTCCACGTCATCCCAACATCATGCCCGGAACACGCGGAACCGGCATCCGCAAGAAAGACCTGGCCCGCACGGAACGCAGGTTGTCATAGCCGGCCGGTTGCGCGCAGCACGGACAGGGCGAACCTGGTCAGCGGGGCTGCGGGAAGCTCGTCCGGCGTGAACCAGCCGACCTGGCTGAGCTCCCCGTCGCCCGGCGCCGGGGAGCCGCCGACGATGCGGGCCTCGTAGACGGCGGCGACGTAGGCGACGCGGTCGCCGTTGGGATACGTCACCTCGTAGTCCGGTCCGCCGAGGACGTCGAGCAGCCGGATCAACTGGATATCGGCGCTGATCTCCTCGCGGGCCTCCCTGACCGCCGCCGCAGCGGGAGACTCACCGGGTTCGACGGCGCCGCCGAGGGTGCCCCACCCGTCGTGGCCGGCCTCGCGGACGAGCAGTATCCGTCCCGTCTCGTCCACGGGCAGGACCGACACCGACGGCAGCAGCAGCAGCTCGTGGCCGACAACGGCCCGCAGCCTGGCTATATGAGCGGCGATACCCACCCGTCAACCGTAGCTCTGCGGCCCAGGAGAAAATCCTTCGCGTCCTCGATCCGCCCGGCCGACAATAGGTACCCGGCGGTGATCTCGCCGGCGACCGGAGGACATCGATGGCGGCGATGACGCGATGACCCCCCTGCCGACCTTTGTCGTGATCGGGGCGATGAAGGCGGGGACCGTGAGCCTCTGCCACTACCTCGACGAGCATCCCGACGTCTTCCTCGGGCGCGGCGGGAAGTTCGGCGAGCCGAATTTCTTCATTGCCGAGCGCAACTGGCCTCGCGGCTGCGACTGGTACGAGTCTCTGTTTGACGGCGCAGGCAGTGCGACCGCGCTTGGAGAGTGCTCTCCGAGCTACACGATGGCACCTCTCTTCAGCGGCGTCCCCGGGCGGATGGCGCAGGTCGTTCCGAACGCGCGTCTCGTCTACGTGGTGCGCGACCCGATCGCCCGCATGCGGTCGATGTACATGCACCAGGTGTCGGCCGGGCGGGAGCGGCGCCGCCCGGAGGCGGCCCTGCTCGACGACCATTACGTCGGGCCGAGCCTCTACGGCTTCCAGCTCGCGGCGTTTCTCGATCACTTCGACCGCGGTCAGGTGCTCGTGATCGCGAGCGAGGTGCTCCGCGAGAGGCCGCGCGAAGCGCTGACCGCAGTGTTCGGCCACCTCGCGGTCGATCCGGCCGCGGTCGACCTTGACCGGCGCCATCGCGACCACCGCTCGATGGACAAGCCCGTCCCGCGCCTGCACGATCTCGGCTGGCTGCCGCGCCGCGGGGTCCGGCTCGAGCCGCGATGGCGGCCCGACCAGCGCACCGGGCTGGCCCGTCGCCTGACGACCCGGCGGGCGCGGGCCGACGACTCCGCGATCTCACCCGAGCTCCGGGACCGGCTGGCCGAGCGCCTCGCCCCCGACCGGCGCCGGTTCCAGCATCTTCTCGGCTACCAGGTACCCACTGACTGGGCGTGGTCCAGTTCCGGGGACGGCTGAACCCCGACCGTGCAAGCGGACGTCACCTAGCCGCGTGACTCGGCGAAGCGCTGCTGGCCGAGGACGCCGAGGAGCTGCAGCTTCTCGTATCCCTCCGTGCGCGGGGGAGCGGTGAGCACCAGCAGGGCCTGGGACTGGTCCTCGGTGAACAGCACCTGGCAGTCGACCTCGATCGGGCCGAGTTCCGGGTGGACGAGCGTCTTGTGGTCCTCGAAGCGCCGGGCGACCTCGTGCCGCTCCCACAGCGCGGCGAACTCGGGGCTGGCCTTCTGCAGCGCCCGCGCGAGCTCGCCCGCGCGCGACCGCGGGCCCATCGACCCGTAGGCGGCGCGCAGGTTCGCGACCTGGGCGCGGCTCTGCCGGTCGCGGTCTTGCTCGCGGTAGCGCAGCCGCTCGGCCGGATCGGTGAACCAGCGGTAGATCTCGCTGCGGGCCAGGCCCGTGTAGCCGGACTTGTCGCCGAACAGGGCGTCCGCCATCCGGTTCTGCACCAGCGTCTCGCCGAGATTGGACAAGATGAGGGCGGGGGTGTCGCTGAGGCGGTCAAGCACCCGCAGCAGCGCCGGGGCCACGTGGCTGGCGGCGGTGGCCGGCGTCGGCGGGTTGTGCCCCGCGATCTGGAACAGGTAGTCGCGCTCGTCGCCCGTCAGCCGCAGCGCCCGGGCGAGCGACGCCAGCATCTGCTCGCTCGGCTGCGGGCCGCGCTGCTGCTCCAGCCGCGTGTAGTAGTCGGTCGACATCGCGGCGAGGGCCGCGACCTCCTCCCGCCGCAGGCCCCGGGTCCGGCGCCGCGCGCCGACGGGCAGCCCGACCTCCTCCGGCAGCAGCGCCTCACGGCGACGGCGCAGGAAGTCGGCGAGCGCTCCGCGGTCCATGCACTCAGTATCCGTCCTGCCCCGGCGGGCCGGGTACCGCCAGCCAGGGATCGCCGATCCCCCGATAAGCGCTCTCTGCACCTGCCGCCGCGGATCGGCCAGCCTGGAGGCATGAACATCTCAGGCAACGCCGTCTTCATCCCCGGCTCGACCAGCGGCATCGGCCTCGCCCTGGCGGTGGAACTGCACGCCAGGGGCAACACCGTGATCGTCGGCGGCCGGCGGGCCGACGTGCTCGATCAGATCGCGGCCCGGCATCCCGGCATCGACACCGTCCAGGTCGACTCCAGCGACCCGGCCAGCATCGACTCGGCCGCCAAGGAGGTGCTGGCCAGGCACCCGGACCTCAACGTGCTGGTGGCGATGGCCGGCATCATGCGGATCGAGGACTGGCGCAGGCCCGAGGAGTTCCTCGCCTCGGCCGAGTCGGTCGTCACCACCAACGTGCTCGGCCCGATCCGGCTCATCGCCGCGTTCATCGAGCACCTGCAGGCCCAGCCCGATGCCACCATCGTCACCGTCTCCTCGGGCCTGGCGTTCACGCCGCTCGCGGCGACCCCCAGCTACAACGCGTCCAAGGCCGCGATCCACATGCTCAGCGAGTCGATCCGCCTGCAGCTGGCCGGCACCACGGTCCGGGTCATCGAGCTGGTCCCGCCGTCCGTCCGCACCTCGCTGCTGCCCGGACAGGAGAGCAGCGAGGTCGCGATGCCGCTGGACGAGTTCGTGACCGAGGCCCTGGCCCTGTTCGAGACGCAGCCCGATGCCAGGGAGATCCAGGTCGAGCGGGTGAAGTTCCTCCGCTACGGCGAGGCGCGCGGCGACTACGACCAGGTCGTCGCCGCCCTCAACGCCTCCGACCCGCACGGCAAGTAGCCACCCGCACATCCCACCCACCATCACCCGTCGCTAACCCAC
>DATCGA010000299.1:0-3121 GCA_036509215.1 Trebonia sp.
ACTACGTACGGACTCAGCATCATGCGGTGCTCGGCACGCTCAAGAGCGACGGGACGCCGCAGCTGTCCCCCGTGACCGTGGGCATCGACGACGACGGCCACGTGATCATCAGCACCAGGCAGCCCGCGTACAAGGTCCGCAACATCCGCCGCGACCCGAGGGTGTGGCTGTGCGCGTTCCCCGACGCGTTCTTCGGCCAGTGGGTCCAGATCGACGGCGCGGCCGAGATCGTCGAGCTCCCCGACGCGATGGACGGCCTCGTCGCGTACTACCGGTCCGTCTCCGGCGAGCACCCAGACTGGGACGACTACCGGTCCGCGATGGAGCGCGACCAGCGCGTACTACTCCGGATCACCCCGACCAAGGCCGGCCCAAACGTCAGCGGCTGACGCAAGGCGGCCACGAGCTGGTGCGGCCAGGAACCGGTCAGGAGCAGGAGCGGTCAGGCGCCGAGGTAGCGCTCGATCGTCTCGACCTTGGCGGTCATCGCGCCGGTGACGCCCGGCCGGACGTCGGCCTTGATGACCACGCTGACCCGGGGCGCCCGGGCGGCGACGGCGTCGGTGGCCGCCTTGACCACGGCCATGACCTCGTTCCACTCTCCCTCGATGGTGGTGAACATCGCGTCGGTGTGATTGGGCAGCCCGCTGGCGCGGACCACGCGGACGGCCTCGGCGACGAGTTCCCCGACGTCCTCGCCGACGCCGAGCGGTGTGACTGAGAAGGCAATGAGCATGAGCCCACGCTAGCGGGCCGGGCACGGTTTCCCCGCGCCCGGCCCCACAAGCGGCTGACCGGCCTTGATCGGCTAATCTTGCGGGCATGAATGCGATGCCGCCGACGCCCGAACCCGCCCCGACCAGCTATGCGCAGGCCGGTGTAGACGAGGAGCGCGAGCAGGCCGCGTTCGCCCGGGTGATGCGCCCGTGGCTGGCCAGGACCAAGGTCAAGTCCCCGCTGGTCACCTCCATCACCGGCCTGGCCAGCGGCTACTTCGCGACGCTGATGCACCTGCCGCCCGGCCCGCCGATCGCGCTCACCACCGACGGCGTCGGCACCAAGATCATGCTGGCCGAGGAGGCGAACCGCTGGGAGCCGATCGGCGTCGACTGCGTGGCCAACAACGTCAACGACCTGATCTGCGTCGGGGCGGTGCCGCTGGCCCTCCTCGACTACATCG
The DNA here is from genome assembly GCA_036509215.1 of Trebonia sp. Classification (GTDB taxonomy): domain Bacteria; phylum Actinomycetota; class Actinomycetes; order Streptosporangiales; family Streptosporangiaceae; genus Trebonia. The sequence continues at coordinate 1,181 of DATCGA010000299.1, forward strand.
CCACCGACCGGATCGACGAGGCCGTGCTTGACGAGGTGGCCCGCGGCCTCTTCCTCGGCGCCGAGCTGGCCGGGATCGCGATCCCGGGCGGCGAGATCGCGCAGATCGGCGAGATGCTGGCCAAGTCGGCCAGCGGCGGCCCCATGCTTGACCTGGTGGGCACCGCGATCGGCGCGCTCCCGCCGGCGATGGGCACCGCCGACGGCTACCGGAAGGCGCTCGACGGCAGCGCGGTCGGCCCCGGCGACGTCGTCATCGGGCTGCCGAGCTCGGGGCTCCACAGCAACGGGTACTCCCTGGCCAGGCACGCCCTGTTCAAGACGGCCGGCCTGACGCTGGACGACCATGTGCCGGGTTCCGGCCGCCGGCTCTCCGACGCGCTGCTCCAGCCGACCCGGGTCTACGTGAACGCGGCCGAGGCGCTGTGGGCGGCCGGGGTGGCGCCGCACGGGATGGCGCACATCTCCGGCGGCGGCCTGCTCAACATCGCCAGGCTCGCGGCCAACGTGTCCTACGAGCTCGACGCGGTGCCCGCCGCGCCGGACATCTTCGCGCTGATCGCCAGCGCCGGCGACGTGGACGACGCCACCATGTACGCCACTCTCAACATGGGCATCGGCTTCTGCGTGGTGGTGGCCGCGGCTGACCAGAAGGCCGCGCTCGACGCCCTCAAGGCGGCCGGCGAGGACGCCATCCGCATCGGCACGGTGACCGAGCGTCCGGGCCGCACGGTCGCGATCCCGGCGGCGGGCCTCATCGGCAAGGGAGACGCGTTCCAGCCGGTACGTTAGGTTCTTATGGACGTCAGGGATTACATCGCGGCGGGCGCCGCGGACTTCTCGCGGGCGCTGCGCGAGTGGCTGGCCATTCCGTCGGTCTCGGCCGACCCGGCCCGGCACAAGGACGTGCGGGCCTCGGCCGAGTGGCTGGCCGGCTACCTGAGGGAGACCGGCTTTCCGGTCGTCGAGGTCTGGGAGACCGGCGGGCTCCCGGCCGTGTACGCGCACTGGCCCGCGGCCGACCCGAGCGCGAAGCGGGTCCTCGTCTACGGCCACCATGACGTCCAGCCCGCCGCCCTCGAGGACGGCTGGGACTACGAGCCGTTCGCGCCGCAGGAGAAGGACGGCAGGATCTTCGGCCGGGGCGCCTCCGATGACAAGGGCCAGGTGCTCTTCCACGCCCTCGGCGTCCGCGCGCTGCTGGCCGCGCGCGACGACGACGCGCCGCCGGTCTCGATCACGATGCTGATCGAGGGCGAGGAGGAGTCGGGCTCGCCGAACTTCGCCGCGCTCCTGCAGCAGCGGAAGGGCGAGCTCAAGCCCGATGTGATCGTGGTCAGCGACACCACCATGTGGGCGGCGGGCACCCCGTCGATCTGCACCGGGATGCGCGGCCTGGCCGACGCCGAGATCACGCTGACCGGCCCGTCGCGCGACCTGCACTCCGGCTCGTTCGGTGGCGGCGTGCCGAACCCGGCCCACGCCCTGGCCGCCCTGCTGGCGGGGCTGCACGACGCCGACGGCCGGATCGCCCTGCCCGGTTTCTACGACGACGTGGTGCCGCTGACCGAGGAGGAGCGGGCGCTGCTGGCCAGGCTCCCGTTCGACGAGCAGAGCTGGCTGGCCGACGCGGGCGACAGCGGCGCGACCTACGGCGAGGCCGGGCACAGCACCCTCGAGCGGATCTGGGCGCGCCCGACCGCCGAGGTCAACGGCCTGTGGGGCGGGCACACCGGACCGGGCGGCAAGACCATCATCCCGAAGGCGGCGCACGCCAAGCTGTCGTTCCGGCTGGTCGCCGACCAGGAGCCGGCCAGGGTCATCGAGTCGCTGCGGGCCTACGTGGACTCGAATCTGCCGGACGGCATCACGGCGACCGTGACCGAGCGCGGCGGGGTGCGCCCCTGCCGCTCGGCGATCGACTCGCCCGGTGTGGCGGCGG
>DATCGA010000300.1:0-4559 GCA_036509215.1 Trebonia sp.
TGTGCCGAACCTCCGTCCCAGGGGCCGGGCCACGAGCGCGCCGAGGACGCCGCCGACGCCGAGGCTGGCCATGACGAGGCCGGTCGTGGCCGAGGAGAGCCCGACGGTGCGGACGAGAAAGACCACCAGGAGGGCGTCGACACCGGTGAGCGCCAGGTTGGCGAGCGACGAGAACGCTGTCATCGCGCGCAGGTAGGGGTCTCGCCAGGCGAAGCGAAGACCGTCGAGCACGCCCCCGGTCGCGGGCGCGCCCGACCGGCGATCGCGCGGTGCCCGCAGCGCGGCCAGGCAGCAGAACGAGACGCCGAAGCTGATCGCGTCGGCGAGCAGCCCGCCGACCGGGCCGGTCGCCTGGGCGAGCAGCCCGCCGAGCCCCGGCCCGCCGATCTGCGCGATCGCCTGGCTGCCCATCAGCTTGGCGTTGCCCTCGGTGAGGTCCGCCTCGTCGACGATCCCGGGCAGCAGGACCTGGTAGGCGCTGCTGAAGAACACGGTCGCGGTTCCCGCGATCAGCGCGACCGCGATGAGCTGGGCCACGGTCAGCACTCCGCACCAGGCCGCGACCGGGACGCTTGCGTACACCGCCAGCGAGATCGCATCGCAGGCCAGCATGACCGGCCTGGGCGGCAGCCGGTCGATCCACGCTCCGGCCGGAACGCCGATGATGACCCAAGGGATCCAGGCCATCGCGGTCAGCAGGGTGACGATGAACGTGCTGGTGTGCAGGGTGTCGAGGGCGACCAGCGGCACCACGATGACGGTGACCGAGTTGCCGACCTCGCTGATGCTCTCACCGGACCAGAACAGCGCGAAGTTCCGCTGCCGCCACAGCCCGCCTCGCCGGCCGTTCACTGCCGGGGGCTCGTCTTGACCTTAATGTCCTGGTCATACGTCCACTCGTCGGCGAGCAGGCCGACGAGGTCGGCGACGAGGCCGGAGTCCAGCGGCTGGCGGGTGGCGAGGGTTCGGTACCAGATGGTGCCGAACACGATGTCGGCGACGGTGCCGGGATCGGGGCGGGGCGGGAGGTCGCCTCGCTCGCGGGCGCGGTCGGTGATGACGGCGAACGCCCCCCGGCGGCGCTCCAGGAAGGCGGCGCGGAAGCGGTCGCCGAACTCCGGGTCGATCTGGGCCTCCGCCATCAGCGCGCGCAGCACATCGGCCAGCTGCGGGTGGCCTGCCATCCGGTAGCTGGCCTCGAGGAACGCCCTCAGGTCGGCCCGGTAGCTGCCGTGATCGGTCACCGGCACGTGGAGATCGGCCTTGGCCGCGCCCGCCTCCAGCAGGATGTCGGCCTTGGACGGCCACCACCGGTAGATGGTCTGCTTGCCCACCCCGGCCCGCGCGGCGATGCCCTCGATGGTGAGGCGGCCGTAGCCGATCTCGGTCGCCAGCTCGAGCGCGGCCGCCAGGGTTGCCTGCCGGGACGCCTCGCTGCGCGGGCGGCCCGGCAGTCGTCCGTCATTCATGAGCCGATGTTACAAGACGATTCGTCTCGTATAGTATCGAGACGTACTGTTCCGAAATGATGAGGGGAAAACGCATGCGCGCAGTGGTCATGGGCGGGACGTCCGGCATCGGTCTCGCGACCGCCGAGCAGCTCACCAGCGCCAAGTTCGACGTCACGGTGACCGGCCGCGACCCGGGCAGGCTGGCCGGCCTGGAGGATAGATTCGCCGGGGCGGAGCGGCTCGATGGCACCGACCGGGACGCGGTGGCCGCGTTCTTCGACCGACTGGGGCCGTTCGAGCACCTCGTGCTCGCCTTCAGCCCCGGCCCGGTCGGACTCGGCCCGATCCGCGAGATCAGCCTCGACGACTTCGAGACCGCCTTCACCGCCAAGCTCTTCGCCTACGTCCACGCGATCCGCCAGGCGCAGGTGACCGAGTCGATCACGATGATCTCGGCCGCCAGCGCCCGCGCCGCGCTGCCCGGCACCGTCACCCTCGCGGCCGTCAACGGCGCGATCGAGCGGATGGTCTCACCGCTGGCGGCCGAGCTCGCGCCGGTGCGGGTCAACGCCGTGTCACCCGGCATCATTGACACCCCCTGGTGGTCGTTCCTGCCCGAGGAGCAGCGCCAGGCTCAGTTCACGGCGGCCGCGGGCAGCGTGCCGGCCGGCCGCATCGGCACCGCCGCCGACGTCGCGGGCGCCGTCGCCTACCTCGTCGAGGCGAGCCTGGTGACCGGGACCATCCTGCCGATGGACGGGGGATTCACGGTCGCCTGACAAGGCCCAGACCGGTTGACTGCGGCTGGCCGGGGGATAGCCTCGGCCAGCCGCAGTTCACCGTCGGCCAAAGGTGACCGGGAGGCCGCGAAGGCCGCGCAGGACGGTGTTCTCTTTCCAGGCCGGCTCGCCGGCCAGGCGGAGATCATCCGGCCGCTCCAGCAGCTGGCGGAGGACTATCTGCGTCTCGAGGCGAGCGAGCGGCGCGCCCAGGCAGAAGTGGATGCCCTGGCCGAAGGACACGTGGTGAGTTGGCGGCCGCGCGATGTCGAGGTCGTCCGGGTCGGCGCACAGGGCGGGGTCCCGGTTGGCCGCGCCGACCAGCATCAAGGCGGCCGAGCCGGCCGATACCGACAGTGAGCCGATGCTCGCATCGGTCAGCGCGACGCGCGCGGTCAGCTGGACGGGCGGGTCATAGCGCAGGAACTCCTCGACCGCGCCGGTCATGAGCTCGGGCTCGGCCCGGAGCCGGGCGAGCTGGTCGGGGTGCTGAAGCAGCCCGAGGACGGCCGCGCCCATCAGGCTCGTCGTTGTCTCGTGTCCCGCGACGAGGAGCAGGATGCAGGTCGCGATCAGCTCTTCCTCGCTGAGCACGTCACCGTCGTCGACGACGCCCGCCAGCGCAGACACGAGATCATCGCCGGGAGATCGCCGACGCTCCGCGATCAGACCGCTCAGGTAGGCGCCGAACTCGGCCCGGGCTAGCTGCTGTCGCTCCCGGTCCTCAGCGGAGATGAGGAAGCCGGGGTCGAGGCCCCGCGCCAGGGCGTCGGACCAGCCGACTAGCCGTTCGTAGTCCGCCGACGGAACGCCCAGGAGCTCGCTGATCACCGTGACCGGCAACGGCGAGGCCAGTGCCGCGATCAGGTCTACCGGTTCTCCGGAGGCGCTGGCCGTCTCGATCAGCTCCGCGGCGATCGCGTCGATCCGCGGTCCGAGGTCCCTCACCCGCGCCGGGGTGAAGGCCTTCGAGACCAGCCGGCGCAGGCGGGTGTGATCCGGCGGGTTCAGCGCCAGGAACGAGCGGACCGCCGGGCGTTCCGCGGTCACCTCGGTGCCCGAGCCAACACGGCGCAGTCCCAGCCGGCCCTCCTCCGCACGCCCGAATCTCGGGTCTCGCAGAACCGAAACGCAGTCTTCATGGCGGCTCAGCACGTACACGCGCTCGGCCGGTCGCCAGACCGGCCGAGCGGCTCGCAGCCACGCGTACGTGGGATAGGGATCGGCGACTCGGCGCGGGTCGAACAGAGTCATCAGCCCTTCGACCCCGTCGGCCAGCATCTCCGTCACGCCTCGAGTCTAAGCCCGGCAAAATAGTCTGGCGGAGACGCCGTTCGCTGTCGCTCGCCCCTAGTCGCCGACCGGGACCTGAGTGAAGCCGGCCGGGACCACGGGGTGGTTGACCAGCCTCACCATGCCCAGGGTCCTCGGCACCCACTGGTAGTTGGCCGTGATGGGCGGGGACTGCGGCAGCTGGTTGAAGTAGTCGATCGTGCGGATCACCTGGTAGCTGTGGACGTCCGCGAAGATCACATACGTCTTGACCGGGCCTGCGGAGATGGACAGCTCGACGGTGTGGTGCCCGTCGACGTAGGGATGGCCCACGATCTTGCCGACGCCCCGATCGAGCCACTGCTTGACCTGCGCCGGGCTGTCGGCCACGGTGACGATCGGCGCGTACTACCAAGCAGTAAACGTTGTGCTGGCCCCGAAGACGTACGAGCCGGGCCAGTACAGGTCGACCGTCTCCGTCCGCTACGGCGGCAAGATCATAGCCCGCACGATCACCGTCGACCCTGGGCTGTCGCAGTTCGCGAACTCGCCAGACAGTTGCTCGCCGAATTCGGTGAACCTGTACATCTTCTTCACCGGAGAAGTCCCGTCCGGCGGACTGACCGTGAAGCTCAAGTCGGACAACGTGGCCATTACGGTGCCGGCGACCGTCGCGTTCACGCAGCCGGGGTCTCTCGGCGGCCTGGCCTGCCCCCGGCTCGTCCGCCGCGCCTCGGCCTGACCACCGCGAAGCCGTGCGGTTACTCATCCGCCGCGAGGAGCCTCCCGGCGGCGTCGCGGGCGCTGCTGACCTGCGGCACCCCCAGGCCGATCACCCGAAGGCAGGACGCGGCGATGTCGTGAGCGTGGGAGTCCCGCAGATCACCGGACCGGCGCAGGTGGATGACCGACTCGACGACCTGCATGACCAGCGTCGCGATGAGGGTCTCATTGAGACTGGCGGACGGGGCGGCCGCACGGCCGAGCCGCCCGTACGCCGCCTGCAACTGCGACCGCTCCGCCCGGAACGACGCAAACTCTTCTCCCTGCACCTCCG
>DATCGA010000301.1:0-27269 GCA_036509215.1 Trebonia sp.
CGGAACCGCCACCGGGCCGTCGCTGCCCGCCCGCACCTGTGACCACGGCACCGACGGCCCCCGTAGCGGCGGCGCCGACTCCGGCGGCCGGGGCGCCGTGTACGGGTCGGGGGTCCAGGCCGGCTGCACGTCAATCGGCCGCTGGGCCGGGTGGCGGGGTCCTGGCCGCCGTGGTGGGATCGGCGGCGGCTCCGCCCTGCCGCCGGAGAACTCCTCCGACCGCGGCTCCTCCGGCGGGGGCGAAGGCTCCGGCAGGGGCGCTGCCGAGGGCGCGGGCCACGGCGGACGCGCGGGCAGCGGCTGCGATGCCGCCGGCGGCGGCGTTGACGGCATCGCCGGATAGCCGGGGTCGGGGAGCGCCTCCGGGTCGGGCAGCTGCTCCATCACCGGCAGATCGGGCAGCGGCTGGTCCGCCGCCTGCCAGTCGGGAAGCGGGCCCCGGGCGGTACCCGTCTGCTGCGGGTAACCGGAAGAGAACGGGTAGATCTCGGTGGCCTCCCGCGCGCCGGAGGCGTCCGGGTTGTCGTGTTCGTCTGCTGTCATGGCTGCCCCCAGTAGCCACCTGCCTGCTGTTGCCATACTCATCGCCGCACCGGTTAACTCATTGCGCAGCTCCCTGACTCGATAGCGGTTGAAAGACCCTAGTAAGGGAGATTCCCCCCAAGGAGGCAGCTATGCACGCAGTCGTGATCAGCGAGCCGGGAGGCCCCGAGGTCCTGCACTGGACCGAGGTGGCGGACCCGCGGCCGGGGCCGGGCGAGGTTCTCGTCGAGGTAGCCGCGGCCGGCGTCAACCGGGCCGACCTCATGCAGCGTCAGGGGCTGTACCCTCCGCCGCCGGGCGCGCCGCCCTATCCGGGCCTCGAGTGCTCGGGCGTCATCGCGGCCCTCGGCGACGGCGTCACCGGATGGCGCCCGGGTCAGCAGGTCTGCGCGCTGCTGTCCGGCGGCGGCTACGCCGAGCGGGTGGCGGTCCCGGCCGGGCAGCTCCTCCCGGTCCCGCCCGGCACCACGCTGGTCGAGGCGGCCGCGCTCCCGGAGACGGCCTGCACCGTGTACTCCAATGTCTTCCTGACCGCGCGACTCGCCGCAGGCGAGACGCTGCTCGTCCACGGCGGCGGCAGCGGCATCGGCACGATGGCGATCCAGCTCGCCAAGCAGGCCGGCGCCCGGGTCGCGGTCACCGCGGGATCTCGGCCGAAGCTGGACGCCTGCCTCGCCCTCGGCGCCGACATCGCGATCAACTACCGCGAGGAGGATTTCGTCGACAGCCTGATGGCGGCGACCGACGGCCACGGCGCCGACGTCATCCTCGACATCGTCGGCGCCGCCTACCTGGCCCGCAACATCGCGGCGCTCGCACCGGACGGCCGGATCGCCAACATCGGGATGCAGCAGGGCCGCCGGGCCGAGCTCGACTTCGGCGCGCTGATGGCCAAGCGCGCGGTGATCAGCTCCACCTCGCTCCGCGCGCGCCCGGCGGAGCAGAAGGCGAGCATCGTCGCGGCGGTCGAGGAGAACGTCTGGCCCGCTGTCGGGGCGGGCCTGATCCGCCCCGTCATCGACACCGAGCTGCCGATGGAGCAGGCCGCGCAGGCGCATCGGATCATGACCGAGTCCACCCACACGGGCAAGATCCTCCTGCGAGCCAAGTAACCGTCGCAACCCGATAGCGTGTGAAGCATGAGCGACGAAATCAGCCCACAGGAGCCGGGCCGGCCGCAGGTCGTCGTGGTCGGACCCGACGGGATCGCCGTCGGCGGCGGCAGCGAAGACGCCGATGCCAACCCGTCCGAGCGGCCGATCACCGAGATGGTCGAGCAGCCCGCCAAGGTAATGCGGATCGGCTCGATGATCCGGCAGCTGCTCGAGGAGGTCAAGTCCGCGCCGCTTGACGAGAAGAGCCGGGCCCGGCTGAAGGAGATCCACCAGAACTCCATCAAAGAGCTGGAAGACGGGCTCGCGCCGGAACTCGTCGCCGAGCTCGAGCGGCTGTCGCTGCCGTTCGAGGACGACACGCCGAGCGAGGCCGAGCTCCGGGTGGCGCAGGCCCAGCTGGTCGGCTGGCTTGAGGGTCTCTTCCACGGCATCCAGACCACGCTGTTCGCGCAGCAGATGGCCGCCCGCGCCCAGCTCGAGCAGATGCGCCGGGCGCTGCCGCCCGGCCTGCTGCCCGCGCAGGAGCAGGAGCAGCAGCCGCTTCGGGGCGCAGGCCCCTACCTTTGACTGCCTGACCTGTTCACGGCCGACCCCGACCGCGAGCTCGACCCGTCCGCCTGGAGCCGCTAGGGCCGGCCGTACCTCAGCCTGGCCAGCCAGGCGGCCGCGTCGGCGAACTCCGCGTCGGTCGTGCCCGGGCGGACCTGGGTCGGGCCGCGGTCGCTGCGCGGGTAGCTGCCGAGAAACCGGACCTCGGCGCAGACCCTGCGCATGCCCATCATCGCCTCGCCCACCCGGGCGTCGTCGATGTGCCCCTCGCAGTCGATGAAGAAGAAGTAGCTGCCGAGCCCGTCGCCGGTCGGCCTGGACTGGATCGTGGACAGGTTGATCCCGCGCACGGCGAACTCGGTGAGTATCTGCATCAGGGCGCCCGCGTGGTCCTCGCCCAGGAACGCGGCCACCGAGGTGCGATCGGAGCCGGTCGGCGCGGGCAGTGATCCGGCCGACCCGACCTCGACGAACCGGGTGACCGCGTTCAGCCGGTCGTGCACATCGGCCGCCAGCACGGCCAGACCGTACCTGGAGGCCGCCGCCGCGGAGGCGAGGGCCGCGTCCAGGTCCCCCTCGCCCGCCCGCCGGGCCGCCTCCGCGTTGGACCCGAACGGCACCCACTCGGCACCGGGAAGGCTCGTCGCCAGCCAGCGCCTGCACTGCCCCTCGGCCTGCGGGTGCCCGCCCACGGTCTTCACGTCCGCCAGCGTGACGCCCTCCCTGGCCAGCAGCGCGAACTCGATCTGGAGCCGGGTTTCGCCGACGATGAGCAGGTCGCCGCCGGCCAGGTCGTCAACGGTGGCGGTGACGATGCCCTCGACCGACGACTCGATCGGGACGACGGCCCGGTCGGCCGCCCCGGTGCGGACGGCTTCGAGGGTGGCCCCGATGGTGGCGCACGGCACCGGCTCCACCTCGCCCCCGAGGCGCCGGCCGGCTTCGGCCAGCCCGGCCACGGCTGCCTCGGTAAACGTTCCCTCGGGACCGAGATAGGCATAACGCATGACCTCATCTTGCCGCAGCGGCACTCGTGCGATGGCCGCCGCCGGTCAGTTCGAGGCGGCGGCGCGCTTGGCGGCGGCGCCGCGCCGTCCGGCCGGCGCCGGGACGACGGCGGAGAGCCCGGTGCCGAGCCGCGCGGAGTGAACGGCCTGCGCCTCTTCCGGCGAAAGCTCCTGAGCGCCCTTGCCCGCCACGATCGGCTTGGCGTAGGTCCGGGTCTCCGCCCGGCCGTTGATGGAGCTGATCACCACGCCGTCACCGAGGGTGTTGAGCAGCGCGAGCGAGAACGAGAGCTGTCCCGACATCTCGTTAAGCGCGTCGTACCTGACGATCCCGACGTCACGCAGCGCCCTCGGGTCCACGGTGCCGTGCGACCCGACCGCCCCGTGCACCAGCGCGGCGCATTCACGGACGGACCGGGCGGCACGTCTGCTCGCCCTCAGCCCGACCGCAAGCCCGAGCACCCCGAACAACACTCCTGCCGCGGCAATCACAATCGTGGTCACGATTAGCACTATATCCGTGACCCACAGTTGTCGTCAGCGGGCCACGCGGGCGCGCCGCACTCCGGTAAGCGCAGCCGGGTCGCGAGGGCAAGGCCGACGTCGGCGAACTGCCTGGCCCGGTGCAGCTGAGAAGGCAGGTCGGCGCCGGTCGCCCGGTGGGCCATCTCCACCTCGACCTCGACGATGCGCATGCCCTTGCGCTTGAGGTCGATCGTCATCGCGGTCTCGACCCCGAACCCGCGCGCCAGCGGACGGGCGGCCTCGAACGCGGCCCTGGTGAGGCAGCGCTGGCCGTTCAGCGGCTGGGCGGGCGTCCAGCCGGTCGCGCGCCTGATCCCTGATCCGGCCAGCCGGACCACGAACCCGTGCCCGCCGCGCTTGACCCGGTCGGCGAAGACCGCGACCGTCATGTCCGCCCCGCCCGCGGCGACCGGCCCGATCAGCGGGCCCGCGGCTGCCGCGGTGGGGCCGAGGTCGGCGTCGAGGAAGAGCAGGTGCCGCGGCGCGTCGCCCGGACGGCGCCGGTCGAGCTCGGCGACCTCGCGCGCCCCGACCATCATCGCCATCGCCTTGCCATGGTTCCTGGCGTACCGCAGCGCCCGCGCGCCGGCCTGCCTGGCGACGGCGGCGGTGCCGTCCCGCGAGCCGTCGTCGACCACGATGACCGCGTCGACGCCCGGCAGCGCCAGGGCGGCGGTGACGGTGGCGCCCACCCGGTCCGCCTCGTTGTAGGCGGGAATGACGACGGCTACCGGTGGCATGAGCCGATGCTAGCTTCCCGGCGCCCCGCGCCGCGCGGCATCCGGCGCTGCCCGGCCCGCGGGAGCGGGCCCGCCGTCAGTTGTTGCTGGCGGGAGAGTCCGCGATCGTGAACACGGCGTCGAGCCCCGTCACCTGGAGGATCTTCTTGATCGCGGGGCGGGGCGCGGCGAGCTCGAGCTCGCCGCCCCGCTCTCGCGCCTGGCGCAGACACGAGAGCAGCACGTTCATGCCGGTTGAGTCGCAGAACTCCACCCCGGACATGTCGATGATGACACGCGACGCCGGGGCGGCACTGGCTATAACCGCGGCGATCTCGCTCTGTAGCCGCGGAGCGGTATAAAGGTCGATTTCCCCGGTGGCGATCACAAGCTCGTGATCACCCTGAGACCGACTTGAGACATTCAGCTCCACGGCTGGAACCATACCATTCCCAATCACCCAGTCCTAGTCACGGATCGTCTAGCGCTGGCGGCCGAGGGAACACATCCTGCCTGATGGGCGGCCCGCGGCAGGCTGCTGATCAAGCGGCGCACTCGGCCTGGTCGGCGGAGCGCCTGGGGGCAGGCACCGCCGCCAGCCGCTCGCCGCCTGGTTCCGGCATCATCGCCGGCTCCCTGCTGACCGGGCAGGTCATGGCGCGCGGGCCGCCGCGGCAGCCCGCCAGCTCGCCCCCTGGCACCCGGATCACCTCGATGCCGGCCGCCTCCAGACGCTCGTTGGTGAGCGTGTTCCGCTCGTAGGAGACCACCGTGCCGGGGCCGAGGGCGAGAATGTTCCCCGCGTCGTCCCACTGGCCCGACGGCCCGCCGAGCGAGCCCGATCTGGCCGGCCCGACCCGCGCGGGGCCGAGGCCGGTCTCGATCACCCGCAGCCGGTCAAGCCCCATCGCCTGCGCGGCCGCCTCGAGGAACGGCTGCGGGTGAGACAGCCACAGGCCGCCATCGCGCTGCGTAATGGTCCGCGCCACCAGCGAGTACGCGACCGAGGGGCGCATCATCACCATGTCCGGGCCGATCAGCGTGCACAGCGTGTCCAGGCACTCGGCCGTGCCCGTATCAGTCAGCGCCGCGAGCACCGTGTGTGCGAACCCGGTGTCGAAGACCCGCCTCGCCAGCCGCTCCATCCCGGCGGGCGAGGTGTGCGCGCCCACGCCGATGGCCACCACGCCCGGCGTCAGCAGCAGCACGTCGCCCCCGGCGAGCACCTCGTGATCGGGCTCGTAAAGCCGCTTGGTGCCCGCGAACATCGGGTGGTAGCCGGTCGCGATCGCGACGAGCTCCGCCTCCCGGCGCCGGCCGGGCGGGCTCGTCACCGCCACCCGGTCACCGATCCACACGCAGGTGTCCCGGGCGAAGACCAGGTTCGGCAGCGGCTCGATGACGTAGTCCCACGCGCCCAGCAGGCTGAAGACCGCGCCGCGGCCGCCACGGAACTCGTCACGCGCCAGCCCCATCACCAGCAGCTGGCCGAGTTCCTCCGGACGCAGGCCGTCAAGGTAGGCCTTGAGCTGGCCGCGCAGCTCCTGGCCCAGCCTCTGATCGCTGATCGCGGTCGCGATCGCCTGCTCACGGCCCGGCGCGTACTCCAGCGCGTCCTGCACCAGCTCGGTCAGGTACAGCACCTCGACGCCGCGCGAGCGGAGGGCGGCGGTGAACGCGTCGTGCTCGGCCTGAGCCCGCTCCGCCCACGGCAGGGCGGGCAGCAGCATCCCGCACGTGTGCTGTGGTGTTACCCGTCTCAATTCCGCCCCGGGCCGGTGGACCAGCACCGTCCGCAGCTGGCCGATCTCGCTGTCTACCCCGTAGAACTCGGACAACGAATCCCCCCGGAAACGCATCATTCACGTCTCGTTGCCGCACTGTTTCGTAATGAAGCTGCTTCGCGGTGCAGCATCCCCCACCGGGGGATTATCACCACTTCAGGAGACGCTTACGCATCCCGTGACGATGTGATTACCAAACGTCGCGGCCGGGGATCGGCCGAGCTGCCTGCGTCCGAGTGCTCGTCCGGCTTGTCTGGGCTGAGCGCGAGCTCGGCCCAGACTGTCGTCTCGCCCGCGCCGTCCGGCGGCGAGCAGACCCCCCACCGAAGGGCGAGCCGGTCGACGATGCCAAGGCCGCGACCGCCGATCGCGGAGTGGCCGGGCTCGCGGACGGCCGGCCGGGTCGGCCCGCCGCCGTCGCTCACGGCGATCTCTACGCAGTCGTCGTCGAGCCACCAGGCGACGCGGACGACGGAACCGGGCAGCGGCGTAGCGTGCCGGAGGGCATTACTGATAAGTTCACTAAGAACGAGACCGGCATCACACGCCGTGGCCTCGAACACTCCAGCCTCGGAGAGGTCGCCTATTAGACGTCGGCGAGCAACGCCGACGCTAGAGGCTGCATGCGGGAGCATCAACACGCTCGACGTACCCACCTCCATGCGCACCCCGCCCCGTCCGTGATGCCTACGAACCCGGCATGAGCGGAAATGCCCCCGTGTGCGGACGGTGAAACCGTGAACGGCAGATTTCGGGCGTGTTATCTGACACCGTGTCCAGATTGTCCTGCCACCTGGACTTGCGCTGGCCGCCGAGGCGGTACCTTCTGGGGGTAGAGCTTTCCTTGTTCCGCCGAGCTACCTAGTGGATGGGCACCATGGCTGACCCGACCGTTGTGGTCGATAACCTGCACGTGGTCTACCGCGTTTACGGCGCCGGCGGCAACAAGGGCACCGCCGCCACGTCGCTGATGCGCCTGGTCAAGCGGCAGCGCCGGGTCTCCATCAGGGAGGTCCACGCCATCCGGGGCATCTCCTTCGTGGTCAGCCACCGCGACGTGATCGGGGTCATCGGCAGGAACGGCTCCGGCAAGTCCACCTTGCTTCGCGCCATCGCCGGGCTGCTCCCGGCCGAGCAGGGCGCCGTCTACACCTCGGGCGAGGCGGCGCTGCTGGGCGTGAACGCCGCCCTGCTCGACGACCTCACCGGCGAGCGCAACGTGGTGCTCGGCTGTCTCGCCATGGGCATGCCGCCGGCCGAGGTCAAGGCCCTGTACCCGCAGATCGTCGAGTTCTCCGGGGTCGGCAACTTCATCGACCTGCCGATGCGCGCCTACTCGACCGGCATGGCTCAGCGACTCCGGTTCGCGATCGCGTCCGCCAAGAGCCACGAGATCCTGATGATCGACGAGGCGCTGGCCACCGGCGACGCCGCCTTCCGGACCAAGAGCCACAACCGCATCAAGGAGCTGCGCGACGAGGCCGGCACGGTCTTCCTCGTCGCTCACAACCTGGGCGAGATCGAGCAGAGCTGCAACCGGGTGATCTGGATGGAAGCCGGCCAGATCCTGCGCGACAGCGACGACGTCCCCGGCGTCATCGACGAGTACCTCGCCGCCACCGGCGGCGAGCCGCGCCACCGGGAGCAGGCCCGCCTGTAACTCGCCCGCGCAGCGCAGCGTCAGCCGCATGATCGTGCCGCCCTCGGGGCGGGTCTTGGCGATCACGGTGCCGTTCTGCGCGATGGCCAGCCGCCGGACGATGTAGAGGCCGATCCCCACGCCGCCGAACCGGCGGCGGTCGCCGGTCTCGCCCTGCACGAAGCGCTCGAAGATGCGCTCGTGATCGCCCGGGGCGATGCCGATGCCCTCGTCTTCGACGTCAACCTCGATCGCGGGGCCGACGACCCGCGCGCGCACCAGCACGCTGCCGCCTGACGGCGAGTACTTGAAGGCGTTCTCCAGGAGCTGGCCGACGATGATGTCGGTGGCCATCCCGTCGCCGTACGCGAGGGGCAGGTCAGCGGGGACGTCCGCGACCACCACGTGCTTGTCGGAGAGCGGGCCGAACGAGACCACCGTGGCGCGCAGCAGCGCGGCCAGATCGAACGAGTCGTTGTTGACCGGGAGCGCGTCGGCGCCCGCCCGCGCGCCGAGAAGCAGCTGCTCGACGAGGCGGCCGAGCGAGCCGGCCCGCTCGGCGATGGTCCTGACGGCGGCCCGGCGGTCGGCGTCCGAGAGCTGCTCCCAGCGGCTCGCCAGCGTCGAGGCGAAACCCTGCACCACGGTGATCGGCGTGCGCAGCTCGTGGCTGGTCGTCGCCAGGAACAGGTCCTTGGCCTCTTCGAGCTCCTTGGCCGCGGTGACGTCGCGGAAGTCGACGACCTTCTCCCCGCCGTCGCCGAGCTCGGTGCAGAGCACGTCCACCCAGCGGCCGCTCGGCAGCTTGTGAGTCCGTCGCTCGCCCGGCACCGGCAGCGGGAAGGGCGGCGGCGTGCCCATCACCTCGCTGGCGGGGGTGCCGGTGATCCGGTGCGCGGCCGGGTTCCACTGCTTGACGTTCCCGCTCTCGTCGAGCACCGCGATGCCGTCGGCGCTGCCGTCGATGACCGCGCGCTCGTGCGCGCGCTGCCTGACGACCTCTTCGAATGCCATCGCGTTGGTCAGCGCCACCCCGGCGTGCCCGGCCAGCAGCTCGAGAAGCTCAAGCTCGACGTGGCTGAGCGAGCGGCGGCTGTAGAGCGCGTAGAGCGCGCCGTAGGGACGGCCGCCGACGTGCGACAGGGAAAGCGCGATCGTGTGCAGGCCGGGCAGCGCGGACCAGATGAGGTCATCGAACCCGCCGGCCTCGTCGGTCGCCATCATCACCGTCTTGCCCGATCGCAGCAGCTCGCCGACCAGGCTGCTCGACAGCGAGGCGACCCGGCCGCGGAGCCGGGCGGGCAGCCCGGCGGTGGAGACGAGCCGGAGCCTCTCGTCCTCGATCAGCACGAACCCGCCCGCGTCGGCGCCGGTCAGCTCGCGGAGGCTGGCGGCGATCCGGTCAAGCACGGACTCAAGGTCCCGCTGGGCGCTCATGTCGGCCACCACGTCGCCGAGACGGCGCACCACCCGTGCCCGCTCGGCCATGTAATGCCGGGCGACGTCATCCTCGCCGGTCTGGTGGCAGATGCTGACCCACCCGATCACCTCGCCGCTGCCGTCGGTCAGCGCGCTGGTGTCGATGCGGACGTCGATCACGGACCCGTCCTTGCAGATCCGCCGGGTGGCGAAGGAGACCTGCCCGCCGCCGCGGACCCGCTCGAAGACGGCGTTGTGCTCGGCCGCGCTCTCCTCGGGGATCGTCGGCGGCTCAAGGCCGATCACCTCGCCCGCCGCCCAGCCGAACATCCGCTCCGCGGCCGGGTTCCAGAGCATGACCGTCCGGTCGGTGCTGTAGGCGACGATGGCGTCGGCGGCGCTCTCGATCACGGCACGAGAGACGGCGTCCAGCCGGTCCCGGCCGATCCGCCCCGCGGGCTCGCCGGAAGAGGGGGACCCCGGTCCGCCTCCCCACGCTGGGTGCGCCTGCTCTGCCACCACACCCTCATGGTGCCACCTGCGACGGCCTAGGTCTGCGGAAGGGAGTTACTTCCCTTGTTAATGATGTGCGACAGGGCTGATGGGATGCCGTCTCTGTCCTGGTTCGTGGCGCAGCCCCTTCCGCGACGGCCGTCTGGCACCTATAGTGCTGCTACGTTTTCGAAGCTTCACCAGCCGGACATCTGGCGTTACCCCTCCCTGACCGCGCATAAAGCGGGTCAGACAGGGCATTTCTTCAGATGATGTGCAGGCCCCGCTTAACAACGGGGCAGATATTTGCTACAACAAAAAACTATCGACCACCAGTGGCCGCGAGGACGCGGAAATGGACCCTTCGCAGGACCAGGGCGCGCCTGAGCAGCGACGGCCAGATCGCCGCCGCCAGCGGGACCGCTCACAGCCGCAGCCGCAGCTGCACATTTCGCAGCAGCGGCCGATAGCGCTGGCCCATCCTGTCATCGCCGGGTACAACGGTTCGACGTCCGCGCGCAATGCCCTCGCCTACGCGGCCGGCATGGCGCGGCGGCTCAACCGGCCGCTCCTCATCGTTTACGTCACGTCGCCCGGCGTTTACTGCGAGCCGATGACCGGTCAGGTGGTGGGGCTGCTGCGGGACGCCGACTCGCTCGAGCGCTGGCTGCTGGCGGAGCTTGACCTGGCGGCCGACGCAGGCGGCCTGGAGGTGCACGTCCGCACCCGGCGCGGCAGCCCGGCCCGCGAGCTGGGTTTGATCGCCGCCGAATTCAGCGCCGACGCCCTGGTGATCGGCTCCCCGGCCCACTTCTGGCACCGCCTGATGGGCTCAGTCCCCAGCTGGCTAGCCCGCCACGCCCGCTGCCCAGTAATAGTCGTCCCGTAAACGGAACCAGGTGGAACAACGGTCCGTTCGATCCACGGGTCTTGACCTTGATCTTCGCCCTGCGGGCAAAGCCCCCGAACTGCCTTGTCGGCAGAGCCGACATCGGGGGGTCTGGGGGGTCGCCCCCCAGAAGATACAGAGTTGTGGGGAGGTTGACCCCCGAAGGGGGCAACCGACCATGGGTGGGCGAGGAGGGATTTGAACCCTCACATCCTTTCGGACACACGGACCTGAACCGTGCGCGTCTGCCGTTCCGCCACTCGCCCGCTCGAACGACGACTCAGGCTAGCACGACCCACAGTGTGGTCGCACCCCGGATAACATCGGATAGATAACGAGCGGAAGGGAGGCCCAACGGGTGGGAGTTCTGCAGCGCTTCGAACGCCGGCTTGAGGGCATGGTCGAGGGGACCTTCGCCCGAGTGTTCAAGTCCGAACTACAGCCGGTCGAGGTGGCAAGCGCGGTCCAGCACGAGATGGACGAGCGCGCCGCCATCGTGGCGCAGGGCCGCACCCTGGTGCCGAACGACTTCGTCGTGGAGATCGCGCAGACCGACGCCGGACGTCTTGACGTGCTGGCGGAGGATCTTGGCGTGGAACTCGCGACGCTGGCGCGGGATCACGCCAAGGAGCAGGGCTACTCGTTCGTCGGCCCGGTGCGCATCCGGTTCGAAGGCGTTCCCGACCTGACCACCGGCACGTTCCGCATCCGGTCGGGAGTGATCCGAGGACACACCGTGGAGGCGGGCGAGGTCCGCCAGCCGGTCAGCGACCTGCCCCGGGTTGCATCCTCGCAGTTTCCCGGCCGGCCGCGGCTGGTCGTGTCCGGTTCCTCACCTGGCACCGGGGTGACCGCGGGAAGCACCTACGAGCTGCAAACCCCGGTGACCCTGCTGGGCCGGGGAACCGATTGCGACCTGCGGCTGGTCGATCCGGGGGTGTCGCGGCACCATTCCGAGCTGCGGGTGGAGGACGGCCAGGTGGTGCTCGTCGACCTCGGGTCCACCAACGGCACGATCGTCAACGGGCAGCCGGTGCGCCGGGTGGCGCTGGTCGACGGCAGCACCGTCACGCTCGGCAGGACCACGATGATCTTCCACCAAGACGACAGGTATTGACTGATGCCGGCCAGGTAGTAACTACAGCCGTACCGGAAGACCGGAGAGTGACTAATCTTTAGGCCAGCCCCGCTGCATGGGGCAGCCCAACCGCAAGCGACGTAGGAGCCGAGGACACCGCACGGGATGAACGCGCTCACCCTTACCCTCATCAGGGTGGCCTTCCTGGCCGTCTTGTGGCTATTTGTCATCGCTGCGATCGGCGTGGTACGGACCGACTTGTTCGGAACCGCCGTGGCCAAGGTGCGGCGGCCACGGAACCAGGCCCCGCCCCGACCGGCCGCCCAGCGGCCGCCCAAACCGCAGCGGCCCGGCCGCGGAGCGCCCCGTTTCCTCGTCGTCACCGAGGGTGCGCTGAGCGGCGTGAGCATCGACCTCACCGACCAGCAAATCACGATGGGCCGCGCCAATGACGCCACGCTGGTGGTGAACGACGACTACGCTTCAACCCACCATGCCCGGATTTTTCCACAGGACGGACAGTGGATCGTTGAGGACCTCGGTTCTACCAACGGCACCTATCTGGACCGTCAGAAGGTGATCCGGCCCACCCCGGTGCCCGTAGGCGTGCCGATCCGTATTGGCAAGACCGTTCTGGAACTGCGCAGATGACACTAGCCCTCCGCTATGCGGTCCGCTCCGACGTCGGTCTCCTCCGCGAGGGGAACGAGGACTCGGCCTTCGCCGGTCCGCACCTGCTCGCGGTCGCCGACGGCATGGGCGGCCACGCGGCCGGTGAGGTGGCAAGCGCCGCCACCATCACCACGATCGCCCCGCTCGACGACGCCAGGAACCTCGGACCTGATCTGGTCGGCGCGCTCGCCGACGCGGTCGCCATGGCCAACCTGCGGCTGCAGGAGCTGATCATCTCCGATCCGGCGATCGAGGGCATGGGCACAACGCTGACCGCGCTGCTGTGGGCGGACGGCTACGCCGCGCTCTGCCACATCGGCGACTCGCGCGCGTACCGGCTCAGGAACGGCCAGTTCCTCCAGATCACCCATGACCACACGCTGGTGCAGTCCCTCGTCGACGAGGGAAAGATCACCGAGGACGACGTGGCCACGCACCCGCACCGGTCGCTGCTGCTGCGCGCCCTCGACGGCCGGACGGTCGCGGAACCCGACCTGGCCCAGCTTGAGACGCTGCCGGGCGACCGCTACCTGCTCTGCTCGGACGGCCTGTCGGGCGTGGTGACCGAGCACACGCTGCACCAGACGCTCAACTCGATCAGGGACCCCGACAAGGCGGCGCTGCAGCTTGTGGAGCTCGCCATCCGCGGCGGCGGCCCCGACAACATCACCTGCATCGTGGCCGACGTGATGGACACGCAGGCGAGCGCGGTGCCGCCGACCTGGACCCCGGTGCTGGCCGGCGCGGCCCAGATCGGCGCCCCGGGCGATCCGCGCCAGCCGGCCCGGCAGAGCTCGCCGGCGACCAGGGCAATGCGGCTGACCAGGACCGCTCCGCAGCCGGTGACGCCGGACGAGTCCCCGACGGGCGTCTGGCCGGCCGACCCCCGCGACGGCTACACCGGCAGCTTCGACACCTCTGCGATCGAACCGGACGGCTTCGGCGGCGGCCGATTCGATACGAAGGGCTTCGACCGGATTCACGGCGACGAAGACGAAGACGAGTACGACCGGCCCGGCGGCGGGCGTCACGGGCACCGCGGCAGCCGTCACCGCTACGACGATGACGAAGGCGATGACGACTACGGCCACCCGGGCCGACGCCGCTGGCCGATCGTCACCGGCGCGCTGGTGCTGCTGGTGCTGCTGCTCGGCGGCGGCGTGTACGGCGCCTGGTGGTACAACCAGCAGCAGTACTACGTCGGCGTGCAGAGCGGCTACGTGGCGGTCTTCCAGGGCACCAACCAGAGCGTGGCCGGGATCAACCTCTCGAAGCTGCTCACCCGGTCCACCCTTATGGTCAGCAAGCTCGGCCTGACCGACCAGGACACGCTCGCCCAGACGATCTCCAAGGGCAGCGTCGGCGACGCCAAGTCGCTGATCGACGTGCTCCAGGGCGAATCCACCAAATGCCAGGGCATGTGGACGGCGCTGACGTCGTGGCAGGCCCAGAGCGTCAAGTACCAGAGCGATCTGGTCAAGGCCGCGCACAGCAAGCCGAAGACCAAGGTTCCGGCGTCCGACGCGCCCGGCCCGATGCCCCCGAGGCCCGACCTGGACAGCTGCGCCCCGGCGTCCGCGTTCGGCATCCCGGCGTCGGCCCTGCCGAGCACGCAGACCACCGCGCCCGCGACCACCCCGACAGCCAAGCCGTCGGTCACCGTCAAGCCGTCGGCCACGGTCAAGCCGTCGGCCACGGTCAAGAAGACCCCGGCGGCCGGGTGAGCAGCATGACCATGCCGTCCCCGGCCGTGGGCAGTCAGCCGCCGGAGGAGGCGTCTGTCACCCGCAGGTCCACCGAGCTGCTGATGACCGCCTTCGGACTCGCCATCGTCGCCCTCGCGTTCGCGACCACCGCGCTCAGCCTCAAGGGGCAGCACCCGTCGACGATCATCGGGTACATCGTCTCCTACTCCGTGATCATCATTGGCGCCCACCTCGCGGTGCGTAAGTTCGCGCCGTTCGCTGACCCGCTCCTGCTGCCGATCGCGACCCTGCTCAACGGGCTCGGCCTGGTGATGATCTACCGGCTCAACCAGGCGGGCCGGAACGGCAACGCGGGCTCGCCCGGCACCACCGGCTCCCCCCGTCCCATCTCGACGCTCGGCTCATCGGCGACGGTCACCCAGGTCATCTACACCGTGCTCGGCGTCGCGGTCTTCGTGCTCTTCCTCTGGCTGGTCAAGGACATCAAGGTCCTCCAGCCCTACACGTACGTGCTCGGCCTGGCCGGCCTGGTGCTGATCGCGCTGCCCGCGCTGCTGCCCGGGTCCATCAGCGGCGTCGCCGACACCTCGGCCAAGATCCAGATCAACATCGGCGGCTTCAGCGTCCAACCCGAAGAGTTCGGCAAGCTGCTGCTGGCCGCGTCGTTCGCCAGCTATCTGATGGAGCACGGCCAGCAGCTCTCGCTGCTCACCGACAAGTGGCTCTTCTTCAAGATGCCCAGGCGCAAGGACCTCGCCCCGATCTTCGTGGTCTGGGCGCTCAGCATGCTGCTGCTGATCTTCGAGAGCGACATCGGCACCAGCGCGGTGTTCATGGGCCTGTTCGTGGCGATGCTCTACGTCGCGACCGGGCGCCGGTCGTGGGCCATCCTCGGGCTCGTCATGTTCCTTGTCGGCGCCTTCGCCGCCGCGAGGCTGGTGTCGCACGTGGGACAGCGGTTCAGCATCTGGCTGCACCCGTTCAGCAACGCCAACCTCGTCGACGGCCTCCAGCCCTCCTACCAGACCGCGCAGGGACTGTACGGGATGGCCAACGGCGGGCTGCTCGGCCGCGGGCTCGGCGGCGGGCAGCCGTTCTGGACTCCGCTGGTACAGAGCGACCTCGTCTTCACCGCGTTCGGCGAGGAGCTCGGCCTGGCCGGCGTGATGGCCCTGCTGCTGCTGTACGGCCTGTTCGTGCAGCGCGGCCTGCGCACCGCCCTGCTGGCCAAGGACGAGTACTCCAAGCTGCTGGCCAGCGGCCTGGCGTTCATGTTCGCGCTCCAGGTGTTCGTGATCGTCGGCGGGGTGACGCGGGTCATCCCGCTGACCGGCATCACCACCCCGTTCCTGTCCCAAGGCGGGTCCAGCCTGGTGGCGAGCTGGCTGCTGGTCGCCGCGATCGCGCGGATGAGCGACACCGCGCGACGCCCGGCGCCGCGGCCGATTCAGGATGAGGGGATGACCCAGGTGGTGTCGCTGCGGTGAACCAGCTCAAGCGCGACCTGAACCGGTCGATCAAGCGGGTCTCGATCGCGGTCCTCATCCTGTTCGTGATCCTGCTCGTCAACGTGAACTACCTGCAGGCGGTGGAGGCCCCGAGCCTGGCCAACGGGCAGCTCAACAACCGCACGGAGTACGACCAGACCCAGGTGCAGCGGGGCAACATCGTGACCCAGGACGGCGTCACGATCGCGGGCACCAAGCAGGTGAAGGCCGGACTGTTCAAGTACCAGCGCACCTACTCCGACGGCCCGGCCTACGCGCCGGTCACCGGCTACGACACCATCTTCACGGCCGCCCAGGCCCCCAACTACGCGACCGGGGTCGAGCGGGCCGAGAACGGCCTGCTCTCAGGGACGGGTGATCAGCTCGCGTTCCGCAACTTCATCGATATGCTCACCAACAAGCCCCGGAAGGGCGCCTCGGTCCAGGTCACGATCAACTCCAAGGCCCAGCTCGCCGCCTACCAGGAGCTGCAACAGACCCTGCAGGGCAAGACCATCAACGGCGTGCAGCAGGTCGGCGGCGTGGTCGCGCTGAACCCGTCCACCGGCGCGATCCTGGCGATGGCCTCCTATCCGAGCTACGACCCGAACCAGCTCACCGTCGAGAACACGGGAACTGCGGGCAACCTGGTCAGCAAGCTCTCGGCCGAGAACCCGAGCCCGCTGATCAACAACTCGAGCCAGACCACGCTGCCGCCCGGCTCGACCTTCAAGATCGTCACCAGCTCGGCCTGGTACACCAAGAACACGTCGCTGAACCCGCAGACCAAGGTCTACTCCCCGCAGCCGCTCCGGCTGCCGAACGGGAACGACCTCAACGACGACAACAACGATCCGTGCGGCGACGGGTCCGGCCATACGCCGGTCCTCGAGGCGTTCGCCCAGTCCTGCAACACCCCGTTCGCGAACATCGGCATCGATCTCGGCGGCCCGACGATCGCCGCCACGGCGAACAAGTACGGCTTCAACAACGCGCTCGACATCCCCGGCGTGACCACCGCGGCGTCCCAGTTCACCGCCGAATCGGACCCCTCGTTCACCGCCTTCGACGCGATCGGCCAGCACGACACGACCGAGAGCCCGCTGCAGGAGGCGATGGTCGCGGCGACCGTCGCCAACGGCGGCGTGCTGATGAAGCCGTACCTGATCGACCAGGTCACCGCCTCCGATCTGTCGGTGGTGGAGCAGACCCAGCCTCAGGAGCTCGACCGGCCGATCTCGCCCGCCGTCGCCAGCTACGAGAAGCAGATGATGATCGCGGTGGTGCAGGACTCCAACGGCACCGGCTTCAACCTGTACAACCAGGGCGCTGAGAACGGCCTGGTGATCGCGGGCAAGACCGGAACCGCCGAGAACGGCGTCAGCGCACGGCCTGACGCGGTTTTCACCGCTTTCGCACCCGCTGACAACCCAAAGATCGCCGTCGGCGTCATGATTGAAGGCGGTGGCTACGGGGCCGCCGCGGCCGAGCCGATCGCCGTCGCGGTCATCAAGGCCTATCTCGCAGCTACGGGGCAATGATGGACGCGCACGTTCTCGACGGCCGCTACGCGCTGGTCGAGCTGATCGCCACCGGCGGCATGGGCGAGGTGTGGCGGGGCACCGACCAGATCCTCGGGCGGCCGGTGGCAATCAAGATGCTGGCCGCGATGCACGCGGATGACGAGCAGTTCCGAGCCCGGTTCCGGGCCGAGGCGCGGTACGCGTCGTCGCTGTCGCACCCGGGGATCACCCGGGTCTTCGACTACGGCGAGCGCAGCCCGCTCGGCGGCCCCTACCTGGTCATGGAGCTGGTCGACGGCCAGCCGCTGTCGGAGATCCTCGAGCGGTACGGACGGCTCGACCCCTACGTGGTGCTCGACATCGTCGCCCAGTCCGCCCGCGCCCTCGACATCGCCCACCAGGCGGGCATCGTCCACCGCGACATCAAGCCGGGCAACCTGCTGATCATGGCCGACGGGACGACGAAGATCACCGACTTCGGCATCGCCAAGGCCAACTCCCTGGCGGCGATGAACCTGACCGCGACCGGGATCGTGATGGGCACCGCCCTCTACGTCTCCCCCGAGCAGGCGACCGGCTCGCCGCTGACCGGCTCGTCCGACATCTACTCGCTCGGCGTGGTCGCCTACGAGTGCCTGTCCGGCCAGCCGCCGTTCATGGCCGACCAGCCGCTGGCGATCGCGATCATGCACAAGCACGAGCCGGTGCAGCCGCTCCCGCCCGATGTGCCGCGCCCGGTCGCCGACCTGGTGTACGCGATGCTGGCGAAGGCCCCGGACGGCCGTCCGGAGACGGCGCAGCACGTCGCCGACCGGGCCGATGTGATCAGGGAGGCGCGCAGCCGCTCGGGCTACAGCGGGCCGATCACCGCCAACCTGCCGGTGGTGCCGAACTTCCCGCCCGCCGATGGTAACGATTTCTATAACAACGGTAACGATTTCTATAACGGCGAGCCGGCCTGGTCCCCCGATCCCCGCCCCCGGCGCCGGGCCTTGGTGCTGGCCGGGGCCGGCCTGGCGGCCTGCGGGATCATCGCGATCATCGTCCTCCTGCTCACTAGCAGCAATACCCCGGCGGCGACGATGATCGCGCATCCAAGTTCGCCTGGCCAGTCGGCCAGCGAGGCGGCGACGCCGACCACCGCCTCGCTGCCGGCAAGTCCAGCCGGTGGCTACACGACAGGGACTAGCCTAGGAACGGAATCGAAGGCCCCAGCGACCCGTTCGGCCAGCCCTACGACGAGTGCGCGAGAGTCTCCGACGCCAACGAAGACATCGCCGTCAACGAGCACGTCCCCCTCCGCGTCGGCGACCAACACGTCGGCCCCGCCGACAAGCCCGTCGGCGTCACCGACGACGCCGACGCCGACGGGGCCGACGGGGCTAGGGGTACCGCTGGCCGACGACGGCACAGGGGGATGACACTTCGATGCAGGGTGGTTTGGAAGAGTGCGAGACATGACACAGCCGCGGCTGCTCGGTGACCGTTACGAGCTCGAAGGTGTCGTCGGACGCGGCGGCATGGCTGAGGTGTACCGGGCGCGCGACCTCCGGCTCGACCGGGTGGTCGCGATCAAGACCCTGCGCACCGATCTCGCCCGCGATCAGACCTTCCAGGCGCGGTTTCGCCGCGAGGCGCAGTCCGCCGCGTCGCTGAACAACCCGTCGATCGTCGCCGTGTACGACACCGGCGAGGACATGTCGACCGGGGTGCCCGTCCCGTTCATCGTGATGGAGTACGTCGACGGCAAGACCGTCAGGGAGCTGCTGAACGACGGCCACCGGCTGCTGCCCGAGCGGATCCTGGAGATCACCTCCGGCGTGCTGCGCGCCCTCGAGTACAGCCACCAGGCGGGAATCGTGCACCGGGACATCAAGCCCGGGAACGTGATGGTCACCAGGAACGGCGACGTCAAGGTCATGGACTTCGGCATCGCCCGCGCGATGAGCGACTCCCAGTCCACGATGACGCAGACCGCCCAGGTGATCGGCACCGCCCAGTACCTGTCGCCCGAGCAGGCCCGGGGCGAGCGGGTGGATACCCGGTCCGACCTGTACTCCACCGGTTGCCTGATGTACGAGCTGCTGGTCGGCCGGCCGCCGTTCACCGGCGACTCCCCGGTCGCGATCGCCTACCAGCACGTGCGGGAGAACCCGATACCGCCGTCCCGGCTCGACCCCGACCTGCCCCCGTGGGCGGACGCGATCGTGCTCAAGGCGATGGCCAAGTCGGCCGACGACCGGTACCAGACCGCCGCCGAGATGAACGCCGACATCCAGCGCGCCGCGTCGGGCATGCAGGTGGCCGCGGCCTTCCAGCCGCCGCCGACCCGGGCTGACTACTACGACTACCAGCAGCGCACCCAGCGGATGGGCCCGCAGACGATGATGGGGGCCGGTGTGGCGCCGACCACCGTCTCGCAGTACCCCCAGGGCGGCTACCAGCCGGGGTACAACGACGGCGGCTTCGACAACGGCGGCGCCGAGCAGGGCGGCGGCGGCAGCCGCCGCTGGCTGCCGTGGACCATCGCCGGGGTCGTGCTTGCGGCCGTGATCGTCGCCGCCTTCCTGCTGCTGAACGGCGGCGGCGGCAGCGGCGCCTTCGTCCCGACCAACCTGGTCGGCGAGTCGCAGGGCACGGCCGTCGCCCAGGTAAAGGCGGCCGGGCTGCAGGCGAGCGTGCAGCAGCAGGCCGACGCCAATGTGACCGCCGGCAACGTGATCAGCACCAACCCGGCCAGCGGCTCCAGCATCGCCAAGGGCGGCACCGTCACCCTCAACGTCTCCAAGGGCGCGGCCCCCATCCTGCTGCCGAACGTCCAGAACGAGCAGTACAACACCGCCGCGCAACAGCTCAAGGCCCTCGGCTTTACCAACGTCAACCCGGTGCCCGATAACCAGTCGAGCCTGCCGGCGGGCGAGGTTGATCACATGAGCCCGACCGCGAATCAGAAGTACGCCCCGAGCGAGCAGATCACGCTCTACTACTCCGGCGGCGGCATTCCGGTGCCGACGCTGACCGGCGTGCCGCTCTCCACCGCCCTCCAGGAGCTCAAGAGCTCCGGGTTCACCTCGGCCCCCAGCATCACCTACGCCAACGGCCCGGTTAGCCAGAACAACCCGGTCGGCACCGTGTGGAACCAGTTCCCCGCCACGGGCAAGTCGGTGCCGCCGAACACGGTGATCACGCTGTTCGTCCAGCAGACGGCGGCGACCCCGACCCCGACCCCGTCGGCCTCGGTCACGCCAACCGGCACGCCGTCCTCGACGCCGACCGGCACGGCCACCCCGACCGGCACCGCGACCGACACACCGCCGGGGGGCTGAGAGCAGGCTCCCGGCGGTAGCAGCCGTAACCGTGCCGCGGGTGCATTACGCTTACCGCAGCAGCCGCAGTGTTAGCCCGGGGAACGTCCCCGGTGCCTTCGCAGTCCCCGAGCAGGAGGTGCGCGGTGCCCAAGTCCCGCGTCCGGAAGAGGCCGGTCTACACGCCGCCGGCGGCGCAGTCGAAGAAGCGGGCGGTGAGCCCGCCGTGGCTGGTGCCCACCATGGTCGGGTCGCTGATACTCGGGCTGGTCTGGATCGCGCTGTACTACATCACCCAGTCCGACATGCCCGGGCTGAGCGCGCTCGGCGGCTGGAACCTGGTCTGCGGGTTCGCGCTGATCGTCGTCGGCGTGGTGCTCGCCACCCAGTGGCATTAACGCTCGGGAAACGGGGCCGCGGCGGGGCGCTTAGAAACCCGCCGCCTGGCTGAACTCGGCGGTCAGGTGATTGGTCCTGAGCACCACGATCACCACCAGGATCGCGAATATCGCGATGGCGGGGCCGACCTGGATGACGAGCCGGTTCTTGCGCGGCGCGTAGGCGAAGGCGGCCGTGATCAGCACGCCCACGATCAGCCCGCCCACGTGGTCCTGCCACGCGATCGCGCCGCGGAAGAAGAAGCTGAACGCGAGGTTGATCCCGATCAGCACCAGGATCCCCCTGGTGTCGATCTGCAGCCGCCTGGAGACCACGAACCAGGCGCCGAACAGGCCGAAGATCGCGCCGCTGGCGCCCAGCGCGAGCTCGGTGTTCGGGGCGATCAGGTAGAACGCGACCGCGCCGCCGAGCGCGCTGAGCAGGTAGACGGTGATGAAGCGGCCCCGGCCGAGCAGCTGCTCCAGGCTCGGCCCCACCGCCCACAGCGCCCACATGTTGAACAGGATGTCGAAGAAGCCCACGCCGCCGAGCCCTCCGCCTGCGGGCGGCAGGAACGCCGACGTGATCAGCCGGTACCACTGCCCGGCGGCGACGCCCTGCAGCGGCCCTGAGTTGATCTGCGCGTATCCGAGCAGCCCCCAGTCGGTGGCGAGGGACGGCTTGCCCAGCTCGACCAGGAACAGCAGCACGTTGACGGCGATCAGGGTCCAGGTGACGACCGCCGCGCGGGCGGGCCGGCCGCCGAACACCGTCGTCGGGCGGCGGGTGCCGCGGCCGCCTTCGTGCACGCAGTCCACGCACTGCTGCCCGACTGCCGCCGAGCGGAGGCAGTCCGGGCAGGCGTGACGACCACACCGGACGCAAGACACCCAGGTTTCACGGTCTGGGTGCTGATAACAGGTGGGCGGTGTTTCCTGCCCGGCGGGAGTGGCCTGGTCCGGCGTGGTCATCGGGGGGTTCCGTCGCCTAGCCGCGCGTGATTGTTACGGACTGCAGCACCAAGGGGGTGACCGGGCGGTCGCCGGGGGCGGTCGGCACCTGGGTGATCGCCTTGATCACGTCGACGCCGTCGATGACCTCGCCGAAGATGGTGTGCTTGCCGTTCAGCCACGGGGTGGCCGCGACCGTGATGAAGAACTGCGAGCCGTTGGTGCCCGGGCCCGCATTGGCCATCGCCAGCAGGTACGGCTTGTCGAACCGCAGGTCCGGGTGGATCTCGTCGGCGAACTTGTAGCCGGGGCCGCCGGTGCCGGTGCCGAGCGGGTCGCCGCCCTGAATCATGAAGCCGGCGATCACCCGGTGGAAGATCGTGCCGTCGTACAGCTTGTCCTTAGTGGTGGCCCGGGTCTTCGGGTTGGTCCACTCCCTGCCGCCCTCGGCGAGTTCGACGAAGTTCCGGACGGTCTTCGGCGCTTGGTCAGGGAACAGCCGGACAGTGACCGTCCCCTGCGTCGTCGTCAGCGTC
The DNA here is from genome assembly GCA_036509215.1 of Trebonia sp. Lineage (GTDB taxonomy): Bacteria > Actinomycetota > Actinomycetes > Streptosporangiales > Streptosporangiaceae > Trebonia. Next base: position 22,317 of record DATCGA010000301.1, read on the forward strand.
GCGGTCAGCGTTTCGGTCATTACGTGACTCCGGTTCATCTCCAGGCCGGGCGATCCGGCCTGTCTTCATTCACCGTACCGGCTTCACCGCAATGGCATCTCGCCCCTGACCGCGATGATTGAACAGGGGATCGAAGGGAATCTTGTCTCACCGAGAGCAAGCCAAGGGAGCAGATCGTGTTCTTCACCAAGACAAACACCGCCAAAAACGACTCGGCCAATGCGTCCGCGCGGGCGCGAGCGGCCAGCCTGGCCGCCCAGTCCGCCGCACAGAACGCAGCGCAGAACGCGGCCGCCGCCGCTCGCACCGCCGCCGTGGCCGCCCAGGCCACCGCCCAGACCGCAGCGTCCGGGGTGAGCAGCGGAGTGCAGCAGGGGGTGTACAGCGCTCGCCGCTGGACCGCGCCCCGGCTCGAGCTGGCGGCCGAGCACGTGACCAAGACGGTCGCGCCTAGCGTCTCCTCGGCCCTGCGCAGCACGGCCAAGCAGGTCAAGCCGGTCGAGCCTGCTAAGGGGCGGACCGCGCTCACCTGGTCGCTGCTCGGCGCCGCCATCCTCGCCACCGCGGGGGCCGCGTTCGCGCTGATCCGCTACCAGTTCCGCTCGGCCACGGCCGACGAGACGGTAGAGGTCGGCGAGACAACGGACGTCTCAGGCAAGCCGACCGCGACGCCGGCCGGGCCGGCGACTCCCGCCGCTTCGAGCGGGACGAGCGCGGCGATGAGCCCGGGCGGGGCGACCGGGCCGGCCGCCAAGCCGGCGGCGAGCAAGACGGCGGCGAGCAAGACGGCGGCCGACGACACCGCGACAACCACTGATACGTCAGTGAATGGGCACGTTGCTTCGAGCGGGTGGTAAACAGCGCGACGCGCGGGGTGGCTTGATCCTGGTGTCCTATTGACACTGTGCGGATGCACGTTCATTTTTTAATAGAGGTCCAAAGTCCCACTCCGGGGAGGAACACCATGGCTGGGTGGGACGAGCGCATCGCGCAGTTGGAAGTCGCGTTTCCCGGGTGGCACATCTGGCGGTCCAGCGCCGGCCGATGGTGGGCCACCCGGACCGGCACGGTCCTGCGTCGCCAGGAGCTTGGCACCGGCCGCGTCATGACAGTGGACGCAGACGACGCGAGCGCACTGCGCGACCAGCTCACGGTCCAGGCGTCCCTCGACCGGGAGATCACGGACTGACCAGGCCCGACGCCCGCAGGCGCTAGGACGAAGATCACTATCCGGGCACTGGCGCGCGGGACATCTTTAGTTTTCGCCAAATAGTTCTTAGCCAGTCCTTGTATGCCGGCTGGATACGGTCAATTTGAGGCCGGCCTTCCGTTGAAGGCCGGCAAAACCGGGCGTATCCACCTGCGGAGTGAACACCGTGATTAACCGGATCATGCGCGCCAGCGGGGGAACCCGGGGGCTCGTCTGGACCGCGGCGGCCTGCATCACTGTTTCGCTTCTGGTGATGTTCTTCGTGTCCGTCGCCGGGCCATCCATCGTGGTGCCGGCGATGGCCCACGCCCCGGGCGGCGCGCCGCCGTGGTGGGTCTCGCTCGGGCTGGGCAGGCCGCTGACGCTGTTCCTCTCCTGGGGGGCCGCGGCGGTCGGCGTGATCGGCGTCGGGGCCGGCCTGCTGGCGGTCTCCCGCGGCGCCCGGGTGCCGGTCCGGCCGCTGCTCGCGGTCTCGTTCATCGCCGTCGCCATCTTCACGTTCCTGCCGGCCGCGGGCACCACCGACACCCAGTCGTACGCCATCGACGGCAACATGCTCGTGCTGAAGCACAGCCCGTACGTGTTCACGCCCGCGACGATGGTCACCCTCGGCGACAAGCTCGCGGTCGGCAGCCCGCCCACCTGGGCGCACCAGCTGTCGGACTACGGGCCGATCGCCTCGGCCGAGGAGTGGGTGTCGGCCGAGCTCGGCGGCACCTCGATGGCGCTGATCACGTTCTGGCTCAAGCTCGTGGTGGCGCTCGCGTTCGGCGCGGTGGTGCTGCTGCTCGACCGGCTGCTGCGCGACAATCCGGCGATGCGCCTGCGCGCCCACCTGCTCTGGTCGGTCAACCCCTTGCTGCTGTGGGAGATCGTGGCCAGCGGGCACATCGACGGCCTCGCGATCGCGTTCGGGATCGCCGGCCTGGCCGCGCTGCGGTTCACCCCGGACGGGGTCAAGCCGACGCTGGCCCGGTGCGCGGCGGCGGGCACCCTGCTCGCGGCGGCGGCCTGCACCAAATCCCCGTTCGTGCTCTTCATCGTCGCCGCCCTGTGGACGGTGCGGCGCTCGCCCGCCAGGATCGCCTGCCTGCTCGGCGGCTGGCTGTGGCTGACGCTGGCGTCGTACGCGATCGCCGGCTGGCCCGCGGTCAAGGTGCTGTCCGATCGCGGCCAGCAGGTCACCTGGGACAACCTCTACCAGGTGATCTACCGGCCGCTGGGCATCGGCGGTCCGCTCGGCTCGGACAACATCCCCGGCTGGGTCTTCCCGCTGGCCCTGGTGCTGTTCATCGGCGTCGCCGCGCTCGCCTTCTTCCGGCTGCCCGATCGCGTCCCCGGGCTTCCGGCGGTGAGCCCGGCGCTGGCGCTGAGCCTGGCCTGGATCTTCTTCTGGCCGTTCCAGCGCCCGTGGTACGACGTCATGATCATCGCGCTGCTCGCGCTCTACCCGTCGTCCGGGCTGGACGCGGTCGTCTTGGTCAGGCTCTGCTTCGGCGCCATCACCTACATGGAGGCGGCGCACATCTGGCGGAGCCCCTGGTTCCAGCAGGTGCAGCTCATCGAGGGCGACTGGATCACGTCAACCGTCCGGTTCCTCACCGCGGCCGCGCTGATCTGGATGTGCGTCACCGGCCGCTGGGGCGGCAGACCGGACCAGCCGTCGGCGGACGCGCCCGCAGGCGCTCCAGCCGCTAGCTTGACGCCCCCGGCCGCGACGCCCCCGGCCGCGACGCCCCCGGCGGCCACGCCCCGGGTGTGACGCCCGGCGCTTCGATGACGCCCGGGGGTTGCAGGTACTGCTCCGGCCACCGGCAGTCGATGAACGCGTCCAGCAGGCCGGGCAGCGGCCCGGCGCCTTCGATGGCCGACGGCCGCGCGGCGCCGAACGCCGCCTCCTCGGTCACCGGGCCCGCCAGCAGCCACTGCGGCTCGTCGGGCTGGCAGAGCCACTCGGACCGCTCGAGCCGGGCGGTGACGGCGGCGCAGACGTGGGCGGCGAGCGCGGCCGGATGGCCGATCACGGCCGCACGGGCGGCCACCGCGGCGTCGGCCGCGTGCGACAGCGCGCACTGGCGGACCCGGGCCGGGAGCGCGGTGATCGCCGCCAGCGTGGCCGGCCTGGGCACCGGCGTCGGCCAGCCGGTCAGGTGCGCGAGCACCGCCAGCTCCGCCCACGGCCTGATCAGGCCGGGACCGTCGAGCGCCCGCTGCGCGGCCCGCATGTCCCGCAGCGTGCAGGGCCGCGCCCGGCACTCGGCGCCGCAGGTGGCCGAGCGGGGCCGAACCACGGCGCGGGCGTCGCCGGCCGCCGCGGCCGAGCCCGCCTCCCGGGCGCTGCCGTCCGTCACCTGCACCAGGATCGGGAAGTCCATCCCGTCGGAGAAGACCGCCGCCCGCCCGGGCGGCAGGGTGACCAGGTAGCGGGACTGGGACGGGGACGCGTTCATCGTCGCGCCGACCGCCTCGCGATCGTCGGCGGCCGGGAGGCGGTGCACGATCTTCACCGCCGTGTTTTTTATCACGTCGGAGACCAGGCGGGCCGGGATCTGCTCGGCGATGATCAGCCCCTCGCCGTACGCGCGGATCTCCGCCAGCAGGCCGGCGAACATCTCGACCGCGTGCCCGGCGGCGCCGCCCCCGCCCGCCGGGTCGGCGGACTCCGCCCGGCGAAGCAGCCGGTGCGCCTCCTCTACCACGGTCAGATGGCGGAGGCCGCCGGCCCCCGCCGGGGTCGTCCGGTGGACGAGCCGCAGGTGCTCGGCCAGCCGGATGAGCACCGCGCCCATCAGGAACGCCTTGTCGGCGTCGTCGCCCACGTCCTCGATCTCGAGCACGACGTTCCGGCCGAGCAGCGCGCCGAAGTCGATCGGGTGCCCGCCCTCGAGGAAGCGGCCGGTGGTCCCGTGCCTGAGGCTGGCCAGCCGGACCCTGATGAAGCCGAGCACGTCGTCGGTCACCCGCTGGGAGTAGCCGATCTCGGTGACGACCCGCTCGGCCGCGCGCTGCAGGGCGGTGAGCGTCGGGTAGGCGGCGTCGGCCTGCCCGCCGTCCGCCTGCTCGCCGAGCGCCAGGTCCCAGCCCGAGTCCTCGTAGACCCGGCCGAGCGCGGCGCTGAGCACCTGGGGGAACGGCTCCTCGGACCGGAAGGAGGCGATGAACAGCGCCCGGACCAGGTCCGCGTGCGTCTGCAGGGGGAACCTGGCGCCGGCCTGGCCGGCCGCGGGCTCGAGCGGGTTGAGCCCGGCCGCGATCGCGTCGGGCTCGCCCGGCCTGATCCTGATCACCTCGGTGCCCGGCAGTCGCGCGGCCATCAGCCGGTACTCGGCCTTGGCGGGCTCGACCACCAGCCAAGGGATGCCCCGCCTGGTCGCGGCCTCGAGCAGGGACCGCACGGTCTGCGACTTGCCCGCCCCGGTCGCGCCGCAGACGAACACGTGCCGGTTGAGCGAGTCGCGCGGCAGCACCAGCGGGCCGGCCGCCCGCAGGTTGCGGTCGAGGATCTCGCCCAGCTCGATGCCCGTCGGCTCGCCCGGCGCGCATCCGGCGGGCTGCTCCGGGGTGACGTCGAAGTCGGGGCGCAGCGCCAGCCGGACCCCCGGCACCTCGGACTCCGGCGGCCGGGCGAGCGCGGCCAGGAGCTGGGTCGAGCCGTAGAACGGTGACGCCGGGACGGCGTCGCCGCCGGGCTCGAGCGCGGAACCCGGGCCGAGGGGCGCCGGGCTCAGCGCGTACGGCAGCCC
>DATCGA010000302.1:0-9429 GCA_036509215.1 Trebonia sp.
CGGCCAGGGCGATCGCGCCCGGCACGTCGGCGCTCCACCAGCCCGGCCGGCCGGCCGGCGCCATCGGGTAGAGCCGCCCGGCCACGTCCACGTCGGCCCGCCCGGCGGCCGGCGCCCACACTCTGAAGACCGTCACTCGACCTCCGGAACCAGCAGCGCCACCGGCAGCGCCCTCATCACGTCGCCCAGCGGCAGGCTGTCGCCCCGGAAGACGGCGCCGGTGAGCACGTCCACCCATCCGGGGTCCGCCCCCGCCGGGCCGATGCCGAGCGGCAGGACGGTGCCGGACCAGCCGCCCCTGGCCCGCAGGCCGACCGGGAGCCTGGTCGCGACCGTGACGGCCGGCCCCCCGGTGCCAGGACCGCCCCGGGCGAAGGCGACCACATGGTCCGCGGCCGGGCCGGCCGCGGTGACCGGGGCGTAGCCGCCTGCGAACCGCTCCGGGCGGGCGCGCCGCAGCCGCAGCGCCCGCGCGGTGACCAGCAGCTTGGCCGCGTCCAGGCTCAGGCCGCCGTCGCTGTCGCCGGGGTCGGCCGGGTCGGCGGCGGGGTTCGGGCGGCCGGCGTCCAGGTCGGCCAGCAGCGCCCGGCGGCGCGCGAAGTCGACCTTGCGCCGGTTATCCGGGTCGACCAGGGAGAGCCCGGAGAGCTCGCATCCCTGGTAGATGTCCGGCACCCCCGCCATCGTGAGCTGGACGAGCTTGGCGCCGAGCGAGTTGGCCAGCGCGTCGCCCGCGATCGCGGTGACGAACTCCCCGATGGAATCAGAAAATCCCGGGTCCTCGAGCGCCCGCGCGGCCAGGCCGAGTACCGCCGCCTCGTACCCCGCGTCCGGTTCCGTCCACGAGGTGCGCCGATCCGCCTCGCGGATCGCCTTGGTCAGATAGCCGGCCAGCCGCTCGCCGCTGATCGGCCACGCGCCGACGAGGGTCTGCCAGATCAGGTACTCGGTATCGAGGTCGACGGCGGCCGCCGTCTCGCCGAAGACACCGCTCGTCACCGCCCGCTGGTGCCACTGGGCGGCCCGGCGGCCCCACCGCTCGGGCATCTCGGCCAGCACCGCGAGCCTGGCCCTGACATCCTCCTGGCGCTTGGTGTCGTGGGTGGACAGGGTGGTCATGGTGAACGGCCAGTCGGCCGCGAGCCGCTCCGCCTGGGCGTGGAAGGCGCCCGGCGTCACCCCGCAGCGGTCGGGGTCGCCGCCCACCTCGTTCAGCGCGAGCAAGCGGGACCACCGGTAGAACGCGGTGTCCTCGACGCCCTTGGCCAGCACCGGGCCGGTGGTCTGCTGGAACCGCACGACGAGCTCGCCCGCCCGGCCGGCCGCCCCGCCGGCCGGCCGGCGCAGGCCGAGCACGGCCCGGCCGAGATCGTCGGCCAGCCCGCGGAGCCCGCGCGGCAGTCGCCCGCGGGCCGACTCGACCGCCTCCCTGATGGCCGCCTCCGCCGCCGACGACGGCGGTTCGCCCGGGTGCACGTACGCGCGGTAGACCGGGAACGCGGCCAGCACCTCGACCAGCACGGTCCGGGTCTCGTCCTCGGTGACACCGGGGCAGACGCTGCCGAGCAGCCGGGCCAGCCGCGTTACCTCGGCCGCGAGCGTCCCGCTGGCGACCTCTCGCTTGGCCGCCACCGCGACGTCGGCAAACCGGGTGGCGACCGAGTCGTCGCCCTCCCGCCGGGTGAACCGCGCGTATTCGGCGGTGAGCGGTCCGGCGCCGGCCGGGTCAACGAAGAGCCCGCCGATCAGCTTGAGCCCGTCGTAGCCGGTCGTGCCCGCACAGGCCCAGTCGACCGGCAGCGTCTCGTCCGCCTCGAGGATCTTCTCCACCACCACCCAGGCGCCGTCCGTCGCGGACGCGAGCCTGGCCAGGTAGCCGCGCGGGTCGGCCAGCCCGTCCGGATGATCGATGCGGAGGCCGTCCACCAGCCCCTCGGCCACCAGCCGGACGATGACCTCGTGGGTCGCGTCGAACACGGCCGGCTCCTCGACTCGGACTCCGATCAGCGAGGTGACGTTGAAGAACCGGCGCCAGTTGAGCTCGGTCGAGGCGTCGCGCCACCAGGCCAGCAGGTAGTGCTGCGACTCGAGCAGGGCGGGCATCGGCAGCCCGGCCGTGCCCGGCCGCAGCGGCAGCACGTGGTCGAAGTACCTGAGCGCGGGCTCGCCGTCCGGCCCGCCCCCGGCCTCCACCCGCAGGTCGCCCACGCACGACTCGAGCGGGCGGCCGAGAACCGGCAGCAGCATCCGGTCGTCGTGCGCGGTCCAGTCGATGTCGAACCAGCGGGCGTAGGGCGACCCCCGGCCGTCCCGCAGGACCGACCACAGCTGCCGGTTCAGCGGCAGGTTGGCGGGCACCGCCATGTGGTTGGGGACGATGTCGAGGACAAGGCCGAGACCGACGCCGCGCAGCCGCTTGGCCATCGCGCGGAAGCCCTCCTCGCCGCCGAGCTCGCCCCTGATGCGCGAGTGGTCGGTGACGTCGTACCCGTGCCGGGACCCGGGAACGGCCTCGAGCACCGGCGACAGATAGGCGTGGCTGACGCCGAGGTCGGCGAGGTACTCGCCCGCCTCGGCCGCCTCGGCGAACCCGAAATCCGGCGTGAGCTGCAGCCGGTACATCGATCCTGGTGAGCGACCAGCTGCCACATTCCCCCCGTAAGGTTGCTACTCCCCAAAAACCTTCCCAGCAATCGGCCTTCCGAACGTGCGGCCCCGAGGCCTGCCGCGCCGGCACATTACGACGCCGTGTAGTCTCGACGTGGTGCCCGGCCTCCGCGGGCCGGAAGGTGGTCTTATCCCAGGTGAGCGCGGTAAACGTCCGTCGGCCAGTTCGCACTGCCGCCGACGGCCCAGGGCAGCAGGCTAGTCTTCGGGCTACGGTCAGCGCGTACGTGGCGCTGTGCAAGCCGAGGATCGTGGAGCTGCTGCTGATCACCGCGGTGCCCACGCTCTTCCTGGCCTACCGCGGCCTCCCGTCGCTGTCGGTCACCGTGGTCGTGGTCCTCGGCGGCGCGCTCGCGGCCGGCAGCGCCAACGCGCTGAACTGCTACATCGACCGCGACATCGACGAGATCATGCGCCGGACGTCGACCAGGCCGCTGGTCACGCAGACCGTCGCGCCCCGCTCGGCGCTCATCTTCGGCCTCGTGCTCGGGGTGTTCTCGGTGGCGCTGTTCGCGGTCACCACCAACCTGCTGGCGGCCGGCCTGACGCTGGCGGCGATCTTCTACTACGTGGTGATCTACACCATCCTGCTGAAGCGGCACACGTCGCAGTCGACGCTCTGGGGCGGGGCCTGCGGCGCCGCGCCGGTGCTGATCGCCTGGGCGGCCGCCACCGGGTCGGTCCCCGCGCCGGCCTGGCTGCTGTTCGGCGTGGTCTTCTTCTGGCAGCCGCCGCACTTCTGGGCGCTGGCCATCAAATACCGCGATGACTACCGGAGCGCGGGCATCCCGATGCTCCCGGTGGTCGCCTCGGTGCGCCGGGTGCTAGCCGAGTCGGTGGTGTACAGCTGGCTAATGGTGGCCGCCTCGCTGGCGGTCTGGCCGTGGGCGGGCCCGCTGTACGGCGGGATCGCGATCGTGGCCGGGGCCGCGTTCCTGTACGAGGTTCACCGGCTCTTCCACCTGTCGCGCCATACCGACGCTGCGGGCCCGGGCGGCGCCGACGATCTCGTGACCATGCGCCTGTTCCACCTGTCGCTGGTGTACCTGACGGTGGTCTTCGCCGGCGTCGCGGCCGGCGCCTTCATCCGCTAGGCGGCGTCAGCCGCGATCACCCCGCGTCGTTTACCCGCCCGATCAGCGGGCTAGAATCCGGCCGTGATCCTGATCGTCGCCGGAGTGGCCGGGAGTGGCAAGACAACCGTCGGGGCGCTGCTGGCCGGGCGGCTGCGCTGGCGATTCGCCGATGCCGACACGTTCCACTCCGAAGCCAACATCGCCAAGATGCGGGCGGGCGTCCCGCTCACCGACGAGGACCGCCAGCCCTGGCTGCACGCGGTCACCGGCTGGATCGACGACAGGATCGCGGAGGGGCAGTCCGGGGTGATCACCTGCTCCGCCCTCAAGCGCGCGTACCGCCGCGAGCTGCTCGACGGGCGGCCGACCGCCACTATGGTCTTCCTGATGGTGAGCCGGGAGGCGCTCGACCGGCGGCTGACGACCCGGCCGGGTCACTTCTTCCCCGAGAAGCTGCTGGAAAGCCAGCTCGCGGCCCTAGAGCCGCCGACCGCGGACGAGGAGCGGGTGCTGCCGGTGCTGGCGGAGGGCGACGCCCCGCAGACCGCCGCCAAGACCATCGCCACCCTGTGGCCCTACGGCGAGTCCGACCAGGGCGGCGCGCCCGTCCCCGGCGTGCTGTGACGGCGGACCGATGGCAGCCGCGGGCGGCCGAGCGTAGCCTGTACCGGTGAAGCTCACGCTGGACTTGCACGACATCTACAACTCGGGCGCGCAGATCGAGAAGGCGCTAACCGGAATCTTCGACGAGGCCGTAGCGAAGAAGGCGCCGCTCGTCGAGATCATCCCCGGCAAGGGTTCTGGCCAGCTGAAGAAGCACGTGCTGCGGTTCCTCCAGAAGAACCCTCCACCAGCCAAGTACTACCGGATCGAGAAGGACTCGAAGAACTTCGGCCGCCTCTTCGTCCATTTGCGCTGGTTAACCTGCGCAACGGCTGCTTGCGTGAGATGAATGAACCCGATACGTCCTATAAGTACGGGCTTGCCGCTCACGTTCATCTCCAGCGCCTTCGTGCCGACCCAGGGCACGCCTGGCCGGCCCAGCACCCCGAGCTCGCGGTGGTCTGCTGGTCGCTGGCGCTGCTGGTGATCTTCGCCCCGCTGGCGGTCCGGCTGTACGGCAACAAGGTGCGCTAAGAGCCGGCGCGGATGCCGGACCATGAAGACGTCGACCGCGTCCTGGCGCTGCACGACGAAGCCGTGGCGCTCGTACAGGGCCCGGGCGCGGCTGCCCTGCAAGACGTTCAGCCGAAACGGGCGGTCGTCCTCGCTCGCGCCGAGCTGCCGCCGCAAGACGAGCGATCCGATCCCCCGTCCCTGGCAATCGGCCCGGAGATAGAAGTGCTCGATCCACAGCGAGCCGTCATCCGGGCGTACCGCGATGGCGCCCGCCTCCTGGCCGTCGACCAGCACGACCTGGGTCACGGCGGGGTCGAAGGCGGACAGGAAGCGCTGCCGGACCCGGACCGGGTCGAAGCGGCCCAGGCGCTCAAGATCGGGGCGCAGCACCAGCGCCCGCAACTCCGCGATCCACTGCGCGTCACCGTCGACGGCCGCGCGCGACGACCAGCTCTGATCGGGGTCCTCAAGCACCGGCCCAGGGTAGCCGACGCCCGCGTCAACCAGCGGGCGACCTTGCGCCAGTCATAACTTCGGTTTCACGTGAATCAGGTGTGCATAATGGGCACAGCCGATACTCGGGAACTGACGCTCGTGTCGGCGATCGCGATGGGCCGCTGGGTAGCCGGCGGTCGGCTGGGAACACATCCGGTGGTGGAAGCTGGGTCAAACCAGCCTAGATCCGACCGAGACCGAGGGAGGCGTCACCCCATGCCATTCCTGACGGCGGCGAGCGCTGCGGTGCCAGCGGCATGCAACTCGGCAAGCTAAGCCGGCCCGGGGCCGACCGGGAGGGCGGCGGGCGCGATCACGCGCGCGGACTCGCCCTGGCCGCACTGTGCACGCTGCTCTTTCTCACCTTCCTTGACAACACGGTGGTGTCGGTCGGGCTCGGCAACATGCAGACCGACCTCAAGGCGTCCATCGCCGACCTGCAGTGGGTGGTCGGCGGCTACGCCCTCGCGTTCGCCTCGATCATGCTCGCGTGCGGCATGATCGGCGACGAGCTCGGCCGCAAGAAGGTCATGCTGAGCGGCGCGGGGGTCTTCTGCGCAGGCTCGGTGCTGTGCGCGCTCGCCCCGAACGCGCAGACGCTGATCGCCGGGCGGGTCATCATGGGCCTCGGCGCGGCCGCGAGCGAGCCCGGCACGCTCTCGATCCTGCGCCAGATCTACACCGAGGACCGCGCCCGCGCCCGCGCGGTCGGCGTCTGGGCGGCGGTCTCCGGGCTCGCGCTGGCGATGGGCCCGGTCATCGGCGGCGCGCTGATCGGCCTGTGGAGCTGGCGCGCGATCTTCTGGTTCAACCTCTTCTTCGGGCTGGCGGCGCTGATCGTCGCGGCGATCGTCGTGCCCGAGAGCTCCGACCACCGGCAGCTCCGGGTCGACGCCGTCGGCACCGTGCTCGGGGCGGGCGCGCTCGCCACCCTGCTGTTCGCGATCATCGACTCGGAGACCTCGAGCTTCGCCCGGCCGCTCGTGATCGCGCTGCTCTGCGCGTCCTTCGTGCTCGCGGTGGCGTTCGTGCTGTGGGAGCGGCGCGCTCCCAATCCCCTGCTCGACATGCGGCTCTTCCGCTCCGTGTGGTTCACGGTGCCGAATACGGTCGCATTCTGCACCTACTTCGCGACGTTCGCGATCTTCTTCTTCACCGCGCTCTACCTGGACGAGGTGGTGCACGCCTCCGGCTACCGGATCGCGCTCGCCTTCGCCCCGATGACCGTGCTCATGATCATCGGGTCCGTCGCGGCCGGCTACTGGACCGCCCGGGCCGGGGCGCGGCTGCCCATCGTCATCGGCTGCGCCGCCTTCGCGGCCGGCCTGCTGCTGGCCCACCCGCTGATCACCACCAGCCCGAACTACCTGCTGCTGAGCCTGGCGCTGGCGCTGGCCGGCATCGGCATCGGCATCACGGTGGTGCCGGTCACCGCGACCGTGCTCAACGCGGTGGTGCCTGAGCGCTCGGGGATGGCAGCCTCCGCCACCAACACCAGCCGCGAGATCGGCGCCGTGACCGGCGTCTCGGTCCTCGGCGCGCTGGTGTTCTCGCAGCTCAACTCCTCCCTGACCGCGAACCTGCAGGCACTGAACGTCCCGGTCGGGGAGAAGGCGGCGATCCTCGGCTTCAAGTCGACGATCATCTCGTTCATCGAGACCGGCCAGGCGCCCACCAACTACTCCGCCTACGGCCCGATCGTCGGCAAGGTGATCAGCGCGGCCTACGCGTCGTTCGGAGATGGCCTGCACGACGCGCTCTACCTGTCGGCCGGCCTGGTCATCGTGGCCGGCCTGCTCGCCGCGGCCACGCTTCGCGGCCGCCAGCCCGATCTTCTAAAGTAGAAACACCGCCGGGGACGGGCCACACGTGTAGTCAACCTTGTCGGGCCGGACAAGTGCCGGTGCCCGAACTAGACGCATGAGCTGTGGTGGTCCCCGGCGGCTTTGCTTTCTGCGGGGGACGACCCCCTTGCGCCCCCCGCGCATGGGGGACGCCCGCGCCCCATACCCCCCGGCGGGAGGCACCGCAAAGGGCGCGGCGCCCCCACGCTGTGGTTGAGGTCAAAGGTCCGTTCGGGCTAATCGGTTTCGTCTTTATCTGCTCTTGGGGCGCGCAGGACGGTCACCGAGCGGGCCCGGGCCGCCATCTGATCGCCGGTGTGCCGGGGGAACTCACGGGCGGCCGAGACGGCCGGATCGTAGCTGTCCAGCTCCACGAACCACGTCTGCGCGGGCTCGCGGACCTCCGGGAGCGTGAACGTGACCGGCTCGCGCCAGCCGTTGACCAGCACCAGGAAGTCATCGTCGAGCAGCGGCGCGCCGTCCTCGGCCCCGTCGGGGGCGTCGGCGCCGTCCAGGTAGACCGCGATCGCGTGCATGGTCGGGTCGGCCCACTGCTCGTCGGTCATTTCCCTGCCCGCGCTGCTGTACCAGCCCAGCTCGGCCGCGTCGGCGCCGGTCAGGAAGCGCTGGCGGCGGAAGGCCGGGTGCGCGCGACGGAGCGCCAGCAGCCGCCGGACGTAGCCCCGGAGCTCGTTGTCGGCCGCCGCCCAGTCGACCCAGGAGATCTCGTTGTCCTGGCAGTAGGCGTTGTTGTTGCCGCCCTGGGTGCGGCCGAGCTCGTCGCCGCCGAGCAGCAGCGGCAGCCCGAACGAGAGCAGCAGGGTGGACAGCAGCGCCCGCGACTGGCGGGCGCGCAGCCCGTTGACCTCGGGGTCCGCTGTCGGGCCTTCCGCGCCGCAGTTCCAGGACCGGTTGTCGCCTGTCCCGTCCCGGTTCTGCTCGCCGTTGGCCTCGTTGTGCTTGTCGTCGTAGCTGACGAGGTCGCGCAGGGTAAAGCCGTCGTGCACGGTGAGCAGGTTGACCGAGGCGGTGGGACGTCGGCGGGCGGCCCCGTAGAGGTCGGACGACCCGCTGAACCGGGTCGCGAACTCGGCCACGCCGACGTCGCGGCCGCGCCAGAAGTCCCGCATCGAGTCGCGGTAGCGCCCGTTCCACTCCCGCCAGTGCGCGGGGAACCGGCCCAGGTCGTAGCTGTCGGCCTGGCCGACGTCCCACGGCTCGGCGATCAGCTTGGCCGCCGACACCACCGGATCCTGGGCGATGATCTCGAAGAAGGCCGACATCTGGTCGAAGCTGCCGGTCTCCTCGTCGCGGCCGAGGGTGGCGGCCAGGTCGAACCGGAAGCCGTCGACATGCATCTCGGTCAGCCAGTAGCGGAGCGAGTCCATGATCATCCGGAGTGTGCGCGGGTCGTCCGCGTTCAGCGAGTTCCCGGTTCCGGTGGTGTCGTAGTACCTGCTCGCGTCGCCGGGGTCGAGCCGGTAGTAGGCGCCGTTGTCGAGGCCGCGGAAGCACAGCGTGGGGCCGTTCTCGTTGCCCTCGGCGGTGTGGTTGTAGACGACGTCGAGGATGACCTCGATGCCGGCCTGGTGCAGGGCCCGGACCATGTCCCTGAACTCGGTCACCTGCCCGCCGGGGTCGCTGCGGGCCGCCGCCGAGTAGGCCTGGTGCGGCGCGAAGTACCCGACCGAGTTGTAGCCCCAGTAGTTGGTCAGCCCGCGCCCGAGCAGGAACCCCTCGGGGACGTACTCGTGCACCGGGAGGAGCTCGACCGCGGTGACCCCGAGGTCGCGCAGGTAGCCGGTCGCGGCCTCGTGCCCGAGCCCGGCGTAGCTGCCGCGCAGCTCGGGCGGCACGTCCGGGTGACGCTCGGTGAAACCCTTGACGTGCAGCTCGTACACGACGGTGTCCGCGTACGAATGGCACGGCTTGGCGTCGCCCGCCCAGTCATAGCCCCGCTCGTCGACGACCAGGGACCGCGGGACGTACGGGGCCGAGTCGACGCCCGAGGGCTTGGCCGGGTCGGCCGGGTCGTGCCCGAGCAGCGCGTCGCCGTAGGTGACGGTGCCGGAGAGGGCCCGGGCGTAGGGGTCGATGAGGAGCTTGGCCGGATTGCAGCGCAGGCCCCGCACGGGGTCGAACGGCCCGTTGACCCGGTACCCGTAGGCCTGCCCGGGCGCGACGCCGGGCACGAAGCCGTGCCAGACCCCGGCGTCGTAGTGCTCGAG
>DATCGA010000303.1:0-5816 GCA_036509215.1 Trebonia sp.
CTGCTGAAGGCGGAGGAAGCCATGAGCTGGGGCCTGGTATCGCGGATAGTGCCTGATGGCGAACTGGTGGCCGCCGCCGCTGAGCTGACCCGGGACGTCTCGAAGAAGTCACCGCTGGCACTCGGCAACGCGAAACGCACGCTCAACGCGGCGTTCTTCAGCGGGACTGACGTCGATGCCGGGCTCCGCCTCGAGCGCGAGGTGACCGCCCGCTACTGCCTGACCAGCGCGGACGCGGCCGAGGGACTCGAGGCATTCGCCGGCAAGCGCACGCCGCAGTGGACAGGCCGGTGACCGCGGCGATGCCGGGCACAGCGGCCGAACCCGTCCCGCCCAGCCCTGACGCCGACTCCCAGTTTTACTGGGACGACCTGGCCAAGGGCCGCCTGTCCGTGCAGGAATGCGTGAGCTGCGGCAGACGGCGCTTCCCGCCCATGCCCTCCTGCCCGTACTGCGCGGCGGTCGGCGCGGTGATCCGGGAGGCAACGGCCGGTTCCGTATATTCGTGGGTCACCGTGCGGCGGGCCTTCCAGCCCGCGTTCGAGGCTGACGTGCCCTACACGATCGTGACCGTCGACCTCGACGGCGGTGGCCGCATGGTCGGACGGCTGGAGCCGCGAGAAGCGGTAAGCGCGGGGCTGCGCGTCGGCCCGCACTTCGTGCCGCACCAGGGCTGGACCGAAGTCCGCTTTCATCCGGAGTGAATCTGTGACCTCTGACGTGCCAACCGCCACTGAGCCGCTCCGCCGCTCAGACCGGCGGCGGGCCAAGCGAGTCGACGACATCCTCAGGGTGGCTACCCGCCTGCTGGCCGAGCGCGGGTATGCGGCCACCAACCTCGACGAGATTGCCGAGGTGCTCGACCTCTCCAAAGCCTCGCTCTACCACTACTTCCCGAGTAAAGAGCACCTGATCCTGGCCTGCCTGGATCGCATCGGCGACGAGACGAATCAGCATCTCAGTGCCGTCGCCGGCAGCGCCGCGCCGCCCCGGGAGCGCCTGCACGCGGCGGTACGGGCCCAGGTGCTCGTCCTGACCGGCGACCAGTCCGCGGGTGCGGCGGTGTTCATTCATGATCTCGGCCTGCCGGAGGCGGTCCAGGCGCGTCTCCGGACGCTGGTCGAGCAGCATGACCAGCTCTTCCGGTCCATCATCGATGAGGGGATACGGGCCGGAGAACTGCACGTGGCCGACCCGGCAGTTGCCCGGCTGCTGATGCATGGTGCCATCAACTTCATCCCCTCCTGGTATAAGGAGAGCCGCCGGATGTCGCCCGAGCGTCTCGCCGACGTGGTAGCCGACACGCTGCTGCAGCTGTTCGGAGGTGCCCCGGCGTGAGCCTGGAAGGCGGCCGCCTCATCCTGGGCCGCGGTCTCGCGCACCACTACCGCCTGCGCGCGGAATGACGCTGGTAGGGCCGCTGGTCATCGGCCAGACGATCGGCGGGCCGCCCACTCGTGGTCGAGGATGGACATCAGTATCTCGTCGTACCAGTGCCCGTCGTGCAGCACCGCCTCGCGAAGGCGGCCCTCCTCGACGAACCCCGCCTTCTCATAGGCGCGGATCCCGGCGGGATTGAACGGGGCCACGCCAAGCTGAATGCGGTGCAGGCCCATCTCGCGGAATGCGTAGCCGACGATGACGCGCATCGCGTCCGTGCCATAGCCACGGCCGACATACTCACGGCCGAGGGCGATCCCGAGAGTCGCACACCGGTCCTTGGGGCGCGCGCCCCACAACCCGATATTGCCGATCAGCACCGGCGGATCGTCGAGCGTCTCGATGGCGAAGCCGAGGTCGTCCTTTTCGTTCGCGCTCCATTTCGCGATGCGCTCCTTCGCCGCGGCCTCCGACGGAGGGGCTACCCAGCTCGACAGCGTGGCCATGCGCCCTGGATCCATCTCCCACTTCGCGAGCGTGGGCAGGTCATCGTCCCGCGTGCCGCGCAATCGCACCCGCTCGCCGACGAGGATCGAGTCGCCGTAGCCGAATGCGCCTGAAACATCGGTGAGTTCGGTCATGGGCTGATACTGCCGCATGCGTGACCGCGATTGGGTCGCGGCGACTTGATCGGGCATGCGGTTGCCTGCGGGCGTCGGCGGCTGGCCGCGGGCACCGGCTGCTGCCAGCGGACCCGATGGTGGGGAG
The DNA here is from genome assembly GCA_036509215.1 of Trebonia sp. Taxonomy (GTDB): domain Bacteria; phylum Actinomycetota; class Actinomycetes; order Streptosporangiales; family Streptosporangiaceae; genus Trebonia. Next base: position 2,149 of record DATCGA010000303.1, read on the forward strand.
ACGCCCGTCAGCCCGCCGTCCAGGGCCGGAGCTTGTCGGGATTGCGTACTGCCCAGATGTGCCTGATCCGGTCGCCCGCGAGGCCGAACGCGAACACCGTGACGGTGACGCCGTCCTGCTGGGCGACCAGGCCGGGCTGGCCGTTGACCGTACGCTCCAGGAACGTCACGTTGCCGGGTGCCCGGGCGGCTAGATCGATGACATAACGCGCGATTTGCGCGGCGCCTTCGATCGGGCGGAGCGCAGCGGGGGCCAGGCCGCCGCCGTCGGCGATCACCGTGGCGCCGGGGTCCAGCAGCCCGATGAGGGCGTCGATGTCCTGGTCTTCCCAGGCCTTCTTGAAGTCCCGGACCAGGCCGGCCTGCCGGGCAGCCGGGGCGGCGGGAGCCTGTGCGGCGCGGATGCGGCGGCGGGCTGAGGAGGCCAGCTGGCGGCATGCTGCCGGGGTCCGGCCGGTGATCTGGGCCACTTCGGCGAAGGGGTAGCCGAAGACATCGTGCAGGATCAACGCGACACGCTCGGCCGGGGTCATCGATTCGAGTACCACGAGGAAGGCCATGCTGACCGACTCATCCAGGGTGACCCGGTCGGCCGGATCGATAGCGGTGCCGCCCGGCCGCCCGCTGATCCACTCCGCAGGCTCGGGCAGCGGCTCGGGGATCCATTCGCCGACGTAGCGCTCCCGCCGGGCCCGCGCCGAGCCGAGCAGGTCCAGGCAGACGCGGCTGGCGACCGTTGTCAGCCAGGCCCCGGGGGACTCGATAGCCTCCCGCTGTTGCCGGGACATGGCGTACCAGCGGGCGTACGTCTCCTGCACGGCATCTTCGGCCTCGGCCAGGGAGCCCAGCAGCCGGTAGGCGAGATTGATCAGCTGACGCCGCTCGCTCATGATCGCGTCCAGGCCCGGATCGGGCTGGCCGTCTCCTCGCCCGGATCGGGTGCTCATGGTGTCCCCGGCTCCCTTGGTCGCTTCTGTCCCTCACCAGTTCGACGAGACACGGCACCGGAATGTGAGGCGGGCGGGCGGCCTGACATTCGGGCGTGCAGTGTCGTCGTACTGCTGACAAGAACACCATCCAGCGGACTACCGGCTCAGACCGTGACCCCCCGCCATCGCCACCGTCATGCCACGCTAGAGGGCATGCGCTCACAGCGTTTCCACGCCGTCATCGCCGCCGGTCCTGATGACAGCGCGGTCATCACGATGCCGTTCGACCCGGACGAGGCGTGGGGTGCAAAGGCCAACCATCCCGTCGGCGGCACGATCGGCGGCTGCCGGATCCGCGCCAGGCTCGTGCCGGCCGGGAGCGGATGGGTGCTGATCCTGGCTCCGAACCGGCTGCGCGGCATAGGCGTGGCGGTAGGCGATGACGTGATCATCGAGCTGGCCCCGGAAGGTCCGCAACGCGGCGATCTTGCCGACGACATCGCCGCAGCACTCGAGGCCAACCCGGCCGCGGGTACATTCTTCGACACGCTCGCGCAGTTCTACCGCAAGGCCTACCTCCGCTGGATCGATGCGACCACTCGCCGCCCGGATCTCCGTACGGCCCGCATCGCCGAGGTAGTGGACCTGCTCGCGGCGGGGATCAAGGAGCGGCCACGACCATGAGGGCGGTGACGCCGGGCCCGGTTGCCCACAGCTTCACCGCGGCACCGTCGGGCTCGCTGGGTGCCGCTTCCCTGGCCGGGCGGGAAGGCTGGCCGGCAGGCCGTGGTTCACTCAAATCCGGACGTGCCGCCTGCTCCGCGCCGCAGGATCTCGGGTTTGTCCTGGGAGAAGTCGATGACCGTGGTCGGCTCGGTGCCGCAGTCGCCGGAGTCGATCACCGCGTCCACGGCGTGGCCGATCTCCTCGGCGATCTCCCATCCCTGGCTCAAGGGCTCGTCCTGGTCCGGCAGCAGCAGGGTGCTCGAAACGAGCGGCTCACCGAGTTCGGCCAGCACCGCCTGGGCCACCACATGCCGGGGGATCCGCACCCCGACGGTCTTCTTTCCCGGGTGCTGCAACCTGCGCGGTACCTCCTTGGTCGCGGGCAGGATGAAGGTATAAGCGCCCGGGGTGGCCGCCTTGATAGCCCGGAACACCGGTTTGGCGACGTACACGAACTGGCCTAGCTGGGCGAAATCCTGGCACACCAGCGTGAGGTGGTGCCGGTCATCGAGGTGGCGGATCGACCTGATCCTCGTGATGCCGTCCTTGTTCCCGAGCTGGCAGCCCAGCGCGTAGCAGGAGTCCGTCGGGTAGGCGATCACGCCACCTGCGCGGACGACATCGGCGATCTGGATGATCGTGCGACGTTGCGGGCTGGCCGGATGGATGTCGAAGTACCTGGCCATGCGACGAGCTTAAGGGCATAGTTCCTCGCCGGCCGCTCTGGCGCCGGATCGGCGGCCGCAAGCGAGATCAGTGCGCCGCCGGGCCTGCGCTTCCGGCAGCGCTCAGGTACGCCGGATCGCGTCCCGGCCGAGGTCGGCGAGGGTTGGATAGCCGTCGACCGCCATGAGCAGGTCGGCCTCCGCCAGGATCGTCCTGAGCACGTGGACGATGCCGCCGGTGCCGCCGAGTGCGGCGCCGTAGACGTAGGGGCGGCCGATGCCGACCGCGGTGGCGCCGAGTGCGAGTGCCTTCACCACGTCGGAGCCGGAGCGAATGCCGGAGTCGAAAAGGACTGGCACGTCCGGCACCGCGTCAGCCACGTCAGCGAGGCAGTCGATCGCGGCGAGGCCGCCGTTGGCCTGCCGGCCGCCGTGGGTGGAGACGTAGATGCCGTCGATGCCCTCATCGACGGCCCGGCGGGCGTCGTCGGGGTGGCAAACGCCCTTGAGCACGAGGGGCAGCGTGGTCAGGGAGCGCAGCCAGGCCAGGTCGTCCCAGGTCAGCGGCCGGCCGAACATCAGCGCCCAGGTCAGGATCGCGGTGCCCGGGTCCTGCTCAGGCGACTTCTGCAGCCGGCTCCGGAAGACGGGGTCGGAAAAGTACGTTTTCAGGCAGCGGCCCCGCAGCTGAGGAAAGTTCGAGGTGGACAAGTCCCGCGGCCGCCAGCCGGTGACCCAGGTGTCGAGGGTGACCACGATCGCGCGGTAGCCGGCTGCCTCCGCCCGGTGAACGAGGCTGGCTGCCACCTCCGGATCGGTCGGGCAGTAGAGCTGGAAGAATCCGGGGGTCTCGCCGAACTCCGCGGCGACATCCTCCAGCGGGTCCTCGCTCAGCGTCGAGGCAACCATGGGCACGCCAGTAGCGGCTGCCGCGCGGGCCGTGGCCAGGTCGCCGTGGCCGTCCTGGGTGCAGATCCCGATTACCCCGATCGGGGCCAGGAAAATCGGTGTCGGGAAGGTGGTGCCGAACAGCTCGGCCGACAGGTCCCGTTCGGTGTTCGCCCGCAGCATCCGCGGTACGAGACCCCAATGGTCGAAGGCCGCCCGGTTGCTGCGCTGGGTGTGCTCGTCGCCCGCTCCCCCCGCGACGTACGACCACGTGCCAGGCGGCAGCGCCAGCTCCGCGCGCCGCTCCAGCTCCGCAAATGACATCGGGAGCGAGGGCACCACGCCGGAGAGCCCCGCAAGGTAGATCTCGTTCTGCAGGTCTCCGAAGTTAGCCACCCAGCGATGCTAGTAGGTCATCTTCCGACGCTGGGCTGCGACGGCGAACGACGCCCTCGGCACCG
>DATCGA010000304.1:0-10186 GCA_036509215.1 Trebonia sp.
AGATGATCGCCCACGCCTCGGCGACGTAGGTGCCCTCGTCCTCGTCGGCCCGGCCGGGCCAGCCCTGCAGGTTCCACGCGGTGGCCGCGATCACCAGCAGGAGCGGGATGCCGAGCGACAGCAGGACCGTCCGGTGGGCGCGGACCCAGGCCTCCAGCCGGTCCACGAACTGGGGCCGGGCGTACCCGTAGGTCTGCATCCAGCCGGCCGGGCCGGCCTCCGGTCCGTCGAGCGGGTCCTCGGGCGCCTCGTCCGGGGCCGGCCGGGTCGAGGCCGGCGCGCTCACAGCGCGGCGTCTTCGAGGTCGACGGGGGACGACTCGATGACGGCCGCGGGCACCACCCGCGCGGCCACGCCCCGGTGCTCGCTCGCGCGGCCGGTCTTGTACCAGGTCTTGTCGCCGGTCGCGTACTTGTAGACCGCGACCGCGGCGGCGCCGCAGAGCACGATCTGGTAGAGCGGCGCGAGGAAGGCGAGCGAGGCGTAGTGCCACCGGCTGGCCTTCTTCTCGTATTTCCGGCAGAACTCGTGCAGCCCGATCAGCTGGCTGGCGACGGTGACCCCCATCGGGATGTACGGGGTGAACAGCAGCAGCGCGAGCGCGATGGGCGAGTTCACGATCAGGCCCATGATGATCGCCGCCGGCAGCAGGAAGAACGAGATCGCCTGCAGGATCGGGGTGGCCAGGATGTAGCCGGCCAGCAGCCGCTGCCGCGGCGTGGGCATGCTGAGCCAGCGGCCGCCGATGAACTGCTCGATGAAGCCCCGGATCCACCGGTCCCGCTGCCAGAACAGCGAGCCGATCTCCTTGTTGAAGATCGTCGTCGGGGCCTCCTCGCGGGTGCTCAGCCGGGGGCTGTAGGCGGTCGCCACCTTCGCCCCGAACTCGGCCGTCAGCCGCACGCCGAGCGCGCAGTCCTCGGTGATCGAGAGCGGCCAGCCGCCCGCCCGGTTGAGCAGCTCGCGGCGGACGAAGACCGTGTTGCCGCCGAGCGGGACGAACCCGGTGGCGGCGTGGAACGCCATCCGGCTGGTGAACCAGAAGAAGTACTCGAGCACGTTGTGGACCTGGAACCACTTGTCGAGCCCGATGCCGAGGTTCATCAGCTGGACCCCGCCCTGCACCACGTCGGCCCCGTCCCGGGCGAGCAGGGCCTCGGCGTGCACCAGGAGGTCCTCGGCGACGTCGTCCTCGGCGTCGATCACCCCGACCACGTCCCCCGTGCAGACCTCGAGCGCCCGGTTGAGCTGCTGCGCCTTGGTCGGGTTGTCGTAGTGATCGCTGATCATCGTGATCCGGTTGGTCAGCAGGTTCTCCCGGACGATCGTGTGCACCGCCTCGATCGTGGATTCGTCGTCATCGCACAGCGAGACCACGATGTGCAGCCGGGGATGGGTCTGCCTGAGCAGGCCGCGCAGCGTCTCGCCGATCACGTTCGCCTCGTCCCGCAGCGGCACGATCAGGTCGAAGGAGAGCTGCTCGTCGCCCGGCCGGACCGGGTCCGGCCACGCGATCTCCGCGTCGGCGCCGGGGTCGCGCCAGCCGTACAGCCGCCAGCGGGCCTCGGTCGCGCCGATCAGCAGGTTGAACGCCGTCGACGCGAGCAGGAAGGTGGGCACCGCGGGCGGCGCGGCCAGGTAGCAGAGCCCGCCGATCGAGGCGAACGCGAGCGCGGTCCCGAGCCCGACCGTCAGCCTGGGATCCGCCTTGAACCTCGCCCTAATCCGACCCAGACGTGAGCGCATGACTACATTGTGCTAGGTCATCGTCGGCTTTGAGTTGCGTTCGCGCAAAATTCAACATTTTTGAAGGTGAAATGGGCGGCCACGGCGGAGCAACGGTCCGTTCGATAGCATCGATTTTGAACTTTTCTCTTGGCCGGCGACTCGGGGAGACCTCGTGGCGAGCAGCAGCATCCGACTGGTTCTGGCCGATGTCGACGGCACGCTGGTGACCAACGACAAGGTGCTGACCGACCGCGCGGTCGACGCGGTGCGCAAGCTGGGCGAGGCCGGGATCTTGTTCGCGGTCACCAGCGGGCGGCCGCCGCGGGGCATGTCGATGCTGATCGAGCCGCTCGACCTCAGCACCCCGATCGCGGCGTTCAACGGGGGCCTGCTGGTGAACCGGGACATGTCGGTCATCGAGCAGCGGGTGCTGCCGCCGGACCTGGTGCGGCCGGTGTCCGAGCTGTTCGCCTCGTTCGGCCTCGACACCTGGGTCTACCAGGGGGCTGACTGGTACGTGCCCGACCCCAAGGGCGCCCACGTCGCCAAGGAGACGGCCACCGTGAAGTTCGAGCCGAAGGTCATGACCGGCCTCGACGGGCTCACCGAGAACATCGCCAAGCTGGTCGGGGTCGGCGATGACCTCGAGGCCGTCGCCCGCGCCTCGACCGTCGCCCACGACAAGTTCGGCGACCACGTGACCGCCTCCCGGTCCCAGCCTTACTACCTGGACGTGACCCACCCGGACGCCAACAAGGGCGCGGTCGCGCAGTACCTGTCGAAGCGGTTCTCGATCCCGGCCGAGGCCATCGCCACCATCGGCGACATGCCCAACGACGTGCTGATGTTCGCCCATTCGGTGCTCTCGATCGCGATGGGCAACGCGAGCCCCGAGGTGCAGCGCGCGGCCCGCCGGGTCACTACCGCGAACACCGACGAGGGCTTCGCCAACGCGATGGAGAGGTTCGTCCTCCCCCGGGGCTGACGCCGGGAACTTCACCCTCCTGGGATGAGGTCCGCCAGTCGTGCCCGAGGCACGCTGACGGCAAACTAGGAGGGACAGAAGAGATGACATCCGAACGTTCCGACGAGTCGCTCGAGTCCGACCTGACGCTGGGCGGACTGCTGGATTGGCGGGCGGCGTTCCTGGTCGGCCTGGCCACCGCGATTCTCGGCATCATCGTGGCCGCTGTTCCCGAGACGTCGCTGGCCGTGATCGCGGTACTGCTCGGCGTCCTGGTGCTCTTCTCCGGGATCTACAACGTGGTAGAGGCGTTCCGCGGCGCCGAGCACGGCCGGGTCTGGCGCGGGATCGCCGGGGTCGTCTTCATCGTGGCCGGGCTGGTGCTGATCAGGCACCTGCACCTCAGCCTCGCCCTGATCGGCCTCGTGATCGGCCTGACCTGGGTGGTCCAGGGCCTGGCGGCGCTGATCGCCGGCCTCTCCGGCGCCGCCACCCGGATGGGGACCGGCTGGTCGATCTTCTTCGGCGTCATCAGCTTGATCGCCGGGATCGTCGTCATCTCGGCCCCGATCGCCTCGATCACCACGCTCGCCGTCTTGATGGGCATCTGGTTCGTGGTCATGGGGATCATGGAGATGTTCGGCGCGTTCGCGTTCCGGCACGCCGTGCGGGACGCCGACCGGGCCGATGAGCAGGCCGGAGACGTCAGCGTCCCCGGGCAGCGGGCGAGCGCGGCCGCCGACGACTCCGCCGCGAGCGGCCGGAAGGTGACCGGATGACCCAGCTCGGCACCGCCACCGCGGCGCATCGCCGGTGGTGGCCCTGGGTACTGGTGCCCGTCGCGGCCGGGGCGGCGCTAGCGGGCTGCTCGTCGGCCGGCGGCAGCACCGGCGGCAGCACCGGCGCCTCGGCCAGCTCGGCCGTCGGCTGCCCGGTTACCTCGGTGGCCGACAAGGTACTGCCCTCGGTCGTGACCATCGCCGCGGCCGGCCCGGGCGGCTCGGGGACCGGGTCGGGCGAGGTCATCAGGTCCGACGGCTACATCCTGACCAACAACCACGTGATCGCGATCGCCGCCAACGGCGGCAAGGTCGAGGTGACGTTCTCGGACGGGACCTCGGTGCCCGCCACCATCGTCGGCCGGGACGTGCTGACCGACCTGGCCGTGCTCAAGGTCGCGCAGTCGGACAACCTGAAGGTCATCGGGCTCGGCTCGTCGAACTCGGTCCAGGTCGGCCAGCCGGTCGTCGCGATCGGGGCGCCGCTCGGGCTGTCCGGCACGGTGACGTCCGGCATCGTCAGCGCGATGGACCGGACGGTCGAGGTGCCGGCCGAGGACGACCGCTCGGCCCTGCTGGTCTCGGCGCTGCAGACCGACGCCGCGATCAACCCCGGCAACAGCGGCGGCGCGCTGGTGAACTGCTCGGGTGACCTCATCGGGGTTCCGACGGCGGGCGCGACCGTGCCCAACCCGGCTGGCGGCTCGTCGGCCGGGAACGTCGGTCTCGGCTTCGCGATCCCGGTGAACATCGCCAAGACGATCTCGGACGAGATCATCTCCACCGGGCGGGTGTCGCACTCGTACTTCGGCGTCCAGACCCTGCCGATCCCGGCCGAAGCGGCCGCGCAGGCGGGCCTCAAGGGCGGCGGGCTGTTCGTGGCCGGCGTGGTGGCCGGCGGCCCGGCCGCGAAGGCCGGCCTGCAGCAGGGCGACGTGATCACCGAGATCAACGGGGACACCGCCACTACCAACATTCAGCTGCAGGAGCTGACGCTGACCAAGCAGCCCGGGGACAAGGTGACGATCGGGTACGCCAGGGACGGGGCGACGGGCAAGACGGCGACCGTCACGCTCGGCTCCCAGCCGTAAGCTGGCCGACAGCCGTCGTCAGTTGGCCGACAGCCGCCCGAGCTCGGCCGTGCGGGCGGCCGTCCAGCCGGGCGGCTGGAGGATGCTGGCCCAGGCCGACGCGCCCTGGAGCATGTCGTAGGTGTGGCCGTGCGGGGCGGGGACCCCGGCGGCCAGCGCCAGGTCGCCTGCGACCTGCCAGAACGTCACCAGCGGGTACCAGTGCATGGCGGACGAGACGTCGGGCGGGTGGGTGCCGCGCAGCCAGTCCGGCTCGTGGAAGGCCAGCGACCACGACCACCACACGATCGGGTCCGACGGGTTCTGCAGGTACAGGACCCTCGGCTGGCCCCAGTCGGCGGTGTTTGCCGTGGGGCCAGCCGAGCCGAAGCGGACGGTGCGGCCCTGCTGGTAGACCGGCTGCCACTCGGGACTGCCGGGTGCCCGGTCGGCGGTGAACCGGCTCCATAGCGTGTTGCTGTTGGTCGGCCCGACCCAGAGCACGCCGTCCGCCCGGTCGCGGATGTCCTCGGCGCCGCTGAACGCCGCCTCGCCGCCGAACGAGCCGAGGCTCTCGCCGAAGACCAGCAGCCGGGGCCGGCTGCCCGCGGGCAGCTGACGCCAGTGATCGTAGATCGCCTCGAACAGGTCCCGGCCGGCTTCCTGGGCGGGGGCCTTGTCGGCGATGAAGGCGATCCAGCTGGGCAGGTAGGAGTACTGGATGGCGGCCACGGCGGTGTCGCCGCCCTCCATGTACTCGAGCGGGTCGATCATGGCCGGGTTCAGCCAGCCGGTGCCGGTGGTGGTGGCGACCACGAGCACCTTGCGCTTGAAGGCGCCGGTCCGCTCCAGCTCCCTGACCGCCAGCGCCGACTCGGCCGCGATCGACGGGGCCGACTTCAGCCCGACGTAGACCCGGATCGGCTCCATCGCGGTGGTCCCGGTGAACGTGCCGATCTCCTGCGCGGTCGGGCCGGCGTCGACGAACGTGCGGCCCTGCCGCCCGAGCGTCGGCCACGGCACCAGGGACTGCGGGCCGCCCGAGCGCAGGGCCGAGGCGGGCTCGGTGATCCCGGCCGCCGTCCCGCTGTCGGCGCCGCCGAAGACCGAGTCGGCGGCGGCGCCCGCGACCCGCGGGAGGACGCCGGTCACCAGGAAGCCGAGCACCACGATGACGACCACGATCGCGGCCGCGACGGCCGTCCGGGGCGGGATGTACCGGCCCAGCAGCCGGGCGACCAGGCGCACGAGCGCCTTGACCGCCCGCGCCAGCCCGAGCAGCGCCGCCGCGATCACGATCGTCACCACCGCGACCAGGATGTAGTTGGCCCCGTTCTCCTCGCTGACGTCGGTCAGCTCCCTGATCTGGTGCTGCCACTGCGCCCCGAGCACGCTGAACAGCGGGACCAGCACCACCGCGGCGGCCGCCAGCGCCCACCAGCCCGCCCGGCGCACGACCGGTTCCGGACGCCAGCCGATCAGCGACCGCAGCAGCCACCCGATCAGCGCGCCGATGCCGTAGCCGATGACGGCGGTCACCGCCGACATCACCGCCTGCAGGTACCAGGCCCTCGGCAGCAGCGACGGGGTGAGCGACAGGCAGTAGAAGATCAGCGCCGTCGTCAGCCCGGCGCTGCTGAACCGGGCGACGTACCGTCGCGTCCGGGCGAACGACCACCGGCCCGGCGGCGCCAGGCGCTCGCGCAGTCCCGCCATCCGCTCCCTGAGGTCGGTCATGAGCTCGGTCATCGGGTGGCCCAGGCCCAGACCGCGGCCGAGGCGAGCACGCTCAGCCCGTTCACCGCCCAGTGCAGGGCGGCCGACGGCAGCAGCGATCCGCTGCGGCGCCTCAGCTCGCAGAACACCACGCCCGAGCCGGCCGTGAACAGCACCGTCGCCGTGATCGCGAGCACCTGCCCGGTTCTGCCGCGGCCGACCGCGCCGCCGATCGCCTGGTTGCTGGTGGCGAGCCCGAGCGACGGGAGCACGTGCCACAGGCCGAACAGCAGCGACGACACGGCGGTGGCGAACACGGTGCCGCGCACTCGCCGGAGCAGGCCCCACAGCACGCCGCGGAAGGCGACCTCCTCCAGCAGCACGGTGCCGACGGGGATCAGCACGAACGTGGTCAGCAGCGCGCTCCCGAGCCCGAGGCGGTAGCGGTCATCGCGGAACGCGTCGCGGGTCAGCGGCAGCGCCGCGCCGGCCGCCAGCACGACCGCGGCCGCCCCGACGATGACGGCCGACCACTTCAGGCCCCGCCTGACGTTCCTGAGGCCGATTTCCTCCCAGCTCAGCCCGGCCAGGCGGGCGGTCGAGACCAGAACGACGGCGCCGACCGGCGCCACCACCAGCGACGCGTGCTCGACCTTGATGTCGAGCACGTTGATGCCGACCAGCAGCACGACGACGAAGACAGAGGCCTGGCCTGGGGAAATCCGAAACGTCAGCGCCATGCCCACCTCCTCCCCGGACGCCAGCCACATGCTGCCCGTTTCCGGAGGGGCGCGCCTCATCCGGAAAGGATGAGGCGGCGGACGGGTTCCGGCGCTAACGCGGGGCGGTGATCGGTGAGGAGGAGATGCGGGCCTCCGGAACCTTGTTGCAGCATCTCGACCACAGCGGGCCTGACGCACCTGCCACAAGTTTGCGGGGGGCGAGTGAAATGATCGTGAGTATGTTGCCATGGAGCGCTGAGCTGACCGGACGGATACACGAGCACGTGATCAGCAGCGAGCTGCTGCGCGGCAACCCGCTGGGGGACCCGGCCGAGCGGCCGCTGCTGGTCTACACGCCGCCCGGCTACGACGACTCGCCGGACCGCGCGTACCCGGCCGTGTACGTGATCCAGGGCTACACCGGGCAGCTGGCGATGTGGCGGAACCGGACGGCGTTCCGGCAGCCGTTCCCTGAGACCGCCGACGCGATGTTCGCGCGCGGCGACGCGCCGCCCGCCGTCGTCGTCTACGTGGACGCCTGGACCGCCTACGGCGGCAGCCAGTTCGTCGACTCGCCCGGCACCGGGCGCTATCACTCGTACCTGTGCGACGAGGTCGTGAGCTACGTGGACGCGCGGTACCGGACGATCCCCGACGCCGCCCACCGGGCGATCACCGGGAAGTCCAGCGGCGGGTTCGGCGCCATGATCACCCCGATGCTCAGGCCTGACGTATTCGGCCTGCTGGCGACGCACGCGGGCGACTCGCTGTACGAGTACTGCTACATCCCGGAGTTCCCGGTCGTCGTCCGCCACCTGCGGAAGTACGACGGTGACATCTTCCGGTGGTGGGACGACTTCCGGTCCCGGGTGGCGTTCACCCAGCCGGAGGACATGCCCCTGGTCGCGACGCTCGGCGTCGCCGCCTGCTTCTCCGCGCGTGACGACGGCACCCCGGAGCTGCCGTTCGACCCGGTCACCGGGGTGCTGCGGCCGGAGGAGTGGCAGCGCTGGCTGGACTGGGACCCGGTACGGATGGTGCCGCGGTACGCCGACGCCCTGCGGGGGCTCCGGGGCATCTGGATCGACGCCGGGACCAGGGACGATTTCAACCTCGACGTCGGGGCGGAGGCCTTCAGGGCGGCGCTGCTCGACGCCGGAGTCGACCGGGAGCTGATCCGCTTCGAGCTCTTCGACGCGACCCACGCCGGCATCGACTACCGGTACCCGCTGTCGCTCGCGTGGCTCTGCCAGCGCATGGCGGACTGACGGTGCCACCGGCCCAGTCACCGTCACGCCGCCGGCGGCTCGCCCGGACGCTCGGCCGGGTTCTCGCCGGGGGTCCGGGCTAGCCGCGAGGCCCGGTGTCGCCACGCGCACACCACACGCACCACACGCACCACACGCACCACACACCACACACCACACACCACACACCACACACACCACACACACCACACACACCACACACACCAAGCAAGACCGACATAAAGGCCATTGTGTGCCGTTTGCGTCGTATAGCACCCCTAACGGAACACGCTGACCTCCGCAGGCCGGAAACGCGTGCCTGTTCGGCACACGATCACGGCTCCCGCTCAAGCCGGCCCCGTACCGGAAAGCCTCCGCGAGCTCACCCCCAACCACCAGCCGCCGCCCCACCCGGCCGCACCAGGAAAATCGCAACCAACGAAATGTGATGCCACCATGTCCTCGATGTCTTGAGACATCACAGCTCGTACAATGCAATTTTTGGAACACGATGACGGTATATTCACGAGATGGGCGCCCATAATGGAACACGATGACAACCTGCTCGCCTGCGGCTCCGCCTTCGGCAGGAATTTGAGTTGAATAGAGTCGGCCGGGTCCGTTCGAGATCACGGGTTTGATCTGGCGGCCGGACTTGCCGCTAGCCGAGGGCGGCGCTGGCGGCTCGCAGCTCCTGCAGTGACTGGCGCGCGAGGTCGCGGAACTCCTGCTGGTTGCCGGGGTCCATCCAGCGGGCGAAGGCGCGCTTGAACGCGAGCACGCCGAGCTCGGCGGCGAGGCTGGCGGCCGGGTCGGGCACGCCGCGCCGCTGGAGGGCGTCGCTCATCGCCTTGGCCAGGCCGACGCGCTTGAGCGCGTCGCGCTCCTGGAGCTCGCTGTTGGCGGCGACGACCGCCTGGAGCCTGGGCCCGAGCTCGCGCCGTTCCGGCGTGATGGCCGCGGCGGCGGCGTCGAGGCCGGCCGCGACCGCCTCGAGCGGCGTGGCGGCGTCGGCGGCGTCGGCGATACCCTCCGCGAACAGCCGGCTCAGCGTGTCCTGGCCGGCCACCAGCACCTCCCGCTTGTCCGGGAAGTGCCGGAAGAAGGTGCTCTTGGTCAGCCCGGCCCGATCGGCGATCTGGGCGACGGTGGTGTTGTCGTAGCCCTGCTCGGTGAACAGGTCGAGCGCGGCTGCCACCAGGCGCTGCCGCGCATCCGGTTCCCATCGGGCCATGCCCACAGCATAGTTGATGCGACTATTGTCCCATCACGCTGATATAGTGATGGGACAATAGTCGCATCACTGTTAGGAGAACTGCTCATGCGCGTATTCGTCACCGGGGCGTCCGGCTGGATCGGGTCGGCCGTCGTCCCCGAGCTCATCGGCGCGGGTCACCAGGTAGTCGGGCTCGCCCGCTCCGACTCCTCGGGCGCCGCCGTCGCCGCGATGGGGGCCGAGGCGCTCCGCGGCGATCTGGAGGATCTCGACGCGCTGCGGGCCGGGGCCGCGGGCGCCGACGCGGTCGTCCACCTCGCCTACATCCACGACTTCACCCAGCGGGAGGCGGCGGTCGAGGCCGACGCGCGCGCGGTCGAGGCGCTAGCCGCCGCGCTCGAGGGCACCGGCAAGCCGCTGGTCGCCGCGTCGGGGACGCCCGCGGTGCCGGGCGGGGTGGCGACCGAGCGCGACTTCCCCGCCTTCGGCGGGCCGGCGGCGGGCCGGGACAAGAACGCCCGGGCGGTTCTCGACCTGGCCGACCGCGGCGTCCGCTCGTCCGTCGTGCGGATGCCGCGGTCGGTGCACGGCGACGGCGACCGCCACGGCCTCATCGCCCGCGTGATCGGCCTCGCCCGCGACCGGGGCGCCGTCGGCTACGTCGGGGACGGGTCCAGCCGGTGGCCCGCGGTGCACGTGCTGGACGCCGCCGCGCTGGTCCGCCTGGCGGTCGAGCGGGCGCCG
>DATCGA010000305.1:0-7468 GCA_036509215.1 Trebonia sp.
AGAACCGCATCATCGCCGCGCCGAGCACGCCCGCGGTCGTCTCAAGGCCGCCGAGGATGAGCAGGTGGATGGTGCCGATCGCCTCCTGCATGGTGATCGGCCTGCCCTCGATCTCGGCCTCGAGGACCGCGTCGACCACATCGCCTTGCGGCCCGTCGGCCCGGCGTTTGGCGATGAACTGGCCGATCCAGCCGGCCAGCTTCATCAGGCCGTCCCGTGACTCCGGCAGGTGGGTGAGCGACGCCATCGTGGCCCACTGGTTGACCTGCTCCAGGTCCTCGGCCGGGGCGTGCAGCGCCTGCTCGAAGAAGGCCAGGCCAGGCAGCGGGCGGGCGAACTCGGTCATGAAGTCGCACTCGCCGCGCTCGATGAAGCCGTCGATGAGCCGGTTCACCAGCACGCGGGTCGGCGCCTCCCAGGGGGTGACCTTGACCGGGGTGAAGTGGGCGTTGACGAGCCGCTTGAACGTCCGCTGGAGCGGCGGGTCGACCGCCACCGGCAGGATCTTCATCGGCGTCGACGGCGGCTGGTAGGGCACCGTGATGCCGAGCTCGGAGCTGAACGTCTGCCAGTCCTGGGCAACCCGGAGCACGTCCTCGTACCTGGTCAGCACCCAGAACCCGTTCTCGTAGACGTCGCTGCGGGCGACCGGGCAGAGCGAGCGGGCGCGGGCCAGGGTCGGGTGCAGGTCGCGGGCCAGTTCGGGCGACAGATGGTCAAAATGCTGGATCACCCACTCGTCGGTGATCGGCGCTGGGGTGATTGGGGCCGTGGCGGTCGCGCCAGTGGTGGTCGGCGCCGGGGACAGGTTGGTTTCCATCAAAGCTCCTTAGCAGTCAGCTTGGCCGTGAAGGCGGCGTCAAAGCCCAACGTCTCGAGAAATTCGGCCGTGTGCTCCCCTAGTCCGGGGATCCCGGCCATCGGCGGGGGCGGCGTCCCCGGGCCGATCCGGGGCGGGAAGGACGGCTGGCGCACCGAGCCGTGATCGCCCCAGCGGTAGCCGACCACCCGGCCGAGCTGGCGGTTGACCGGGTCGTCGGTGAACCCTGCGGCGAAGCCCTCCCGGTCGGGGGTGGCGACCGGCTCGACCGGCACGCCCTCGGCGCGCAGCGCCGCGACCCAGGCGGCGGCCGGCCGGGTGCGGAACGCCGCCTCGAGGAGGAGCTCTTCCGGTTGAGAGTCGCCCCGGTCCGTTCGGAGCGATGGGGTTGAATTTGGGAGTTGGGGGAGGTGCACCACGGACAGCAAGCCGCGCCAGGCTTGCTCGTCGGGGACCGCGAGGGCGAACCAGGCGCCGTCGGCGCCCTGGTAGATGCGGTAGGCGGCGCCGTAGCCGGTCTGGCCGGGGTCGAGGACGGGGCCGCCGACGACTTCTCCTGCGGCGATGAAGGCGCCGGACTTGAGGGTGAGGGCGGCGCCGAGCAGGCTGGCGGACACGGACTGGCCGCCGCCGCGGCTCCGTCGGGCGTAGAGGCCGGCCAGGATCCCGCAGGCCGACATCCAGCCGCCAGCGGCGTCGATCGCGCCCCAGACCAGGTACGTGGGGGGCTGGCCGGCGCCGCCCTGGCCCGCCTCGACCATCGCGTCGCTCATCAGCTCCGCGTTGTAGCCCCGCTCGCTCGGCGGGTCGCCGATATGGGCGAGGAACGCGTCGAAGGCGCCCTTCGCGCCGAACCAGAGCTGGACGTACTCGCCGTCGGCGCAGCGGTAGGAGAGCGCCTCGGAGGGTCCCCGGTTCTGCCACAGGAGCTTCGTGGTGGGCGAGTGATGCTCGACCCGGCCGATGATCATCGGGAGGAGGGCGGTGATGCCGTCGTAGAGCGAGGTCTCCGCCCAGCCGCCCTGACCGGTGCCCTCGCGCTGGTAGAGCAGGGACAGGGCGCCGACGGCGGCCGACAGGCCGGCCCCGGCGCCGGCGATCGCGAGGTCGGCGAAGGCCGGGCCGGGGCGGTGGGCGCGGATCTGGCTGAGCAGGCCGGCCCGGGCGGCGACCAGGAGCTCGATGTTCTGGTCCAGGGCTGAGCAGGTGCGCGACTGGACGCGGGCCACGTCGGCGCCGAGGTCTCGCAGCAGGGATCCGGGGAGGCTGCTGGCCAGGCCTGCGCCGACCACGCTGACGCCCAGCGCCGCCTCGACGACCCGAATGCCTGCCAACGGTGCCATGAGACCGAACATTAGCAAATGCTCGCTCAGCTAGGTAGATAGCGAACGTTTACTCCGTAATGTTAGGATGGGGCGTCGTCCCGGCCGGGTAGCGGGCGGTGATGGCGGCGGCGCGTGGCGCCTGGAGGAGAGCGGGAGACGTTGGTGGACGACCGGCTAATGTACCGGCGGGAGCTCTTCATCGGCGGGGCCTGGGAGGCGCCGGCGTCCGGCGAGTCGGTCGGCGTGGTGTCCCCGTCGACCGAGGAGGTTGTCGGGGCGGTGCCGTCCGCGTCGCCTGCGGACATTGACCGGGCGGTGGCGGCGGCTCGGCAGGCGTTCGACTCCGGGCCGTGGCCGCTGTTCTCGCCGGCCGAGCGGGCTTCGGTGCTGGCGCGGGTGGCGGACAGCCTGCGCAAGCGCGAGGCGGAGATCGCCGGGATCACGGTGGACGAGATGGGCTGCGCGATCAGCGCGGCCCCGCAGGCGCAGACCGGGTTCACGGCGGCGCTGTTCGACTACTACGCCTCGCTGGCGCGCTCCTACCCGTTCGAGCGCACGGTGGTGAGCGGGGCCCGGGCCGGGCTGGTGACGTCCGAGCCAGTGGGCGTGGTCGCGGTCATCGTGCCGTGGAACGCGCCGGTCACGCTCGCCTGCTGGAAGGTCGCGCCCGCGCTGGCGGCCGGGTGCACGGTGGTGATCAAGCCGCCGCCGGAGGCGCCGCTGAGCAACTTCGTGCTGGCCGACGCGCTGGCCGAGGCCGGGCTGCCGCCGGGCGTGGTCAGCGTGATCCCGGCCGGGCGGGCGGTCGGCGAGCACCTGGTGACGCATGTTGGTACTGACAAGATCGCGTTCACCGGGTCGACGGCGGCGGGCAAGCGGATCATGAGCCTGTGCGGGTCGCAGATCAAGCGGGTCTCGCTCGAGCTCGGGGGAAAGTCGGCCGCGGTGGTGCTCGACGACGCCTCGGTGGACTCGGTCATCCCCCGGTTGGTGCACGGGGCGATGCACCTGTCGGGGCAGGTGTGCGGTGCGCATACGCGGGTGCTGGTGCCCTCTTCTTTGTACGCGTCGGCGGTGGAGGCCGCTGTGGAGGCCGCGGCGCATGTTCAGGTCGGGGACCCGCATGACCCGGCGACGGTGGTGGGGCCGCTGGTGGCCTCGCGGCAGCGCGATCGGGTGGAAGGGTACATCAAGCTTGCGGTGGACGCGGGAGCGCGGGTGGCGGCCGGGGGCGTTCGGCCGGCCTCGCTGCCGCGCGGCTGGTACGTGGCGCCCACCATCCTGGCTTCCGTGGACAACTCCATGCGGGTGGCGCGGGAGGAGATCTTCGGGCCGGTGCTCTGCCTGATCCCGTACGCGGATGAGGACGATGCGGTGCGGATCGCTAACGACTCGCCGTACGGGCTGTCGGGCGGCGTCTGGTCGGGCGACCCGGCCCGGGCGCTGCGGGTGGCGCGGCGGCTGCGGACCGGGTCGATCGCGATCAACGGTAGCTACCCGCCGTTCCCGCTGGTGCCGTTCGGCGGGTTCAAGGAATCGGGGCTGGGGCGGGAGCTGGGGCCTGAGGGGCTGGCCAACTTCCTTGAGCCTCGGTCGATCGGGCTGCCGGCGGCGCTCGTTCCATAGCTGGCGCGCTCGCAATTGACGCTACCCCGGTGCCGGCCGAGCACGCGGTCATATCGGTGTCCCCAGACGTGGAAGGCGGGATCGTGGAACAGTTCTACCGTGACTGGCGCCACCTGCTGCGCGTCCGCGAGCGCGGACAGGCTGAGCACTCCCACCCTGGCTTCGAGCCACACGTCCACAGCCACATCAAGCTGGTCGCAGCTCGTCATGCTGAAGGGAACAGACGAACGTGATGCCGTCGGCCGCTGATCTCGATGACGCCCGGCGCCTGTGGGACTATCTCCGCCTCGGCATCCAGGTTCGCCCGGCCGAATGCCTGCTGGTCTTCGGTGGCCACGATATCGGCGTCGCCACTCGAGCTGCGGACCTCTACGCCGACGGGACTGGCCCACTGATCGTGGTCTCGGGCGGCTCCCGGGCTGTACCCGACGGCAGCGACTCCCCCACCGAGGCCGACGCCATCGCCGAAGTCCTCCTCGGCCGGGGTGTACCCAAGGAAGCGATCGCTCTGGAACGCCTAGCGTCTAATACCAGCGAGAACTTCTGGCTTTCGGCCGAGCTCCTGCGCGACCTCGGCCTCGATCCGCAGACGTTCGTCGTGGTCACCAAGCCCTACGCCGAGCGCCGCACCCTGGCCACTGCGCGTCGCCGGTGGCCGCACAGGCACGTCGCCGTCACCTCGCAGCAGGCCGATTTCGACGACTATCTCGCCGGGGGCATCCCAGCCGACCGTGTCTTGTCCCACCTCGCCGGGGAGGCGCTCCGCCTCGAGGCCTACGCGGCTACCGGCCTCATAGACCCCGGCGAACCCGTCCCTGCGAACATCCTCAGCTGCGCCCGCACCCTCCAGAACGCAGGATTCAACGGCCGCGCCGTGCCTCAACCCGGATGATCCTGCGGAGGATTATCCGTCGGCGGATCATGTGAGAACTACGGGATGAAGACGAGTTTGCCGGTGGTGGTGCCTGCGGCCAGGCGGTGGAGGCCGTCGGGAACGTCGGCGAGGGTCAGCCGCTCGCTGATCAGGGTTCGGATCTGGCCCGCGTCGGCCATCCTGGTCAGCTCGCCGTGCACGGTCCGGACCGCGTCCGGGTCGAGCCGCACGTACAGGCCCCAGTGCAGGCCGAGGATCGAGTAGTTCTTGACCAGGGCGTGGTTCAGCGCGGCGGACGGGATGTCGCCGCTGGCGAAGCCGACGATGATGATCCGGCCCTCGAACGCGATGCACTTGGTGGATTTTCTGAACGCATCGCCGCCGACGGAGTCGTAGACGACGTCCGCACCGCGGCCGCCGGTGACTTCCTTGACGATGGGCACGAAGTCCTCGGTGTACCGGTCGATGACCACGTCGCAGCCGAGGTCCCTGGCCACGGCCGCCTTCTCCGGGCCGCCGACCACGCCGATGACGCGCGCGCCGGCCGCCTTGCCGAGCTGGACGGCGCCGCTGCCGACGCCGCCCGCGGCCGCGTGCACCAGCAGGGTCTCCCCGGCCTGGAGGCTGGCCCGCCGGTGGAGGCCGAACCAGCCGGTCTGGTACGTCATGTGGAACGGCGCCGCCTCGGCGTCGTCGAGCGCGGCCGGGGCCGGCATCACGGACGCCGCGGGCATGAGCGCGTACTCGGCGTAGCCGCCGTGCGGCAGCGCGGCCGGGCCGATGACCCGGTCCCCGGCGGAGAAGCCGCTCGTGTCCGGGCCGGCCTGCACTACTTCGCCGCACAGCTCGGCGCCGGGGGTGAACGGCAGCGGCGGGCGGACCTGGTAGGTGCCCTGGCACATCAGCACGTCGGGGAAGTTGGCGACGGCGGCCAGGACCCGGACCAGGAGCTGTCCCGGGCCCGGGGCCGGGGTGGGGACCTCGGCCAGCTCCAGGACGTCGACCGGGTCGCCGTTCCGGGTGATCTGCCAGGCTTTCACGCCGTCTCCTTCTCCTCGATCCGGCGCTGCAGCCGGTTCATTCCGCGCAGCCACTTGTCGGTGTCGGTGGCGCGGAGCGCATAGTAGTCCCGCACCTCCGGGTGCGGCAGCACCAGGAACCTGCCCTCGGTCATCGCGTCGCAGAGCGCGTCGGCGACCTGCTCGGGCTCGATCGCGGCGTCCGTCAGCACGGTCTCG
The DNA here is from genome assembly GCA_036509215.1 of Trebonia sp. GTDB lineage: Bacteria > Actinomycetota > Actinomycetes > Streptosporangiales > Streptosporangiaceae > Trebonia. The sequence goes on from DATCGA010000305.1 coordinate 5,884, forward strand.
CCCGCGTGCCCGGAATCGGCCAGCATCTGGGTCCGCACGCCCTGCGGGCAGATGCAGTGCACGGTCAGCCCGCGGTGGGAGTAGGTCGCGGCCAGCCACTCCGCGTACCCCTCAGCCGCGTGCTTGGTCACCGAGTACGGGGCCGCGCCGAGCATGGTCAGCAGGCCGGCCGCCGACGCGGTGATCACGAACGTTCCCCGGCCGCGCTCGAGCCAGCCAGGAAGAAGCTCGCGGGAGGCGCGCACGTGCGCCATCGTGTTGACCTCCCAGACGCGCTGCCAGACGTCGTCATCGGGGGCCGCCGCGCTGGTGCCGCCGCCGGTTCCGGCGTTCGAGCAGTAGACGTCGATCTCGCCGCCGAGGTGGGCTCGGGCGGCGGCGATGAGCTCGGCGACGCCCTGGGCGCTGCCCGCGTCGCCGGGGACGGCGAAGCCCTTGATCTCGGCCGCGACCGCCTCGGCGGCCTGGGGGTCCAGGTCGTTCACGACCACCCGGGCGCCCTCGGCCGCGAGCCTGCGGGCGATCGCCCGTCCGATTCCGCCGCCTCCGCCGGTCACGACGACGCCGGCTCCGTCCACGATCTCCATGACCGAAACCTTAATGCCCGCCGTCAAGAGCCGCCATCGTCTTCGGCTGGGCACGGGCGGTGATCGATGCTAGACTCATAACAGAGCGAACGTTTACTTTATAGATGGTGGCGGCGGCGAGCTGGCAGCAGCAGGCTGCGGGCTGACAGTAGCGGGCTGCGTGCCGGGAGCAGCGGGCTGCGGGCTGCCGGCCGAGAGCGAGGCGGGCGAGGCATGGCGGAGGCGACCTTCTGCACCGATACGTGCGCGGCGAACGCGGTCGGCGAGGATCCGTTCGTGCCCGCGACGCTTGAGGGCGTGCGCCGCTGCCCGGCCCGGCCCGATTATCTGGAGCTGTGCTTCAGCACGCCCGACGGCGGGTGGAACTGGTGCTTCCCCCAGCCCGCCCGGCGGCGGAGACGCCGCAGCGCCGCGATCGCGCTGACCATCGGGCCCTACAGCGTCCAGGCGCGCCTGGTGAGCGACGGCGGCCTCGGGCCCGCGCTGGCCACGTCGTCGGCGCTGCCGATGATCCTGGCCGGGTCGGGCGTGGTGGTGGCCCGCCGCCTGGTCGTCGCGGGCCGTTAACCCTAAGCGCCGTCGCGCGAACGCTGCCCGTTGGCGGCTGCTCGCGCCCCGGCAATCACGCGCGCACCACGGCGCCGGCGCCGGCGCCCGGCGATTCCGCGAGCGTGTGCCGTTGGGGGGTCCCCGCGACCAGTTCGGCACACGGTCAGCCCGGTGGCGGTGTCCTGGGTGTGCGCGGGGGACCCGTTCGGCACACGATCACGGCGGTGCGCGGGCCGGACCGCAGTCGCCCCGGTCCGTTCGAGGAAATCTGCTTGGCCTTGCCGGTTTTTGCCAGGTCCCGCCCGCTCAGGGGAGCGCGGAGTCGGGGGCGCGCCTCCCGGGACGCCGACCGAGGGCGCGCCGAAGGCCGCCTCGTCGGCGCTGCCGATGATCCTGGCCGGCTCGGGTGTGATGGTGGCCCGCCGCCTGGTCGTCGCGGGCCGTTAACC
>DATCGA010000306.1:0-2148 GCA_036509215.1 Trebonia sp.
GGTGCCCGTCGGGGTCGCGCAGGTAGACGTAGAACGCATTGGAGACCCCGTGCCGCCCCGGCCCGCGCTCAATGCACGACTCAAGCGACAGCGAGCCGAGGATGTCGCACATCCGCAGCACCGAGTGCGGCTCGTGGGCGAAGAATCCCAGGTGATGCAGGCGCGGCCCGGCGCCCCCGGTGAACGCGACGTCGTGCACGGTCTGCTTGCGGTACATCCAGGCCGCGTACAGCGTCTGCCCGTCCTCGATCGTCTCCGACAGGCCGAAGCCGAGATCGGAGTAGTACGCATAGGCGCGGGGCACGTCAGGCACGCAGAGGTTGAAGTGGTCCAGCCGCGCCACCTCGGCGCCGCGCCGCAGGTCATATCGCTGCTGCAGCCGCTCCGGGTGCGCGGCCGAGGCGAAGAAGTCGACCAGGAACCCGAGCGGGTCCTCGACCCGGACCACCTCGCCGAGCCCGCGGACGGCCCCGGCCGGCAGCCGCTCGGTCCGGCCGCCGAGCGCCCCGTAGTACGCCTCCGCCTTCGCCAGGTCGGCGTCCGACCGGACCCGGAACCCGAGCGGCCCGGCCGCAGCCGTCGGCCCCGATCGCAGGATCAGATTGTGGTGCGTCAGCTCGTCGTACCCGCGCAGGTAGAGCGCCTCCGCATCCGAATCCGTCACCATGAAGCCGAGCAGATCGACCCAGAACCGGCGGGCCTCCGCCAGCGACGTGACGATCAGCGTCGCGTAGGCCGACCGGACGATGTCGGGAACGGGGGGCAGCGAGTCAGTGGTCATCGATAGATCAGGCTCCAAACTTCGGCACGTGCGTCTCGCCCAGCGCCACGTGCACGATCCTGGACTCGGTGTAGAAGTCGATCGAGTGCTGCCCGCCCTCGCGGCCGAGCCCGCTCGCCTTCACCCCGCCGAACGGCGTCCGCAGGTCGCGCACATTGTGCGAGTTGATCCAGGTCATGCCCGACTCCACCTGTCCCGCAACGCGATGGGCGCGATCAAGCGATGACGTCCAGAGGTAGGCCGCCAGCCCGTACGTGGTCGCGTTGGCCAGCATCACCGCCTCCTCCTCGGTGTCGAACGGCGTCACGCACACCACCGGGCCGAAGATCTCCTCCTGGAAGATCCGCATCGACGGCCGCACGTCCGCGAACACGGTCGCGGCCAGGAAGTTCCCGCCGCCGAGGCCGCCCGGCCGCGATCCGCCCGCGACCAGCCGCGCGCCCTCCCGCGCCCCCAGCCGCACGTAGGACATGACCCGGTCGTAGTGCTCGGGGTGGACCAGCGCCCCGATCTCGGTCGACGGGTCGGACGGGTCGCCCACCTTCACGCGGGCCGCGCGGTAGGCGAGCCGGTCCACGACCGAGTCATACACGGTCCGTTCGACCAAGATCCTTGATCCGGCGGTGCAGCGCTCCCCGTTCAGTGACAGACCTGAGAACAGCGCCGAGTCGATCGCCGCGTCCAGATCGGCGTCGGCGAAGATGACGCAGGGCGACTTCCCGCCGAGCTCCATCGACAGCCCCTTGAGATGATCAGCGGCCGACCGCATGATCGTCTGCCCGGTCGTGGTCTCGCCGGTGAAGGAGATCAGCGGCACGCCCGGGTGCGCGACCAGCGCCGCCCCGGCCGACTCGCCGATGCCGTGCACGATGTTGAACACCCCGTCGGGCACGCCCGCGCCGGTCATGATCTCCGGCAGCAGCGACGCCGACAGCGGCGTCCACTCGGCCGGCTTCAGCACCACCGAGCAGCCGGACGCGAGCGCGGGCGCCAGCTTCCACGACTCGAGCATGAACGGCGTGTTCCACGGCGTGATCAGCCCGGCCACGCCGGCCGGCTTGCGGAGCACGTAGCCGAGCTGGCCGGGCTGGCTGAACGAGTCCTCGTGCTGGGCGACGATCACGTCGGCGAAGTAGCGGAAGTTCTCCGCCGCCCGCGCCGCCTGCCCCCGCGCCTGGGTGATCGGCAGCCCGGTGTCGAATGTCTCCATCGCCGCGATCTCGCCGCCGCGGGCCTCGATTCCGTCCGCGATCCGGTTGAGGATCTTCGCCCGCGCCCGCGCCGCCAGCGTCGGCCACGGCCCGTGCTTGAACGCCGCCGCCGCCGCCTCCACGGCCCTGCCGACGTCGCCGGAGTCGCCCGCCGCG
>DATCGA010000307.1:0-8189 GCA_036509215.1 Trebonia sp.
GGTGCCCGTCCCGGTCGACGATGGTCCGGGATCGCCCGATTTCGCTGGTCACGGCCTGGTAGCCGGCATACCCGAGGCGGATCGCGGACAGGACCGCGCGGACGGCGCGGGCGAAGGACAGGTCGCGGGGCCGGACCCCGAGCCCGGCGCGGCGCCCCTTGCGCGCGGGCACGGCGGCGAGCGAGGCATCGCGGACAACTCCGCGGGTCATCCCGGTCCCGGCGGCCCAGGCCGCGAGCTCCTGCCGGATGAGGGCCGGGGAGCCGGAGCGGAGCATCGGCCCGGTGCCCGGGCCGGCGCCGCGCAGCGGCGCCTTGGCCTCCCGCAGCGCGGTCTCCGAACCGTCCCACCGCCACTTATAGAGCGCGGCCAGTTCGGGGGCGGGGTAGTCCTCCCAGTCCATCAGGTCGGTGACCAGGCAGAACATCTCCGGCACCTCCTGCCCCTCGACATCGACGAAGTACTCGACGACGCGGACGGGCACGGTGACGCCGTCACCGGACAGCTCCGCCCGGTACGAGCCGTCCGGGAGGATCTCCGAGGTCCGCCTCAGCGGGATGTCGCTCTTGAGCCTGATCAGCACGTGCGTGAACCGGGTCATCCGGGCGATCCGCGCGGCCCCGTGGCAATTGCGGTCCATCAGCCAGACCCAGTCCGGCGCGAACAGGGCGGGGAAGCATGCCATGGCCTCGTCCAGCAGGGCCTGCTCCGATTCCGCCTTGTCCGTGCCGGCCGGCCCGTGCGGCATCGCGAACAGCGCCCGGCACGAGCAGCAGGTCAGCGGGAGCGCCCGCAGGCACGGATAGGGGCCGGAGCCGCCGCTGGTGCCGACGGTGCCGAAGCACGCCCTGTTCGCGGGCGTGTCCGGCACCCGCAGCAGCGTCCCGTCCAGCGACCCCGCCGTCAGCGGCTTCTTCGTCCCGATGGTCACGGCGCCGGGGCAGCCCCGCTCCCGGTGCTCCTGCCAGGCCGAGCCCAGCACGAGGTCCCGCAGCTCCTCCAGCGGGACCGGGCCGAGGGCGTTCCGCCAGTCCCCGGCCGCCCGGCCCGACGCCGGCCGCCACGGCCGCGCCCACGGCACCAGCGCCAGGTCGCCGGCCAGCGCCGCGATCACGTCCCCGGGCCGATCCCCGGGCATGAGCGTCATCAAGACGATCACCCGGATCATGAACGCCCTGGCCAGCAGCCGTTCCCGTTCCCCCTTCACGAACCGGGCGCCCAGCGGCGCCCGCCCCGCGATCATGCCGGCCGCGTCCGGCCCGGCCTTCTCCTCCAGCGGCCCCAGCGTCGCGTGATGCACCGGGCTGCCCTTCGCCCGCACCTGCCCGTCCCGCCTGACCTGCGCCTCCGCGACCGCGACCACCTTGCAGAACACCACCGCGGCGCCCGTGCGGATCTTCTCCGTGCCCCCGATGACCAGCGCGGACCGGTCCGCTTCGCCCAGGTCCCGGCCGCCCTTCAGCGGCGACGCCAGCAGCCCGGCCGGCACCGCGACGATCATCCCGCCCGAAACGGGCACGGCACGCAACGGGACAGGGTAAGAAGAAGACACGTGAGGCTCCGGCGAAGAAGTGGGACGTAGACAATCACACTTCTAGCGGGAGCCTCACCCTTCTCGCAGGAAACCTGAACAACAGGCCTGCAGCCAGGAACGATCACGCAACGCAACCAGAAACGGAATCAGCCCCCAGCCGTTTCGCCTTAAAGCCGCTGGCATTGCCTCATGAGCAGGGATGATTCGGCGATATGACGCTGTGAACGACGAGATCAAAAACTGCGCAGAGACGGTTTTGCGTTATTTGAGTGCGCTACCGATTTGATGGATCATCGCAGGTCAACAGCTCATTCATGCATACGACTGACCATAGCTTACGCATGACAGAGGATAGCGAACCTAGAATTTATTAATCGGCATTTAAAATGCCGGTATTTACGACAATTGCTCTAGCCTCGCGGGCCGGCCCGCGAGGTCGAGCAGGTCGTCGATGATGCGGTCGATCGCGGTGACGGTCATCGTGAGGTGCCCGGCCCCCGGCTCCAGGTGGGCGCGGGCGCCGGGGATGCGCGCGGCGAGCCACTGGCCGTGGGCGAACGGGACCATCATGTCCTGGTCGCCCTGCCAGATCGCGACCGGCGCGGCGAATGCGTCCAGGCTGAATCCCCAGTCGGCCGCGAACGCGAGGTCGTCGTCGCGCCAGCCCGCGATCCCCTCCCTGATGGCGCCGCGCAGGCTTCGCGCGAGATCGTCGGCGAACTCGCCGTTGATCACGCTGGCGTCGGCCCCGGAGATCAGTCCGCCGAGGGACGCGACGATCTGATCGCCCTCGATCGAGCCGAGCGCCGCCGCCTCCTTCTCGAGGAATGGCGTGAGCGCGTCGACGCCGCGGATGGAGAGGGTGAACTCCTCGACGTTCTCCGGTCCCATCCCGGCCAGGAAGTCCAGGCCCTCGACGCCGTAGGGGCCGACGCCGGCCACCGAGGCGGCGGCCAGGCAGCGGCCAGGCGCCAGCGCGGCGCAGGCGAGCGAGTGCGGTCCGCCGCCGGAGAAGCCGATCGACACGAACTGGCCGGCCCCGAGCGCGTCGAGAACCTGGGCGACGTCGCCGGCGACGTCGGCGACCCGGCGGCCGGGGCTCGGCGTGGAGCCCTCGTAGCCGGGTCTGGCGGTCATCACGACCCGCAGCCCGCGCTCCTGCGCCGCGCCGACGATCTTGCCGTTGGGCACGAGCCCGCCGGGCGTCCCCTCGTGCACCACGAGCGGGAATCCGTCTTCTGGGCCGACCGTTAGCACGTCGATGTCGCGGCCGTCGGCGAGGGGAACCAACCGTCGTTCAGTTTGCATGGCCCAAGGCTAGCCCGATCCCGGTGTCCTGGCCGCATTCGCCGCCTTGCCCGACATCTTGCTGTTATCCACACGGGGAGTGGGGTTGCTGGGTTGGGGCGAGGGCTGGGGTGGGCATTGCCGCGGGCGGGGGGTTACTGGCCGGGGTTGGCGTAGACGCGGGCTGGGTGGACGAAGACCGCGGTGCGGCGCTCTTCGTGCATGACTCGGTCGTAGGTGGCGAAGTCGTCGTGGGTGCCGCCGGCGGCGGTGAAGATCTCGCGCAGGAGCAGGCGCAGGCGTTCGGGGTCGACGCTCGGGGCCGGGTCGTCGGGGCCGATCAGGTCGACCGCGCCCTCGGCCGCCGCCCACTGCCAGCCGGACCGGATCACCACGTTGGCGTACGGGCGCTCGCGCAGGTAGGCCAGCTTGCGGGTGCCGCCCCTGATCACCATGCCGACGACGGCGTCGCCGGTGACCGGGTGCGGCAGCACCCCCGCGTTGACGACGGACGAGGAGATCGTCCCGTCCGTCCGGGTGACGGAGACCACGACAAGTCCGTGGTCCCCCGCGACTAGCCGCCTGAAGTCCTCGATGTTCGCCATGGGTCCATTCAACTCCGCCGAGGAGCCCATCCGCGCGGGGGGTTCAGCGCATATGGTGAAATTTCCGGACCTGGGCTCCCGCGCGGACCAGGTTCGGGCCTGGTATCCAGCCGCAGCCCATGATCACGAAGGATTAGTACACCTATACGAGTTTTTTCCTTCGCCAGGATAAAAGCCTTCGTGATCATGGCGATGGGACGGTCCCCGCCTGCGATCTGCGTCGCTCGGATACGCCGGGACACCAAGAGCATCCTTGGCCACGCTGGAGCTAGGGGCGGCCGGAGCGGCGGTCGGCCGGGGCCTCGTTGGCGGGCTTGCCTGCGTCGTTGACGAGGCCGGCCCGGCGGAGGGCCTCGGCCATCGCGCTGTTAGCAGGGGGCGGCGGGGTGCGGCGGTCGCCGGAGCCTGAGCCTGAGCCTGAGCCTGAGCCGGAGCCTGAGCCACGGCGGTCGGCGCCTGCGCCGGGGGCGCCGCCACGGCGGTCCGCGCCGGGGCCGCGGCGGTCGTTGCCTGCGCCTGCGCCGGGGCGGTTGCCGCCGGAACCGGGCGCGCCGGCATTTCGGCTGCCGCCGTTACCGGGCGCGCCGCGCCGGTCGTCTGGGCCGGAGCCGCCTCGGCGGTCGGCTGCCGCGCCAGCGCCGCCGTCGCGACGGTCGGCTCCGGGGCCCGACACGTCTCCGCGCTGCCCGGCGCCGGGACGGCCCGGACGGTCGGAGCCTGAGCCGCCGCGACGGCCAGAACCGCCGGGGCCACCGGAACCACCGGGACCGCCAGGACCGCTACGGCCGCCGGAGCCGCCGACGCCACTGCGGCCGGCCGAACCGCCAGGGCCGCCGACGCCACTGCGACGGGCGGAACCGCCAGGGCCGCCGCGGCCGCTGGAACCGCCACGGCCATCGGAACCGCCAGGGCCGCCGCGGTTGCCGCGTCGGTCGTTGCCGGGGCCGGTGTGGCGGCCGTTTGCCGCTGGGGCGTCGGTGCTGGTGCCGGCGTCGGTGCCGTTAAGGCTGGCGCCGTCGGCGGCGGTCGCGGGGTCGGCAGTGGGGTCGGCAGTGGGGTCGGCGGGCGGGGTTGCCCCGGCGGGGGGAGTCGTTGCTGACGGGGTGGGACCAGGGACCGTTCGGGATGATGATTGTGATTTTGACCTGGGGTTGGAACGGGGTCCACGGGGCTGCCTGGGGTTTGGCTGGGCGCCGTCGGCCGGGTCGTCGGTGCGCATGGTGAGGGAGATGCGGTGCCGGGGGATGTCGACGGACAGGACCTTGACCTGGACCACGTCGCCGGACTTGACCACGTCGTGGGGGTCGGCGACGAAGTTCTTGGACAGGGCGGAGACGTGCACGAGGCCGTCCTGGTGGACGCCGATGTCGACGAACGCGCCGAACGCGGCGACGTTGGTGACGACGCCCTCCAGGACCATGCCGGGCTCGAGGTCGCCGAGGGTGTGCACGCCGTCGGCGAAGGTGGCGGTCTGGAACTCGGGCCGCGGGTCGCGGCCGGGCTTCTCCAGCTCCTTGAGGATGTCGCTGACGGTGGGGAGGCCGAACGCCTCGTCGGTGAACTCGGCCGGGTTGAGGCCGCGCAGCGTCTTGCTGTCGCCGATCAGCGCGCCCACGTCTTCCTGGGTCTTCTCCAGGATGCGGCGGACGACCGGGTAGGCCTCGGGGTGCACGCCGGAGGCGTCGAGGGGGTTGTCGCCCCCTTGGATCCGCAGGAACCCGGCGGCCTGCTCGAACGCCTTGGGGCCGAGCCGGGGGACGTCGCGCAGCTGCTCGCGGGCGGGGAACGCGCCGGTCGCGTCGCGGTGCGCGACGATCGCGCCGGCCAGGCCCTCGGTGATGCCGGAGACCCGGGCCAGGAGCGGCTTGCTGGCGGTGTTGACGTCAACCCCGACCGCGTTCACCGCGTCCTCGACGACGGCGTCGAGGGAGCGCTCGAGCTTGCTGCCGGTGACGTCGTGCTGGTACTGGCCCACCCCGATCGACTTCGGGTCGATCTTGACCAGTTCCGCGAGGGGGTCCTGGAGCCTGCGGGCGATGGAGACCGCGCCGCGCAGCGTGACGTCCATCTCGGGCAGCTCGGCGCTGGCGTAGGCGCTGGCGGAGTAGACCGACGCGCCCGCCTCGGAGACGACGATCTTGGTCAGGTTGAGCTCGGGGTTGGCCTTGATCAGGTCGATCGCGAGCTTGTCGGTCTCGCGGGAGGCGGTGCCGTTGCCGATCGCGATCAGCTCGACGTGGTGCTCGGCGGCCAGCTTCTTCAGCGTCGCCAGGGACTCGTCCCACTTGTTCTGGGGGACGTGCGGGTAGATCGTGTGGGTCGCGACCGGCTTGCCGGTCTGGTCGATGACCGCGACCTTGACCCCGGTGCGGAAGCCGGGGTCGAGGCCCATCGTCGCGCGCTGGCCGGCCGGGGCGGCCAGCAGCAGGTCCCGCAGGTTGGCGGCGAACACGTCGACCGCCTCCGCCTCGGCGCTCTGCCACAGCCGCATCCGCAGGTCGATGCCGAGGTGGACGAGGATGCGGGTGCGCCAGGCCCAGCGGACGGTGTCGGTCAGCCACTTGTCGGCCGGCCAGCCGTGGTCCTGGATGCCGAACCGGTCGGCGATCGGCTGCTCGTAGGAGGCGGACAGGGTCGCGCCGGCGATGGCGTCGAAGCCCTCGTCGTTCGGGTTGAGGGTGAGGTCGAGGATCTCTTCCTTCTCGGCCCGGAACATCGCGAGGACCCGGTGCGCCTTGAGCCGGCCGAACGGCTCGGCGAAGTCGAAGTAGTCGCTGTACTTCTTGCCCTCTTCGGCCTTGCCCTCGCGGACCTTGGCGATCAGGCTGCCCTGGGCCCACATCCGCTCGCGGAGGGTGCCGATCAGGTCGGCGTCCTCGGCGAAGCGCTCGACCAGGATCGCCCGGGCGCCGTCGAGGGCGGCGGTGACGTCGGCCACGTTCTCGCTCAGGTAGGCCTCGGCCGCCTCCCTGGGGTCGGTCGCGGGCGCCTCGAGCAGCAGGTCGGCCAGCGGCTCGAGGCCGTTCTCGCGCGCGATCTGGGCCTTGGTCCTGCGCTTGGGCTTGTACGGCAGGTAGAGGTCCTCGAGCCTGGCCTTGGTGTCGGCCGCGCCGATCTGCGCCCGCAGCTCGTCGGTGAGCTTGCCCTGCTCGTCGACGCTGGCGAGGATCGCGGTCCGGCGCTCCTCGAGCTCGCGCAGGTAGCGCAGCCGCTCGTCCAGCGTGCGCAGCTGCGCGTCGTCCAGCGTGCCGGTGGCCTCCTTGCGGTACCGGGCGATGAACGGGACGGTGGCCCCGCCGTCGAGAAGGTCCACCGCGGCGGTGACCTGATGGTCGCGCACGCCGAGTTCCGCGGCGATCTTCCTGACGATCGACGTGGTTGAGCCGGCGGTGGTCTCGGTGATCTGCGTGGTCACGTTCTGGTGCAGCCTTCCTGCCATGCGATGTCTGCCGCTGAGCCTATCCGGCGCGGGTCCCGCCGGGGGCGTTGCCAGCGCAGCCGATAATTGCGTGGGGCCCGACCGGGGCGCTGAGTAGAGTTTGCGCATGACCGACGCCGTCCAGAATCCGCGCCCCGCCGCCGTCCCCGACAAGCCCGTGCTCGACGGGCTTGAGGCGGTATGGAGCGTACGCTGGGAGGCCGATCAGGTCTACGCGTTCGACCGGACGCGGCCGCGGGCCGAGGTCTTCTCGATCGACACCCCGCCGCCCACCGTCTCCGGGTCGCTGCACGTCGGGCACGCTTTTTCCTACACCCACACCGACATCGCCGCCCGCTACCGCCGGATGACCGGGCTGTCGGTCTTCTACCCGATCGGCTGGGACGACAACGGGCTGCCGACCGAGCGGCGGGTGCAGAACGTCTACGGGGTGCGGGGCGACGCCTCGCACCCCTACGACCCGTCGTTCGCCGCTTCGTTCGTGCCGCCCTCGAAGCCGGGGAAGGCTGAGCTGCCGGTGTCGCGGCGGAACTTCATCGAGCTGTGCGAGCGGCTGACGGCCGACGACGAGCGGGCGTTCGAGGAAATGTGGCGGCGGATCGGGCTCTCGGTCGACTGGTCGCTGCTGTACACGACGATCAGCGACTCGTCGCGGCGGGTTTCGCAGCGGGCGTTCCTGCGCAACCTTGTGCGCGGGGAGGCGTACCGGGCGGAGGCGCCGACGCTGTGGGACGTCACCTTCCAGACCGCGGTGGCGCAGGCGGAGCTGGAGGACCGCGAGGTCGCCGGGGCGTTCCACCGGATCTCGTTCCGCGCGCTTGACGGGTCGCCGGTCTGGATCGAGACCACCCGGCCGGAGCTGCTGCCCGCCTGCGTGGCGCTGGTGGCGCACCCGGACGACGAGCGGTACCGGCCACTGTTCGGTTCTTCGGTTTCTACGCCGGTGTTCGGGGTGTCGGTGCCGGTGCTCGCGCACCCGCTGGCCGAGCCGGGCAAGGGGTCGGGGATCGCGATGGTCTGCACGTTCGGCGACCTGACCGACGTGACCTGGTGGCGCGAGCTCGACCTGCCGCTGCGCGCGATCATCGGACGGAATGGGCGACTGCTGCCCTCGCCGCCGGATGGGGTGCCTTCCTCGTTGTACGGCGAGCTGGCGGGGAAGACCGTGTTCTCGGCCCGGGCGCGGATGGTCGAGCTGCTGTCGGAGAGCGGCGATCTGGACGGGCAGCCGCGGCCGGTGACCCGGCCGGTCAAGTTCTACGAGCGGGGCGACCGGCCGCTGGAGATCGTCACCTCGGGGCAGTGGTACATCAGGAACGGCGGG
>DATCGA010000308.1:0-17779 GCA_036509215.1 Trebonia sp.
TCCCCACCCACACCTGGGAGCCGTCCGGGCTGGCGGCGATCGACATCGGCAGCCCCTGCACCGCGATCGAGCCGGTGACCCGGCCGGTCCTGGTCGAGATCACGTCGACCGAGTTGGAGTCCTCGTCGGCCACGTAGACCGACGACCCAGGCGCTCATCAGGTACAGCCGGTTCGGCCAGGTCGGGCCCAGCAGCGAGCAGTGGTACCCGTCGCGGATCGTGAAGTTCTCGGCCAGCGCGTAGTGGAACGGGATGTCGGTCCGGTCCAGGTAGCTCATCGTGAAGGGCCCGACGTCAGCGCCCTGGAAAGCGTGCGACGACACGAAGCCGTCCATCAGCCCGCCGTCCCACGACTCGTGCTGTACGTTCCAGGCGTGGCTGGTCGACGGCAGCGCCTGCGCGGTCGTGGTCGTGGTGTCTGCGTGGAACGGCAGCAGGTACCCGTCCGGGTTCAGTGTGTCCGGCTGGTACCAGACCTTGTGCCCGGAGGAGAGCGTGATCGCATTCGGGTCGGAGAAGCCGCGCGCATTCGGCAGCGTCCCGAAGTAGTGGTCGAATGAGCGGTTCTCCTGCATGAGGATCACCAGGTGCTTGATGTCGCGAATGCTCCCGCCCCGCCGCGAAGGCCGCCGCGGCTGCGGTTCTGGCTCCCTGCAGCAGGCGTCGTCGGCTGATGTCTGGCACTGGCACGCTCCGTCCAATCGCGTGGAAACAAATACCAGGTCAAACACTTGTACCCGCGGTTTAACGTCGGGCCGCGACTAGATGAACGGTTAACGTCGTTTCCAAATAGTCAACAAATTCAAAAACTTTATCTCGAACGGACCGTGACTTCGCCTTTTTTGCTTTTCCTAAAGATTCGCGCCACCCGCCATCCCTGTCGCCTACGCCAGCGACCCCAATAGGCGATGTCAATGGCGTAGGTAACACGTAGCCGATCCTGTCGATGGCGTAGCCGACAGACCCCGCAAGCGAGACAACAGCAAGAAGCGCCGACGCCCAGACAATCGCAGGCCGCGAAGGTTCGTTAGCGGAACATATTGACCAGGTGCGGAGGTACCTGATCTCATCGTGTCTGCCCTGTTGCGCATCTGCCGTGTCCCCTGCGGCGGAGGAGGAGGCTGTGATGGCTGGGATCTCGACCGCTGAGGAGTCCGCGGAGTCCGGGTCGGTCTCGGTCGGCCCGCCGCCGCCGTTCGACCCGGAGCTGCAGCCCGCGATCGACGCCATGGCAGAGGCGGGGAGTTCCGCGTTCACGCTCGAGATGATCCCGGCGATCCGGCAGGCGCCGTCGGCGTTCCCGGTGCCGACGATCGAAGACATACGGCGCGGCGGTGCGTTCGAGGTGACCGAGCGGCTGGTGCCGGGCCCGGCCGGGGCGCAGGACGTCTCGCTGCTGATCTGCCGCCCCACCGGCGTAACAGCAGCCGTCCCGTGCCTGTACTACATCCACGGCGGCGGAATGATGCTCGGCGACAACCGCAGCGGCGGAACGCCGACGGCGCTCGATCACGCCGAGGCGCTCGGCGCGGCCCTGGTCTCGGTCGAGTACCGCCTCGCGCCGGAGACGCCGCACCCGGGACCGGTCGAAGACTGCTACGCGGGCCTGACCTGGACGGTCGAGCACGCCGAGGAGCTCAATCTCGACCCGGAGCGCCTCATAGTCGGCGGCGCCAGCGCCGGCGGCGGGCTCGCGGCCGCGGTGGCGCTCCTGGCCAGGGACCGCGGCGGCCCCCGCCTGCGAGGCCAGATGCTGCTCTGCCCGATGCTCGACGACAGGAACGACACCCCGTCGTCTTACCAGATGGCGGGCCTGGGAATCTGGGACCACGCCGCGAACACCGTGGGCTGGACCGCGCTGCTCGGCGATGCGCGCGGCGGACCCGACGTCTCCCCGTACGCGGCCCCGGCCCGCGCGACCGACCTGTCCGGCCTGCCGCCCGCGTTCATCGACGTGGGCTCGGCCGAGACGTTCAGGGACGAGGACGTGGCCTACGCGAGCAGGATCTGGCTGGCGGGCGGCAACGCCGAGCTGCACGTCTGGCCGGGCGGCTTCCACGGCTTCACCGGCATGGTTCCGGACGCGGCCATCTCCAAGGCCGCGATGGCGGCGCAGCTGACCTGGCTGACCCGCCTCCTCGCGGACTAGCCGGCCCGGCCAGTCGTCACCCGCCGCCGGGGAGCAGGCGCATTAGCTCGCCGGCGGCGGTCTCCAGCGGCTCGCTGCTGCGCTCGACCCGGCACATCACCAGCGCGCCCTCCATCGCAGTCAAAGCTATGGAAGCAAGCGGTCGAGCTCGGTCCGAGGGCACCCCCGTCGCCTGGAGCTGCTCGGCCAGCAGTGCGGTCCAGGAAGCGAAGGCGGCCCGGGCGGCCACGGTCAGCTCGTCATCGTCCGCGTCCATCGCCACCCCGGCCACCGGGCAGCCGCCGCAGCCGCCGGAGGCCAGCACCGACTGGCGCCACAGGTCGATGAACCAGCCGAGTACGCCCTCGGCCGTGTCGGCCGGGCAGGCGCGCAGGTAGCCGAGGATCTGCCCCGACGTCCACTCGATCACATCGCCCGCGAGCTGCTTCTTGCCGTCAGGGAAGTGGTGGTAGATCGAGCCGCGGGGGGCGCCGCTGTCGGCCAGCACGTCGGAGAACGAGGTGCCGTTGAGCCCCCGCGCCCCGATCAGCGCGGCCGCGCTGCTGATCATGCTCGCCCGGCTGCTGCCGCCGCCGCTCATGTCCCCGTCCCTCGACAACTTGACTATGACGATCGTCATAAGGCAGGCTGGCGACCGTATCTATGACGCCCATCATAAAACGTTCAGGGGGACGACAATGCCCATGATCGACGCGTACGCCACCGCCGGCACCTTCGCCGACTCGCACCGCCTGGCCCAAGATCTCGCCACCGCGGTGATGCAGATCGAGCAGGTCCCCGACATCCCGATGTTCCGCAGGAACACGGCCGCGTTCGTGCACGAGCTGCCGGCCGGCGCCCTCTCCAACGTCGACGGCGACGGCAACTACGTCCGCGTGCAGGTGCTGACCAACGCGGGCGCGCTCGACCGTGACAAGCAGCTCGCGGTCGTCAGCCGGCTGACCGAGGTCATCGCCGCCGCGGCGGGCGACCCCACGCTGGCCGACCGCACCTGGGTGCTCCTGACCGAGGCGCCCGAAGGCGGCTGGGGCCTGTGGGGCCACGCGCACACCAACGCCGAGCTCGTCGCCGCCGCCCGCGCCCAGCTCGCCGAGTTGGCCCAGGGGGCCACCAAGCCCTGAGCCAGCCCAGCCGCTCGGCTAGCCTGGGGCGCTGTCGGCCGAGCGATGAATTGGGCGGGTTTGACCAGTCCCAACAGCATGCGCACGACACTGCTGCCCGAGCCCGGGCCCCGGCGGGTGTACGCGATCGCGACGCTGGTCAACACGTTCGGGTTCGGCCTGGTGGTCACCTCGCTGGTGCTGTACCTCACCCGGGTGGTGCACCTGGGCAGCCTCCAGGTGGGGCTCGGCCTCACCATCTCGGGCCTGATCGGGCTGGTGGCCGGGGTGCCGGTCGGCGCGCTGGCCGACCGGCACGGTCCGCGGATGGTGGTCAGGGTCACCCTCCTGCTGCTCGGCGCGTTCTTCGCCGTGCTCGGGCTGACCGTCCCGCCATCGCCCGCCTGGGGCGAGCGCGCCCGCCCCGCCTTCCTGGCCGAAACCTTGCCTTTGACTGGGTCAACGAATTACCGTTGACCCAGTCAACTAAAGGAGATCGCGATGGCCGGCTCGATCATCACCGACACCGCGACGTCGGACCCGACCGCCGCCCAGGTGGCCCAGGTCCGCGCGTTCAACCGCTTCTACACGAACGTCATCGGCGTGCTGCACGGCATGTACCTGGACTCCCCGTTCACGCTGACCGAAGGCCGGCTGCTGTTCGAGATCGCCCGCCAGCCCGCGGTGGAGGTGTCCGACCTGCGCCACGCGCTCGACATCGACGCCGGCTACCTGAGCCGGGTGCTGAGCCGGTTCGAGGCCGAGTCGCTGATCACCCGGCACCGCTCGGCGGCCGACGCCCGCCGTCAGGAGATCCGCGTCACCGACGCGGGCCGCGCGGCCGCGGCCGACCTCGACGACCGCTCGGCCGGGCAGATCGCCGAGCTGCTGCACGGGGCCGACTGCGACCGTCTGCTCACCGCGATGCGCGTCATCACGGCCGAACTCGGGGAGCAGAGAAGCGAGGCGACCGGACCCAAAGCCGCTCCCCGCGTGGTGACGCTGCGCCCGCCCGCGGCCGGCGACCTGGGCTGGGTGCTGCGCCGGCACGCGACCGTCTACGCGTCCGAGTTCGGCTGGGACGCCAGCTTCGAGGAACTCTGCGCGCGCCTCATCGCCGAGTACACGACGCTGCGCGACGCCCACCCGGACCGCGCCGTGGGCTGGATCGCCGAGGTCGACGGCGCCGCGGCCGGCTCGGTCTTCTGCGTGCCCGACGGTGAGACCACCGCCCGGCTCCGCCTGCTGCTGGTCGAGCCGTGGGCCCGCGGCCTCGGCCTCGGCGCCACCCTCGTCGGGCAGTGCCTGCAGTTCGCCCGGGACGTCGGCTACACCGACATCACCCTGTGGACCTACGACCGCCTGGCGGCTGCCCGCAAGGTCTACCAGGCGGCTGGTTTCACCCTGACCAGCGAGTACCCCGACGACGCGTTCGGCCACCGAATGATGAGCCAGACCTGGTCCCGCCCCCTCTAGCCCGGTCGCAGTGCTGCTGGCGCTGGCCGGCGTCGGCACCGCCGTCGCCCTCTCCTGGCGCCTCGCCACGGCCCGCTCCCGCTAGCCGCCAGAGGGCGCCGGGGCGGCCCCCGCCTCGGACGCAGGGCCGACGATCTCGCCCGACGCGGTCCGGTGCACGCCGCGGACGCCGGGCACCAGCACCACCAGCGCGCACGGGACCGAGAGCACGATCGCGGCGGTGACCAGGGTCGTGGTGTAGCCGACGGCAGACGCGAGCGGCCCCGCCACCGCGTACCCGACGGGCATGATGACCAGCGACACGAGCCAGTCGTAGGAGTTGACCCGGGACCGCACGTTCTCCGGGATCAGCACCTGCATGGTCGGCGTCCACAGGCCGTTCAGCGCGACCAGCCCGAAGCCGTCCAGCACGTTGGCCGCGCAGATCAGCGGCACCGAACGGGAGAACGCCAGCGCCAGCAGCGGCAGCGCCCCCAGCGTCAGCAGCAGGTTCCCGACCACCAGCGGCCGCCGCGGCTTGACCCGCAGCACGAACAGCCCCGCCGCCGCCGCCCCCACCCCGAACGAGGCGGAGATCAGGCCCCAGGCGGTGGCGCCGCCGAGCGATCGCGCGGAGATGACGGGGCCGATCACGAGGAAGGCGGGCATCGCGAAGTTCCAGCACGCGTGCGCGATCAGGTTGATCCAGTACCAGGGCCGGATCGCGAGCTCGTGCCAGCCCTCGGCCAGGTCGGCCAGGAAGGACCCGGGCGCCGGCACCGATCGCGGCGGCAGCCGCAGCATCGCCAGCGAGACGACGCTGACCGCGAACGTGCCCGCGTCGAAGGCGAACAGCCAGCCGGTGCCGAAGACGGCGATGAGCACCCCGCCGAGGGCGGGCCCGCTGGCGGGCGGGGTCTGGGCGGACCGGCTGCGGCGGCAGTACGTGATGATGGCGGCCGACGTGCTGCGCGGCGGGGTCGAGGCGGTGCTGGCGGTGCTGCTGCTGACCGGCCGCGCGCACGTCTGGGAGATCGCCGTGGGGGCGGTGCTGTACGGGATCGGCGCGTCGTTCTTCGGCCCGGCCTCGACCGGGCTGACGCCCGAGACCGTTCCCGCCGACCAGCTGCAGCAGGCCAACAGCCTGCTCGACCTGCCGCAGAGCGTCTTCAGCGTCGGCGGAGCAGGAACACGACCCGCGCGACCGTCTGGAGCGCGGCGATGAGCCCGATGTCGGTTGCGCTCCCGCCGATGTGCAGCACCGCGAAGACCAGCGCGATCTGCACCACCGCGTCGCCCAGCGATGAGGTCGTGGAGCCGAGCCACATCAGCCGGTACGGCCGGATGGCCAGCGGCCGGAAGGCCTCCGCGAAGCGCGAGCGTGGTTTGCGTACGTCGTCCACCGTGTCCGTCACGTCATCCTCCGTCCGAGCCCGGGAGACTGTGTCGTGCCGTGTCGCAGTTGGCAACCAATTAACCGGGGGGTGGGACCACGCGCCCGTTCGGAAAAAAGATCTTGAATCTATCGAACGGACCCTGAGTGACTCGACGTGTCCCATGGCCCTGGACGCAGGGCACGGCCCGGAGATGTGGCGGCCGCGCCTCGACATTCCCCTAGCGGGCTTGCGATCGGCCATCCGCCAGCGGGATGTCGTCGGCGGCGGCGAACGCCGTCAGCAGCTCGGCCAGCCGCGCGCGGTAGGCCGCCACGTTGCGCAGCTTGATGTCCTCGTAGCCGCGCACCAGGTCCGGCAGCCCGGCGATCTCGACCGCTCGCTCGTGGTTGTCGGCCGTGAGGTTCTCGGCCAGCCGGGTGACGACGTCCCGGTACTCGGCCAGCAGGGCGCGTTCCTCCCGCCGCACCTCGGTGCGCCCGAACGGGTCAAGCGCGGTGCCGCGCAGGCGGCGCATCGCGACCAGGGTGTGGAAGGCCGGCCGGAACCACGGGCCCAGGCTGATCTTGCGCTGCATCCCGAGCGAGCGCAGCACCGGCGGGTGCAGCCGGTAGGCGTAGCGCGCGCCGCGGCCGAACTGCTCCTCGATCCGGCTGGTGAGGACGGGATCGAGGGACAGCCGGGCGACCTCGTACTCGTCCTTGTAGGCGGCCAGCTTGAACAGGTTCGCGGCCACCGTCCGGGCCAGCAGGTCGTCGCCGGCGACGTCCGCTTCGCGGACCAGGACCCGCTCGACCAGGTCCCGATACCGATCCGCGTACGCCGCGTCCTGGTAGGCCGTCAGCTCGGGCACCCGCACCGCCAGCAGCTGCGCGAGCGACTGTCCTTCGCCCTCCGACCGGGGCTCCTCTGACCGGGGTTCCTCCGACTGGGGCTCCTGGAACCGGAGCTCCTCCGGCGCCGGCCCGCTGACCGACAGCCGGCCGCGCCGGAAGGCGGCGATGTTGGCGTCGACGGCGACGCCGTTGAGCCGGATCGCGTGCTCGATCGCCTCCGCGCCGATCGGCAGCGCCCCGGCCTGGTAGGCGACGCCGACCAGGATCATGTTGGCGTACTGCTCGTCGTCGAACAGCTCTCGCGCCAGCCCGGCCGCGTCGAGGAAGCGGGCCGACGCCACGCTGCCCTCCACCGCGGACATCACCTGGCTTTGAGCCGGGAACCGCGCACTGGTGTTCACCACCATCTGCCCGGTCGGCACCTCGGTGGTGGAGACGACGGCGACCGTGCGCCCGGAGTCGGCGACCCGGAGGTTGCCGCCGTCGGTGGCGACCAGGGAGTCGCAGCCCAGGTACAGGTCGCATTCGCCGTCGGCGAGCTTGGCCGCGTGCTCGAACCGCCCGGTGCCGATCTTCAGGTCCGACACCACCGCCCCGCCCTTCTGGGCCAGGCCGGTCTGGTCGAGCGTGCGCACCTGCCGCCCCTCGGCGGCGGCCGCGGTGGCGAGGATCTGCGCGATCGTCACCACGCCGGTGCCGCCGACGCCGGTGATGCGCAGGGCGAACCCGTCGGCGTCGAACAAGGCGGCCGGCTCCGCTGGCGCGTCCACCGGGGCCACCGGCCCAGGCCGCGCACGGACAGGCACCGCCGGGGTGATGCTGACGAAGGACGGGCAGTCGCCCGCCAGGCAGGAGAAGTCAAGGTTGCAGGAGGACTGGTTGATCGCGGTCTTGCGGCCGAACTCGGTCGCGATCGGCTGAACCGACAGGCAGTTGGACTTGGCGCCGCAGTCGCCGCAGCCCTCGCACACCCGCTCGTTGATGAACACCCGCTGGGCCGGCCCCTGCGCCTTGCCGCGGCGGCGCTTGCGCCGCTTCTCGGCCGCGCACTCCTGGTCGTGCACGAGCACGGTCACGCCCTCGATCGCGGCCAGCTCGCGCTGCACCTCGAGCAGCTCGTCCCGGTGCCTGACGTCGGCCCGGCGCCCGAGCTGGCGGCGCAGCCGGGCCGGGTCGTCGGAGGTGACGACGACCTTGCCGACGCCCTCGGCCGCCAGCAGGGCGAGCAGCCGGTCGACCGGCAGCTCGCCCATCGCCTGCTGGCCGCCGGTCATCGCCACCGCCGAGTTGCGCAGCAGCTTGAAGGTGATGTTCACCCCGGCCGCGACCGCCGCCCTGATCGCCAGGCTGCCGGAGTGGGTGAAGGTGCCGTCGCCGATGTTCTGCACGAAGTGCTGCTGCGCGACGAACGGCGCCAGGCCGATCCACTGCGCGCCCTCGCCGCCCATCTGCGACAGCCCGGTGACGGAGCCGACCTGCGCCTCCGGCATCAGCAGGACCATCGCGTGGCAGCCGATCCCGCCGCCGACCAGCGTCCCCGGCGCGACCTTGGTCGAGGAGTTATGCGGGCAGCCCGAGCAGAAGTACGGCGTGCGCGACGCCAGCGGCAGCAGGACCCGCTCCCGCCCGGTACCCGGCCCGGCCGGCCGGACCACGGGCACGCCCAGCGGCTCGAGGTGGCGGGCCAGCCCGGCCGCGACCGCGTCCGAGTCGAGCTCGCCGTACGAGGCCATCAGCGGGGAGCCGTCGCGGCCGCGCTTGCCGTGCACGGCGGGCGCGCCCGGCCGCCCGTAGAGGACCGACTTGACCGCGTCCTCGATGAACGGCCGCTTGTCCTCGACGACGACGATCTCGTCCAGCCCGTCGGCGAACTCGGACACGACCGAGGGCTCGAGGGGGAATATCACGCCGAGCTTGAGCAGCCGGATGCCGTGCGCCTCAAGGTCGGTCAGGCCCAGCGTATCGAGCGCCTGGCGCAGGTCGAGGTAGGTCTTGCCCGCGGCGACTAGCCCGATCCGCGCCTGTCCCGCGCCC
The DNA here is from genome assembly GCA_036509215.1 of Trebonia sp. Taxonomy (GTDB): domain Bacteria; phylum Actinomycetota; class Actinomycetes; order Streptosporangiales; family Streptosporangiaceae; genus Trebonia. The sequence continues at coordinate 8,969 of DATCGA010000308.1, forward strand.
GCGCCGGTGATCGTGTTCAGGCCGCTGCGGCGGATGTACTCGAGCGCGATCGGCAGCCGGGTGAGCTGCTGGCCGCGCTCGAGCTCGGCCAGCTCGGGGCCGAGCAGCCGCGCGCTCGGGCGGTGCCGGTAGGCGACGAGGCCGCCGGGCAGCGCCCCCATGTCCGGCGGCAGCCAGCCCAGGCCGGACAGCTCGGCGGTGGCGGCGCCGTCGGCGACGGCGGTGCCGACCTTGATCGCCGACCACAGCCCGCTGGCCCGTGACAGCTCGACCGCGTGCAGGCCGTGCAGCAGGACCTCGGCCGCGTCGGCCGGGTAGAACGTGGGCAGGCCGAGGTCGGCCAGGGCGAGCTCGGATGAGCAGGGCACGGTCGAGGACTTGGCGGCCGGGTCGTCGCCCACCAGCGCCACCGCGCCGCCGGTCGGCGAGGCGCCGATCAGGTTGGCGTGCCGCAGCGCGTCGGTGGCCCGGTCGAGGCCGGGTGCCTTCCCGTACCAGACCCCGGTGACGCCGTCGTAGATCGCGTCGCCGACCCCGCCCGGCTCGCCGGGCCGGCCGACCAGCTGGGTGCCCGACACCGCGGTGGCGGCCAGCTCCTCGTTCACCCCCGGCTGATGGGTGACCCGGTGCTCCCGCAGCAGGGCGGCCTGCCTGGCCAGCTCCAGGTCGTAGCCGGCCAGCGGCGACCCCTCGTAGCCGGACACGTACGCGGCCGTCCGCAGTCCCGCCCGCTCGTCGTGCCTGGCCCGGTCGAGCAGCATCCGGACCAGCGCCTGGATCCCGGTCAGGAAGATCGTGCCGTCCTCGCGCCGGTAGCGCTCGTCAAGCGTGGAAAGCCGCACAGCCGTCATAGCGACAATCTACGCGCCGTTTCTAGCCGCCGTTTTCCGCGCGACCGCGCCCCGGACGTTAGTAGTCCCAGTGCCGCCGTTAGCGTTTCTCGCCGTTGACCTGCGCGGCGAACGTCTGCAGGAGCTCGGGGTGCTCCTGGCCGGAGGCGGCGAGAGTCTGGTCGAGCGATCGGGCGATCGTCACCTCGGCCAGCGTCGCGTTGGCTGCCGCCTCGGCGGCCTGGTACGCGCTGGCGAGCGTGTCGCGGATGCTGTAGCCGATCGGGCACTTGGCCGAGGGCGGTGTCGCGTGCGCCCCGAAGAACGGCTCGTCGCCGAGCGCGGTCCGCACGTCGAGCAGGGTGATCTGCTCGGCGGGCCGGGCTAGTGACCAGCCGGCCGGCGTGCCGCGATGCGAGCGGACCAGCCCGGCCTCTCGCAGCGAGCCGAGCAGCCGCCGGATGACGACCGGGTTGGTTTGCACGCTGCGGGCGATGGCCTCGGAGGTCGACGGTCCGCCGCCGAGGCGGGCGTGCAGCTCGATCCATTCCAGCGCGTGGGCGGCGATCGTCAGTCTGCTGTTAGCGCTCACAGAAGCGATCCTCCTCCGATCTATGCGGGTGTGTACGGGCACGTGCGGACTAGGCGGCCGGACTAGGCGGCCGGCGCGCCCTTGAAGAGCTTGGCCGCGCCCCACAGCGATCCGGGGTTCGCGCGTCGCGGGTGCTTGCCCAGCATGCGCTGGTATAGCTCGGATGCGGTGCTGGTCTGCGCCTCGGCATCGTTGAAGTCGGTCAGGTAGCCGATCGACTCGTCGATGTTGGCCGGGTCGTCGCCGCCGGGCTGCTTGTGGCCGGCCACGACCGAGCGCGGGTCGAGGTCCTTGAGCCTGGCCAGGGCCGCGATCCATTCGCGGCGCGTGGCCGCCGTCGTCTCGGCCAGGTACATGTGCGTGCGGTTGTAGACCACGTCGCCGGCCACGATCAGCCGGAGGTCGGGGCACCACAGCGCCGTCGTCCCGGTGGTGTCGGTGCGGCCCTCCTCGATGGCCCGCAGCTCGTGCCCCTCAAGGACGATGGTGTCGCCGGTCAGCTCGGCCGGGATCGTCGGCTCCGGGATCTGGCCGGGGAACAGCCGTCCCCAGAACCCGTCGCGGTACTCGTCGCTGGCCTGGATGCGGGCCTCGGCGATGGTTCCCGCGGTTGCGACGGCCCGGGCACCGAGGAACGCCTGCAGCAGTTGCCCGACTCCGTAGACGTGGTCGCCGTGGCCGTGGGTGAGGTAGATGTGCGTCAGGCGGCGGTCGTGCCCCTTGACCCATTCGATCAGGCGCCCGTTCTGCTCGATGGTGGTGAAGGTATCGACCAGCACCGCGTCCCGATCACCGAAGATCAGCGTCGCCGAGTTGGCGACCCAGCGGAGGTCCTCGTTGTCGCCCGCGGGCAGGTCCCGGGTCAGGCCCTCCCTGCGTACTAGGAGGGTGTCGTAGTGAAGTTCAGACATGGCCAGTTCCCTTCGTCGGTGACCTCTTGAATTCAATGTAACAAACATGGTTACACCAAGCAAGCGAGCAGCCGGGTGAGGATGGGAAACGACCTGACATGATGTGCCGATGACGCCCACGATCGTGCTGCCCGACGGCGATCCGCACATGGCCGCGCTGCTGTCCCGGCCCGACTTCGCCGCCCGGCTCGACCGCCTCGGCGGCGCCCGGCTGCACGCCGACCTGCCCAAGGACGACGACGAGCTGATCGCCCGGATCGGCGACGCCGAGGTCGTCATCCTCGGGGCGTACCTGACCGGGCCGGTGCTGCGCAGGCTGCCAGGGCTCAGGCTGGTCTCGTTCACCGGCACCGGCGCGGCGACCTTCGTCGACCTGCCGGCCGCAAGAGAGTGCGGCGTCGCGGTCGCGAACGTCGCCCGCTACGGCGACGCCGCCGTCGCCGAGCACGCCCTCGCCCTCACCCTCGCGCTGGCCAAGCACGTCGTCGTCAACGACCGCGCCGTCCGGGCGGGGGAGTGGCACGTCGGGCAGGGCATCGAACTGGCCGGGAAGACCGCCGGGATCATCGGCTACGGCGGCATCGGCGCCCGGTTCGCGGCGCTGCTCGAGGCGATCGGCATGCACGTAGTCGCGTGGACGCCGCATCCCGACCCGGCTCGGCTGACCTCGGAAACCCAGCGGTTCGTGGCGCTGCCAGAGCTACTGGCAGACGCCGACGTCGTCTCGCTTCACCTGCTGCTGACCGACGAGACCCGGGGCATGATCGACGAGTCCAGCCTCCGCTCGCTCAAGACCGGCGCACTGCTGGTCAACACCGCGCGAGCCGAGCTGATCGCCCCCGGCGCGCTCGAGCGGGTGCTGGCCGAGGGCCGGATCGCGGCCGCGCTCGACGTCTTCGAAACCGAGCCGCTCGCCGCCAATTCAACGCTGCGCAATCTGCCGAACGTGCTCCTCTCCCCGCACCAGGGCTACAACACCCCGGAGAGCCTCGAGCGCATGCTCGACGTGGTCGTCGCCAACATCGAGCATTACCTCTCCGGCAGCCCAGCCAACATTGTCTCCGCTGCCCGGCAATGATTTGCCATTGGCAATTACGTGCCATTTTCCAAATTGAAGGTCGACCGTAATCTCTCGCGGCCGACAATTGACTACTGGGCCGTCATATAATCGGAATGTCAGTAGGAGGAGGCATTCTAAACTCATGCCAGGCCTAAAGCACCAGTCCATCGTCCAGATCCTGCGCGACGAGCCGCAGCTTCTTGTCATGTTCCTCGGAAGATCCGGTTTCCGGCTCCCATCCGGGGCGATCCCGGTCATCGTCGACAGCGACCTCTCCCACCGCGGCCCCCGCTTGCTCAAAGAGTTGCGGTCGGACAACGTGTTCCTTTTCCAGGGAATGCACGAGAAGGTCGCCGTGGTCGTCGAGGTCCAGACGTCCAGGCCCAACCACAAGCGGAAGCTCACCTGGCCCTGCTATGTGACCAGCGCCCGGGAGGTACACGACTGCAAGGCCTATCTGCTCGTGGTCGCCGCCAGCCGAGATGCCCTCACAGGTAGCGAGCATGTGATCGAAATCGGCCAGCCCGGCTTCAATCTCCGTCCGTTTGTCTCCGGGCGCGACCGCCTGCCCCCGCCCGGCGGCCCGTTCTTCGGCCCCGAGCTGACCATGCTGCACGTCCTCACCGGCACCCTTGACCTGTCCGTCCACGAGGCGCGCATGTTCGCCCTCGCCAGCATCGCCGAGGCGGTGCCCGACCGGTACCGCCGCTACGTCCACCTCATCCGCATCTTCACACCGCGACACGCACGACAGGAGTTGGAGCAGCTAATGGAAGATCTCTTCAAGGACCCGTTCATCGACCGCTTCCTCGAGGAAGGCAAGCAGATCGGGATCGAGCGAGGCATGGAACAGGGCATGGAACAGGGCATGGAACAGGGCATGCAGCAGGGCATGCAGCAGGGCATGCAGCAGGGCATGGAACAGGGCATGCAGCAGGGCATGGGCCGCGTTCTGCTGACGTTGCTCGCCGCGCGCGGCCTCGCTATCCCGAACCAGGTTCGCACCCGGATCAGCGAGTGCACCGACCCCGACCTACTCGACCGGTGGGCCACCCGAGCCGCCACCTCCACCACGATCGACGAGGTTTTCGCCTCGTAGGCCAAGGCAGAGCAAACCCCAGAGGAAACCTGCAGGAGACACGAAGCCGACAAGTCCCCAAATTTGGTGAGTGATCGGCTCACTTACACATACACTCACCGCCATGACAGGCAAGCGAAGCGCCCACGAGCGGTTCCCCGAGGTGATCGCCGCCGCGGTGCGGGTGTTCGCGACCGACGGGTACCGTTCGGCCCGAATGAGCGACGTGGCGCGGGAGGCGGGCCTGTCCGAGGCGGCGCTGTACCGCTACGTCGACGGCAAGGAAGACCTGTTCGTGCTCGCGATCAGGCACGCTCTCCTCCTCGAGCCGCTCCCCGCCGAGGATGACCCCAACGGCGGCTTCCCCCTGAAGGCACCCAAGCTGGCCGAGATGATCTCCGAGGCGCGTGAGTTCGTGGCGGCCGAGGTCCCGTTCGGCTCGCTCGCGGACGCGCTCGAGGTAGCCGAGGCCCCCGACCCCAAAGCCGAGCTCGAGTCGATCATGCGCGAGCTGTTCGCCCTCGAGGAGCAGACCAGCCAGGCCGCCGACATGATCGAGCGGTCCGCCCGCGAGCTGCCCGAGCTCGCCGACCTGCTCAACAGCGGGCTACGGGCCCCGGTCCTGGCCGCGCTGACCAGCTACCTGGACAGCCGGGCGAAGTCCGGCCAGCTCCGCACCACGCCGAACGCGGCCGCGAGCGCGCGGCTGGTCCTGGAGACGCTCACCTGGTTCGCCCGGCACCGGCTGTCCGACCCCCACGGCGCCGCGATCAGTGCCGAGGTCGCGCAGGAAACCGCCATCGACGCCCTCCTGCACGCTTTCGTCCCCCCGCAGTATCTCCCCCAGAAAAACCTGGAGCGCCAGTGAACGCGATCGAGGTCAGCACCCTCACCATGAGCTACGGCGACCGCGAGGTGCTGCGCGGCGTCGACTTCGAGGTCGCCAGCGGCGAGGTCTTCTGCCTCCTCGGCCCGAACGGCGCGGGCAAGACCACCACGGTCGAGATCCTCGAGGGCTTCAGGCAGCGGACCAGCGGCCGCGTCACCGTGCTGGGCATGGACCCGCAGGCGCAGCCAACCAAGCTCCGCGAGCGGATCGGCATCGTCCTGCAGGAATGCGGCTTCCCCCGCCAGGCCCGGGTCAAGGAGCTCATCGACTGCTGGCGCTCCTACTACCCCAACCCCAGGGCCACCAGTGACCTCCTCAGCGTCGTGGAGCTCAACGAGGACAAGAACACCCAGGTCCGCAAGCTCTCCGGCGGTCAGCGCCGCCGCCTCGACCTCGCCCTCGCGCTGGCAGGCGACCCGGATCTGATCTTCCTCGACGAGCCCACCACCGGCTTCGACCCGGAATCGCGCAGGCGCTGCTGGGAGGCGATCGAGAACCTGCGCACGCTCGGCAAGACCGTCCTGCTCACCACCCACTACCTGGACGAGGCGGAGCGGCTGGCCGACCGGGTGGCGATCCTGCGCGACGGCCAGATCCAGGTGGCGGGCACGGTGCGGCACGTCGCCCGGCAGGCGGGCGTGCCGACCAGGATCTCGTTCACCGCCCCCCAGCGGCTCCGCGACGGCGACCTCACGGTCCCAACCGGCCTGAACGTCAAGGTCACGGGCGAGCAGGCGGTCTGCCTGAGCGCCTGCACCGCGTCCGCTAGCGCCGCTCTCCGCGAGCTCCTGGCCTGGTCCGCCGCGAACGACCTGGGCGATCTCGATGATCTCTCGGTCGTTACCCCCACCCTGGAGGACGCCTACCTCCACCTCGTCGCCGGAGGCGTTCGATGAGCCGTGTCGTCACCCTCGCCTGCCGCCAGGCGCTCATGGAGCAGCGCACGTTCTGGCGCAGCGCCGAGTACGCCCTGTTCACCTTCGCCCTCCCGCTGGCGCTGCTGCTGCTGATCGGGTCGACCACCGCCAACGGGGACCTGCCGGGCACCCACGTCGAGGGCCAGATGATCTTCGTCCCGTCGATCATCGCGTTCGGGGTGATCGTCGCCGCCTACGTGAACCTGGGCGCGAAGCTGGCCACGCTGAGGCACGACGGCGTGCTCAAGCGGATCAGGACCACCCCGCTGCCGGCCAGCGCGTACCTGTCCGGCGTGCTCGGCTCGACCGCCGCCACCACGCTCGCGATCACCGCCTGCATCATCGGACTCGGCGCGTTCGTCTTCCACGCGGTGCCGAGGGCCAGCGGCCTGCCCGAGATCGCGGGCGGCCTCATCCTCGGCGTCGCCTGCTTCGGCGCCCTCGGCCTGGCGCTGAGCTCGGTCGCCCGCAGCGCCGAGTCGGCCGCGCCGATCGCCAACGCCAGCTACCTGCCGATCGCGATCATGTCCGGCATCTTCGACCCCACATTCAGCGTCCCCCGCTGGCTGGATGCGGTCGTCGCCGTCCTCCCGGTCCGCGCCCTCGCCCAGATCCTCGAGCAGGGCTACACCCCGGTCGAGCACGCGTCCCTGGCCGATCCGTTCGTCCTGCTGGCCTGGACCGCCGCCGGCTGCGCGTTCGCCGCCTGGAGATTCCGCTGGCATTAACCCGGACGATCATCCAAGGTCAAGATCAACTTCAGCTCATCCCGAACGGACCGTGCCCCCCGCGTCACCCGTTCCCGCTGGCCCCGGCCCGTTAGCCGACGATCAGTGAGGCCTGAGTGTGCCCCGGCTTAAGGACCGACACCGCCAGCCGGCTGGAGCCCAGATGCCAGGACGCGAGCTGGATCGTGGGCATGAAGGTGAACTCGGCGACCAGGCTGTCGGTCTGGACCGGCCAGCCGAAGGCGAACAGGGCGTCGCTGCTGACCGAGGTCCGCGGCACCTCGGTCAGCTGACCGGTCGCCACGGTCGCGACGTCCAGCCGCATGGCGAGGTCGCCGTCGAGGCTGTAGCTGAGCTGGAGCGCGAGCAGGCGTCCGCTCGGGCTGAACGAGGCGCCGGCCGGCGAGCTTCCCGAGGGCAGCCCGACCGCCGTCTGCCTGCCGGACGCCAGGTCGAGGACGTCAACCCGGCACGTCGTCGGATTGCAACGCGAGGTCCAGGCGACCTCGGTCGGGCTCGCCGCGATCACGTCGTCGAACGTGCGGGTGGCCTTGGCCGAGGCCGGGTTCCAGAGCGTGTAGACCGACTCCCCGGATTGCTTGCTGGCCGAGATCAGCAGCAGCCCGCGGTCGGTTGCCCGGTCGACGATGTAGCCGCGCGGAACGCTGACCGACGGCCCGATCTGGGCGCCGGTGGTGCTGACCTCCCGCGCCACCCCGGAGGCACTGGCATTGTTGGCGGTCGGAAAGTAGCTGGTCAGCCACATGGCGTCGGTGTTGTCGGCCGGCGCGACCAGGTCGGCGGTGCCGACGGGAATCGCCGACTGCGCGCCGTTGGCGAGGAACCAGACCGGGCTCGGCGCGGTGGTGCAATCGCCGCCGCCGCAGAAGCTCCCGTTGGCCTGCACCGCCCACCCGGCGCCGACGCGGGTGAACTGGTACCCGGAACTGTCGGCCGGCAGGCCGCCGATCGTCTCGGACCGGCCGGTGGCCGGCCAGAACCAGGCGGGCTGCGTTCCCGAGACCGGCAGCCGCACGCTGTCTTCCCAGGGCGTGGTCTGCCCAACGATCCCGTTCGGGCCGGCCGGCAGGCGGATGAACTCCGGCGATGCCACCGGCCTCGGCGTCAGCGCCGGAGTCGGGCTCACGGTCGGCGTCGGAGCGGCCGAGGCGGCCGGCCGGCTGTGCGGCTGGACGAGGTAGACAATGCCCCCGACGACCACAGCGACGGCGACGGCGATCACCCCCAGGCGGCGCGGCCACGGGCTGGGCTCGCGGTCGTCACCCTGGCTGAGGATGTCATCGTCATCCAACGCCGCACCCCCGTGATCAGTCCGATCTGTATACCTACGATACGTAGGCTCGTCGCAATCGGATTGGCGGAGGGGGTCAGCCGACGATCGGCGTGGCCGCCGCCCGCGGCGGATATTGCGTGGACGGCGAGCGAAACGCGGAATTACCCTCGGCACTAGGTCACCGAGGGAGGCCACGATGGACCGGAATGTGCTCGACGTCATCGAACGCGAGATCCACGACGAGGTCAGGACGCGTTTCCCCGGCGCCGCGGTCCGCCAGGTCGCGCTCCTGCAGTACGGCGACGACCCGCAGATCGAGCCGCGGGACCTGTGGGTCCGGGTCATCCTGGACTCCGACGGTCCCGAGGACTACGACCGGGCGTGGAAGGGGTTCGCGGGCCCGCACCAGGCGGCGATCGAGGAGCTCCCGCGCTACCTGGCCGAGAAGGTCCACGAGATCATGAACGTGGAGTTCAGATTCGGCGACAAGACCGATGCCGGCTTCGACCGCG
>DATCGA010000309.1:0-9401 GCA_036509215.1 Trebonia sp.
CCGCCGCCAACGGATGGTCCGGCTACGCCGACCCGCAGGACCAGGACTCGGCCGCCAGCGAGCCGCCCGCCGCCGACGCCGGGTTCGCCGACCCCGACCCCGAGGACGCCGGGCCCTCCGAGACCTGGTTCACCGGCGTCGGCCCGGCCGATACGCGACTGGCCGACGCCGCCAACGATCCGTGGGCGGCGGCGCAGCGAACGGGTGACGACGGCACCGGGCGGCGGGCAGTCCTCCGCCCGAGCCAGCCGCGCCCGAACCCCACCCGACCGGAGCCGATCGGCGCGGATCTGGCGAGAGATGACGCGATGCGGCCGGGCCCGGCCTGGAATGGGTATCCGCCGGACGGGTTCCCCGGGCAGGCCTGGCCCGCGGGCAGCGCCCGGGTGCCGCTGGGCGCGCCGGTCGCGCTCGAGCCGCAGGCGCCGGACTACGTTGACCTGGCCGGACCCGACGACGCCGCCCTCGGGTGGGCCGGCGGAACGGCGCTCAGCGAGCCCGACGAGCTGTTCCGCGCCTGGCAGGGATCGGTCAACGAGGCCGCCGCCGCGCACGGGGCCTGGTCGGTGACCAGAAGGGCGGCGTCGGCGTCGCGGCGTCGGCGCGCGCTGCAGGCGGCCGCGATCGGCGTGCCCGTCGCGGTCATCGTCACCGTGGGCGCGGGCGCGGTGATGATACTGACCGGCAAGGCGAATGACATGCTGGCGGTCCGGGCGGACACCGGGGTCGCGTCGGCGGCTGCGACCGCCACCGGAACCTCGGGGACCAACGTAGGCCCCGGCCGGGCCGCGGGCAGCGTGCCGCCGGCCTTCGTCGCCGCCACCCTGTCCGGCTACCCGGGCCAGCGCGGCGCCGTGACCGTCGCCTCGATGACGACGGCGGCGGGGATAACACTGGCCGTCGGCACGGCCGATGGTCACCCGGCGATCTGGCACCGGGCCTCGAACGGCAGCTGGACGCTGGAGTCGGCCGCCACCCTGAACGGGGTGACCGGCTCGGCCGGGCTGACCTCGGTCGCGCATGGCCCGGCGGGCTGGATCGCGGTCGGCGCCACGTCTACCAGCCGGGCAACCGAGCCGGTGATCCTGGCCTCCGCCGACGGGGTGCGGTGGCAGCCGGTCGCCTCCCTGGCGGACCAGGCGGGCGCGGGCACCGAGTTCCTCGGGGTCGCCGCCGGCCGCTCGGGCTATGCGGCCGTGGGCAGGCAGATGATCGGCGGCCGGACTTTCGCCGTCCTCTGGTACTCGGCCGACCTGCGCAGCTGGACGTCAGAGAGCAACGACGGGCTGGACGGCCGGCTGGCGGCATCCACCGCCAACGCCGTCACCGCGACCGCCGACGGCTTCGTCGCCGTCGGATCGCACGGAGCCGACCAGTCGATGTGGATCTCGTCCGACGGCCGGATCTGGCGCCTGGACTACGTGCCCACGCCGGACGGCGCCTCGAGCGCGACGCTCAGCTCCGTCGTCGCCAGCGGAACCAACGTGGTCGCCGGGGGCTACGCCGCCACCCGGGCCGGGGACATCCCGGTCGTCGCGGTCTCCGCCGACGGCGGCGTCCAATGGCGGCAGGTCATGCTCCAGGCGCCGGACGGCCTCGGTGTGATCACGGCGCTGACCGCCGCCCCCGGCGGCTTCACCGCGGCCGGCGTGGTTGGCCGCAGCGGCGCCCAGCGCGCCGTCACCTGGACCTCACCGGACGGGTTGACCTGGTCCGCTCCGGCCCAGGCGTCCGGCAGCGAAATCACCGCCCTCACGGTCGCCGGCAGCACCGTCGCCGGCACCGCCGAGCAGGGCTCCACCCCCACCCTGGTGCGCCTCCCCGCCCCCTGACCCACCCCGCACGCAGCGCAGCCGTTGCCGCGCCGGCCATTGCCCCGCCGATGTCGAGATGATCGCGGCGGGGGTGAGGAAGGCGGCATCGAGCTCGAACGTGACCCGCGTTCCGCTGGCTTCTCCGGGAGCGTCGAAGGGCACCGGGCGGCTGGGGGCGGTCCCGGTCAGTTCCTGACGCCAGCCCCGGCCGCCGACCCGAATCTCGACGAGCGTGCGGGAGCCGAGCGCCGCCGCCGCTGCCAGCATCCACCGGCTCTGGCTGAGCAGTGATCCGTAGAAGCCCGATTCAGGCTCGCAGAAACCGTCGAGGGCCGGGAGTTGATCGTCAGTCACCGCGAACCGCAGGTCGCCGCTGATTTCCACGCCGACCCTGCAGTGACGGCCGCCGCCGGCGGGATGAAGGGCGTCGTTGAATATCAGGCCGCCATGCGCTCGGCGCAAGCATGGTTACATTGCCAGCAGCGCGACATGAGGAGGCCGGATGGGCACCTGGGGCACTGGCCCGTTCGACAATGACACGGCTGCGGACTTCTCCTACATTCTGGACGATGCCCCGATAGCTGAGCGCGCGGAATTCGTTCGCGGGGTCCTGACCCGCACCGTCAGGGCCACCGGTTATCTGACCGAGGCAGACGAGGCAGTGGCCGCCGCAGCCCTGATCGCGGCCCAGTGCCCGGGCGGCCAGCCGGTTGAAACACCTTACGGCCCTCAGCAGCCCCTTCCGGCCTTTCCTCACGACTTTCGGGAGCTGGCCGCCCGAGCCCTGGACCGGGTCCTGGCCGATGAACCAGAGCGGTCAGCGGCGTGGCTCGACTCGACCAACGCGCGTCAGTGGCTGTCTTCGCTCCAGGTTCTCAAGGACGTGCTCGATCCGCAGCCGGCTCCGCTCGACGTCCCGTTGTTTGACCTGTAGACCCTGACCAGGCCGCATCGCGCCGTCACGCCCAGCGGCAAGGCCGATTCCCCGGCCGGCGGTCTGAGGGAGCGGAGATAGTCATCATTGTGTTCCATTAGTGATTCAATCCTGGAACTTTGACCATCATTGTGTTCTAAAATGGGCGCTATGCGACGCGAACGGCACACGATGACGCCCGAACGCCGGTCAGCCCGAGCCAGAGTGATCCAAGGGGCGCGTGCTGCCAACGCGAACACGTCTCTACGAGAACCTGACGCGGGCCGTCTCGAACGGCACCTGTCGCGTCAGCTCGCCCAGCCGGCTACAGGAGACCCCAGGAAAAGGAGTCCTTCCACGCCGGGTCTCCGGACGCGTACCCCCTCGAACTCCGCCACCCTCTGCGCCCGGGACCAGACCCCGCCAGCTGGGACGTCCTGCACCGCTGCCTCGCCCACCGCGATGCCAGGCAGGAAATGGTCATCACCGCATGGCTGGCCGAGATCTCCGGGGTCATGCTCCAACGCGAGGTTCCCGGCTCTTCAACCGGGAGCGGTGTACGGAATGGCCCGGGATCAGGCCAGCGGGACGCCGTTGATCGAGGCGTCGAGGATCTCGGCGATATGCGCGGTCCTGATCGTCACCCCCTGGGCCGCCAGCGCGGCCGAGATCTGCAGGGTGCAGCCGGGGTTGGCCGAGATCAGCAGGGAGGCCCCCGAGGCGGCGACCGCGTCCGCCTTGCGCGACCCGAGCGCCGCCGCCGCGTCCGGCTGCACCAGGTTGTAGACGCCCGCCGACCCGCAGCAGACCCCGGCGTCACGCAGTTCGACCAGCTCGAGTCCGGGGATCGCGCGCAGCAGCGAGCGCGGCTGGGCGGTGATCTTCTGTGCGTGCCCGAGGTGGCAGGCGTCGTGGTAGGCGGCGACGGCCGGGACCGGACGCCGGGTCGCCACCGGCCCGAGCGCGTCGAGGAATTCGGTGAGGTCGCGGACCCGGGACGACAGCAGCGCCGCCCGGGCCGTCCAGGACGCGGCCTCCACCTGCCCCGGCAGCGCGGGTGAGGCGGCGGCCGTCGACTCCTCATCCTCCCCGCCCGCTTCCGCCAGCCCGGCGAAGAGCCGCTCGTACTCCTTCATCGCCGACCCGCAGCCGGCCGAGTTCACGACGATGACGTCCACGCCCGCCGCCTCGAACGTCTCAATGGTCTGCCGTGCGAACCGGGCCGCCTCGGCGACCCGCCCGGAGTGCAGCGACAGCGCCCCGCAACAGCCCTGCGAGCGCGGGATGATCACATCGCACCCCTCGGCCGCCAGCACCCGGGCCGTCGCCGCGTTGACGCCGGGGAAGAACACCGACTGCACGCACCCGGTCAGCATCCCGACCACCGCGCGCCGGGCGCCGCGCGCGGCCACCCGCTCGGGGAGCCGGCCGGGCGGCGCAGGCCGGGACGCAGGCGCGAGCCGCAGCGCCTGCTCGGCGGCGGGGGAGACCCTGCCCACAAGACCGGTCCTGGCCAGCAGGCGGTCGGCCCCGGTCCGCTGGGCCAGCCGCAGCGGCGCGGTCGCCACTCGCAGCCGCCGCGGGTACGGGAACAGCGCGAAGATCGCCTCCCGCGTCAGCCGATCGCCCAGCGCCCGCGGCGCCGTCGGCTCAGGCTCAGGCTCAGCAGCGCCGGCGCCAGCGCCGGCGCCAGGGCCGGCGCCAGCGTCGGCGCCAGCGACGACCCCCGCGGCGGCCGCCAGCGGGTTGACCCCGGCCTCGGTCCACTCCCGGGCCGCCTCGATGATCTGGTCGTACTGCACTCCGGACGGGCAGGCGGTCATGCACGCCATGCAGCCGAGGCACCGGTCGAAGTGGCCGGCCGTGGCCGGGGTCAGCGGCGCCCCGTCGAGCAGCTGGCCCACCAGGTGAATGCGCCCCCGAGGTGAGTCCATCTCCTCGCCCCAGAGCGAGTAGGTCGGGCACGCGGGCAGGCAGAAGCCGCAGTGCACGCAGTCCTTGACCGCCGAACGGACGCGCTGCTCCGCCTCGTCAGCCCCGCCACCAGAAAGCGGCTCCGGCATCGCGTCTTCGCTCATCAAGATCCTTACATCACGTCGGGGAACCGGCCCGGTGCCATCCGGTGCCCGGGGTCGAACTGGTCCTTGACCGCCCGCATCAGGGCCAGCGAGGGGACCGCCCCCGCCATCCCGCCGTACCCGGCCAGCGCCTCCCGTACCGCCGCCGGCGCCGCCAGCACGACAACCCCGCCCCGCTGGCCGGAGAGCGCGGCCCGCAGCGCCCGCGTGAACCCGGCCGACGTTTCCGCGGGAACGTCGGGATCGAGGCGCAGGTACAGCACCCCCGCTCCGGCCGAGCCGGCGATCGCGGCCGACACGCCGGCGTCGCGCGCCGCAACCTCGACGGCGTCCAGCACCGTCGGCAGCGCCGACACCCAGCAGGAGACGCGGATGAGAGTGGCGCCGCCCGAGGCCTCGGGCGCGCCGCCCCACCACGACGGCGGCTCGGGCGACGTCTCGGCCGGCCCGAGCAGACCCGCCATCCGCATGGCGCGGGCCGCCACCCCTTCCGAGGACCCCTCCAGGAGCACGCCGACCCGGATCGGCCCGCCCGGCGAGGGTCGGCTCAGCTCCACCGCGGAGGCGACCAGCGGCGAGTTCGCCGCCGCCGCGACCGCGTCGCACGCGATCGCGGCGGACGCGTACTCGGCGGTCACGTACACCCGCGCGGCGGGCAGCGGGTGCAGCCGGAAGGTCGCCTCGGTGATCAGCGCGAGCGTTCCCGCCGACCCGGCCAGCAGCTTGCCCAGGTCGTAGCCGGCCACGTTCTTGACGACCTTCCCGCCCGACCTGGCCACGATGCCGTCCGCCCGCACGATCGTGATGCCGATGAGCAGGTCGCGCGGGGTGCCGTAGCGCAGCCGCCGGGGCCCGGCCAGCCCGCTGGCGACCACCCCGCCGACGGTCGCCCCGTCCGGCACGTCGAGCGCGAGCTCCTGCCCGTCCCGCCCCAGCACGGCCGCGACGTCGCCCATCCGCGCTCCGGCCTGCAGCCGCGCCACCAGGTCACCGGACGAGTGCTCGGCCACCGACGACATCCGGGACATGTCGATCATCAGGTCGCACCGCGACGGCGGCGCCCCCCAGCCCAGCCGGCCGCCCGCCCCGCGCGCGGTCACCGCGAGCGAATGCTCGGCCGCCGCCCGCATCGCGGCGGCCGCCTCGTCGGTCGACTTAGGCGACGCGACGAAGGCGGGCACGATCCCGCCCGCGCCATCCCGGCCGATCGCATCGGCCGGCGCGCCCGCGCGCGTCTCGCACGCCGCCGCGAGCGCCTTCCTGATCACCGCGTCGTCCGCCGTCACAGCGCCCTCCCGCGTCGAAGTCGAGCTGGCCGCCGACAGCCAGCCGGGTCCGTTCGGGATGACCGCATTAGAAGATCTCCATCCCCGGCGCCGCGGCGGGGCGGGGACCGCGGCGGTGACCAGGGACCTCTCCGCACAGCCGCGGGGTGGGGAAGATCTTGCCCGGATTGCAGAGCGAGGCCGGGTCGAACGCGCAGCGGACCAACTGCATCGTGTCCAGGTCGGCGGCGGTGAACATTTTCGGCATATAGCGGGATTTGTCCAGCCCCACGCCGTGCTCGCCGGTGATCGAGCCGCCGTACTCGATGCAGGTGTCGAGGATGGCGCCGGAGACCGCCTCGGCCGCCTCCGTCTCGCCGGGAACGGCGTCGTCGTAGAGCACCAGCGGGTGCAGGTTCCCGTCGCCGGCGTGGAACACGTTCGCGACCCGGATGCCGGACTCGGCCGACAGGGCCGAGATCCGGGCGAGGACGTCGCCAAGCGCCGTCCGCGGCACCACCCCGTCCTGCACGATGTAGGCGGGCGACAGCCGTCCCACCGCGGCGAAGGCGGACTTGCGCCCGGCCCAGATCCCGGCCCGCTGGACCGGGTCGTCGGCCGCCCGGATCTCCCGCGCGCCCGCCGCCTCGCAGATCGAGCGGACCGTGGCCAGCTCCGCCTCCACCTCGGCCGCGGGCCCGTCCAGCTCCACCAGCAGGACCGCGGCCGCCCCGTCGGGGTAGCCGCAGTGCACCGCCGCCTCGGCCGCCTCGATCGCGAGCGCGTCCATCATCTCGATCGCGGCGGGCACGATCCCGGCCGCGATGATGTCGGTCACCGCGCGCCCGCCCGCCTCCAGCGAGTCGTACGCGGCCAGCACCAGGTGAACCGCCTCGGGGGCGGGGGTGAGCTTGACGATGATCTTGGTGACGATGCCGAGCGTGCCCTCCGAGCCGGTGAACGCGCCCAGCAGGTCGTAACCGGACCCGACCCCGGTCCCGTCGCCCAGCCAGGTCAGCTCGCCCGCCGGGGTGACGATCTCCAGGCCGAGCACGTGGTTGACGGTGAACCCATGCTTGAGGCAGTGCGCGCCGCCCGAGTTCTCGGCCACGTTCCCGCCGACCGAGCAGACCACCTGCGACGACGGGTCGGGCGCGTAGAACAGGCCGAGCGGCCGGACCGCCTCGGTCACCGACAGGTTCGTCACCCCCGGCTCCACCACCGCGCGCCGGGCGACCGCGTCGATCTCGAGGACGGCCCGCATCCGCGACATGACGATCAGCACGCCCTCCGCGTGCGGGACGGCGCCGCCGGACAGGCCGGTGCCGCTGCCCCGGGCGACGAAGATAACCCCGGCCGAGGCGCACGCCCGGACCACGGCCGCCACCTGCTCCGCCGTCGACGGCAGCACCACCAGGGCGGGCGTGGCCCGGTGCGACGTCAGCCCGTCGCACTCGTAGGTGCGCAGCTCAAGCGGATCGGTCAGGACGTTGCCGGCGCCGCAGATCTCGCGCATCGCCGGCGCCAGCGCCGCCGCCCGCGCCAGCGCCGCCGAAGCAGTCGAAGCAGTCGACGCGACTGATGCAGTTGACTCGGCCATCAAGCGCCCCTTCCTTACGACCAGCCGCCGGCCAGGTCGGCCCAGGCCCGGGCCAGCCCCGGCCGGCCCAAGAGCGGCCGCCTACGGCATGCGCTCGTACGCGGGCAGCGTGAGGAACTCCGCGAAGGAGTCCGCCAGCGCCACCTCGGTGAAGAGCGCGACCGCCTGACCGTACATGGCGGGGTCGAAGTCGTCCCCGGCGAGCTCGCGGATTTTCACGAGCTCCTCGTCGATCATGCGCTCGACCACGTCCTTTGTCACCAGCGGGCCGTCGTCGAGGATGACGTCGTTATGGATCCACTGCCAGATCTGGGACCGGGAGATCTCGGCCGTGGCCGCGTCCTCCATCAGGTTGAAGATCGCGACCGCGCCGGTTCCGCTCAGCCAGCTGGCCAGGTACTGCAGCGCCACCGAGATGTTGTTGCGCAGCCCCGCCTCGGTCACCCCGCCGGGGGTCTTGGCGAACGCCAGCAGCTCGCTCGCGGTCACCGCGACGTCCGGCCGCTGCCTGGAAAGCTGGTTCGGCCGGGCGCCGAGCACCCCGTCGAACACCTCCCGGCAGATCGGCACCAGGTCCGGGTGGGCGACCCAGGAGCCGTCGAAGCCGTCGCCCGCCTCGCGGGTCTTGTCTTCGCGGACCTTGGCCAGCGCGATCTCGTTGACCGCGGCGTCGCGCCGGGACGGGATGAACGCCGCCATGCCGCCCATCGCGAACGCGCCCCGCTTGTGGCAGGTCTGCACCAGCAGGTCGGTGTAGGCGCGCATGGCCGGGGCGGTCATCGTCACCGCGTTCCGCTCCGGCAGCATGAAGTCGCGGCCGCGGGTGCGGAACTTCTTGATCACCGAGAACAGGTAGTCCCAGCGCCCGGCGTTGAGCCCGGCGCTGTGCTCGCGCAGCTCGTACAGGATCTCGTCCATCTCGAAGGCGGCCGGGATCGTCTCGATCAGCACCGTCGCCCTGATCGTCCCGCGCGGGATCGCGAGGTAGTCCTGGGCGATGTTGAACGCGTCGTTCCACATCCGGGCCTCGAGGTGGGACTCCATCTTGGCCAGGTAGAAGTACGGACCGCGACCGGTGTCGAGCTGGCGCTGGGCGGACGCCGCCATGTAGAGCGCGAAGTCGGTCAGGCTGGCCGACGCCCGCCGCCCGTCGATCAGGAGGTGCTTCTCGTCCAGGTGCCAGCCGCGCGGCCGGACCACGATCGTGGCGAGGGTGTCGGCCGGGTTGAGGGCGTAGCTCTTGCCCTCGGGGGAGGTGAAGTCGATGGTCCGGTCGAGCGCGTCCTTGAGGTTGAGCTGGCCCTCGATCATGTTCTCCCACAGGGGAGTGTTGGCGTCCTCGAAGTCGGCCAGCCAGACCTTGGCCCCGGAGTTGAGCGCGTTGATCGTCATCTTCCGATCGGTCGGACCGGTGATCTCGACCCGCCGGTCGACCAGCCCGGCGGCCGGCGGCGCGACCCGCCAGGACGCGTCCTCGCGGATGTGCGCGGTCTCCGGGAGGAAGTCGAGCAGGGCGCCCGCGCTCAGCCGCGCCTGGCGGCTGCGGCGCGCGGCCAGCAGCTCGGCCCGCCGGTGGGCCAGCGCCTCGTGCAGCAGCGCCAGCAGTTCCAGCGCCCTCGGGGAAAGGATCTCGACATACCGCTCGTCGGTGGGCCCGGTGATCTGCACGCGCTCGGCCATTGTTCGGCTCCTCCCAGGTACGGCTGTCTATCCTAGGCGGCCGCACCCGGC
>DATCGA010000310.1:0-2899 GCA_036509215.1 Trebonia sp.
CAAGGCCGCCGACCTGCTGCGCTCCTACGCGGAGACGATCGAGCTGACCCTGGACAGCAACGGCGTCGTCATCTATGCCCCCGAGGGCGGCGAGCCGTTCGATCCGCGGCTGCACCGCCGGGTCGGCGGCGAGCCGACGGACGACCCGGCGCTGGCCGGGCACATCGCCGCCGTCCGGCGCGTGGGTTACCTGGACATCGAGGCGAAGAGCCCGATCGCCGCAGCCGAAGTCACCGTATTCGCGGCCGCGAAGGCCACCGGAGGAGATCAGTGAGCGAGCCACAGCACGGCATCTACGGCATCGACCTCGGCACCACCTACTCGGTGGTCAGCTTCATCGACGAGACGGGCAAGCCGGCCGTCAGCCGTAACAGCGACGGCCAGGACACGACGCCGTCGGTGGTGTACTTCGAGAGCGCGGACAACATCGTCGTCGGACGGGTCGCCAAGGAGACCGCGGGGGTATTCCCCGACCAGGTCGTCGCGCTGATCAAGCGGGAGATGGGCGACCGGGAGTGGCGCCGGGAGTTCTTCGGCAAGGAGTACACCCCGCCGTCCGTCTCCGCGCTGTTGCTGAGCGCGCTGGCCAGGGACGCCGAGACGGACACCGGACGGCCGGTCAACGAGGTGGTGATCACCGTGCCGGCCTACTTCGGTCTGCTGGAGAAGGACGCCACCAGGTCGGCCGGGGAGATCGCGGGGCTCACGGTCATCGGGATCGTCCCCGAGCCGGTCGCGGCGGCGCTGCACTACGGCGTCTCAGGATCGGCCGACGGCACCACGTTCCTCGTGTACGACCTCGGCGGCGGCACCTTCGACATCAGCCTCATCACGATGACCGACACGTCGGTCGAGGTGGTGGCGGTCGGCGGCAACGCGCGGCTCGGCGGGGCCGACTGGGACGAGAAGCTCTTCGACTACCTCCTTGACCAGCTCACCCAGCAGTGGGGCGACGACTCAGCCCGCGACGACGAGCAGGAGCTGCAAGACCTGCGGAACATCACCGAGCAGGTCAAGAAGGACCTGTCCAAGGCCGAGAGCAAGAAGGTGATCCGGCGTTACGGCGGGACGGCCGCCAGCGTGACCGTCACCCGCCAGCAGTTCGAGGAGATGACCGCCGAGCTGCTTGAGGAGACGATCCGGATCACCCGGCAGACCCTGGACGAGGCGGAGCAGCGGCACCCCGGCATCCGCGAGCAGATCAGCGAGCTGCTGCTGGTCGGCGGGTCATCGCGGATGCTCGCGGTCGCCGAGCGGCTGCGCAAGGAGTTCCGCTGGGAGCCCCGGCTGACCGATCCCGACCTCGCGGTGGCCAAGGGCGCGGCCCTGTACGCGGCGGGGCAGACCGTCCGGTTCATCGAGCCCGACGACGCGACGGACGGCAACCGGGCCACCGCCGGGCGGGGCGCGGGCCTCGGCTACTCCGGCCCGGTGACCGACGAGGCCGTGCAGCAGGTGGCCGAGCGGACCGGGATCGACGAGGAGAAGGTCCGCGCGATCGCGGGCCGCACCGTGGTCAACGTGCTGCCCAAGGCCATCGGCGTCAAGCTGCTCGACACGACCAGGCCGGGCTGGGAGGACGACCCCGAGGGCGCGTCCTACATCGAGCACCTGATCGACGCGCAGACCCAGCTGCCGGTGGCCCCGCCGCGGACGCTGGAGGCCAACACCGTGGTCGCCAGCCAGCCGGGGGTGAAGATCGAGATCTGGGAGCAGGCCGGCTCCTCGCCGAGCAGCGAGCTGACCGCCAACCACCGGGTCGACGATGCTGGCCTGATCAAGGGGCTCGAGTCCTTCCGGCTGCCCGCTGGCTCGCCCGTCAACATCGAGATCGGCGTCGACGCGGAGGGCACTGTCCACCTGCGCGCCACCGAGCCCACCAGCGGCAAGGAGCTGGAGATGAACGTCAGGATCAGCGTGCTCTCGGCCGAGCAGGTCGAAGAGGCGAAGGCCATCCACCGCGGCCTGACCATCGGCACGTCGTAGCGGACATGCTCGAATTCGACGAGGGGGAATACCGCGAGGAGTTCCTCAAAAAGCACCGGGGTGCGCGCGGCGCCCCCGGAGACCCGATGGCCCGCTACGCGATCACGCTGCCCGCTACCGACGCGGAAGTCGCCCGGCAGGTCAAGGCGGTGCGCGCGTACTGGAACAAGGTCTACACCGGCAAGACCGGGTTCGCCCAGGTGGCGAAGCTGTGCCGGGCCGAGGACGAGCGGCTGCGGGCCGAGTTCGGCGCCAAGATGGAGACCCGCGCCTGGTGGCAGGCGCGCCAGTCCGACGCGCAGCAGAGCGCGGAGAAGTCGATCGCCGTCATGGCCGACGACCTGCGGCGGCGCTTCCAGACGCTGGGCGTGGTCACGTCGGCCATGCTCGGCCAGTTCGGCGGCAGGCTCGGCCTGACGGCGGCGCAGGCCAGCCAGGCCGCGCAGCGGGCCGGGCTGGCCGTCATCGACGGCGTGAGCCTCCCCGAGACCGGGGGCATCGGCAACTTCGACGCGCTGGCCAAGGCCATGGCGGAGTGCGCGGCGCCGTCGGTGCCGGAGCTTGTGCACCCCGGCAGCGGCACGTTCCGCCTCGTCGAGCGGTACGAGTGCCTGGCCGACCCGCGCAAGCGGCTCGACGCGGTCTCGGTCGAGGCGCAGCGCGCGGCGGCCGAGAAGCTCGGGATCTCAGCCACCGACGACGCCCGGCGCAAGGCGCTGACCATGCTCAGCGGCGCGCTGCGAGCAGGGGCGGACCTGCGGGACGTCGCGCTGTACCAGATGGTGACGATCGCGCAGGCCTCGACCGGGGTGTCCATCGACCTCGCCGCGAAGGAACTGCGCGATTGCGGGCTCGAGGCCCGGGACGCCGCCATCGTCGCGGTCCTGGTCGCCGAGCGGGGCGGCGGCCACGG
>DATCGA010000311.1:0-13930 GCA_036509215.1 Trebonia sp.
GACCATGTCCCGGCGGGCCCGCACGGTCGAGCGCAGGGCCGTGGCCTGCTCGCTGTCGCGCTCCGTGGGCCGCAGCCGCCGGGCGTCGGTGCGGACCACGTCGGCCAGCGCGCAGGCGTCGAACCGGTCGTCCTTGTTGCCGGCCGACCCGTACCGGCTGCGCAGGTTCTTGACCTGCCCCGGCGGGATCACGAACACGGTCAGCCCGGCCGCCAGCAGCGTCTCGACGACCGGGCCGTCGCCGCGCTCGATGCCGGCCTGCGACACGCCGGCCCGCAGCAGCCGGGCGGCCAGCTGCCGCAGCCCGGCCGCGTCGTGGCGGACGGTGAACCGCTCCAGGACCTCGCCCTGGCCGCCGGCCACGCAGACCGCGTGGTCGTCCTTGGCCCAGTCAACTCCCGCCGTCACGCGCGCCGCAGCCGTGCTCGGGTCGATACTCATGGTTGTCCTCTCGCTGCTTCATCAGTGGGAAGACACCCGGTGGTCCCGGGACACCGCAGCCGGTCGCTCACTGATCGGCGCTCACTGGCGCATAGCCCTGTAGCCAGTCTGGGCGTCCTGGGCCGCCGGGCCCCGCAGAACTCATGCTGGACCTCAAGGGTCGAGCGAGCGTGGCGATGGCCCGGCGGGGACCAGGGGTGCACCCGAACCCTCCCACTCAAAGAACAAGCGAGTGACTCGGATAGAGAGATGGTGCACCAGTGAGCGAGACCACCGTCTACACCGACTTCCGACTGCACGCCCGCCGGCTGGCGGAAACCGGGGAACGCAGCCCGGCCGAGGTAGCCGTCCGGCGCGACCTCGCCGCCGCCTATCAGCTGTGCGCGTTGTTCGGCTGGGACGACCTTGTGTACACGCACATCTCGGCGCGGGTTCCCGGAACCGATCACCACTTCCTGGTCAACCCGCTCGGCCTGGGGTTCGACGAGATCACCGCGTCCAGTCTGATCAAGATCGACCTGGACGGGAACGTCATCGGCGACAGCGGCGGGTACGAGCCGAACGCGGCTGGCTTCGTCATCCACGGAGCCATCCACTCGACCAGGGAGAACGCCGGCTGCGTGATGCACCTGCACACCGAGGCGCAGATGGCCCTGTCGACCCTGCCGGAGGGCTTGCTCCCGCTGACGCAGCACGCGATGCGGCTGCACGGCCGGATCAGCTACCACGACTACGAGGGCATCGCGCTGTCCGAGGGCGAGCGGGAGCGGCTGGTCGCGGACCTGGGCGGCAGCGCCGCGATGGTGTTGCGCAACCACGGCAGCCTGACCGTCGGCGCGAGCGTCGCGCAGGCCTTCGTGGAGATGTTCTACCTGGAGAAGGCGGCCCGCAGCCAGCTGCTGGCCCAGGCCACCGGGCAGCCGCTGATCATCCCGCCGACTGAGACCATCGAGCTGACCGCCCGCCAGTGGGACGGCATGCTCGACGCGGGCATCGAGTGGCCGGCCCTGCTGCGGCGGCTCGAGCGGGCGGCCGGGCCCGCCTTCGCGCAGTGACCAGCCCGGCCGCGGCGATGACGTTCGCCCAGCGCTGGGAGACGGCGGTGCGCACCAGCGGCGACCGGCCGTTCCTGGTCTTCGAGGGTCCTGACCGGTCCGTCTCGCAGTGGACCTACCGGCAGTTCGACCAGGTCGTCACGCGGATGGGCGCGACCATGGCGGCGGCCGGGGTGACGGCCGGGTCGTCGGTTCACGTGGTGCTGCGCAACTGCCCGGCGTTCATCGCGATCTGGCTCGCCTGCGCCCGGTCGGGCGCGTGGCTGGTGCCGGTCGACCCGACGTCCACCGCCCGCGACATCGGCCGGCAGCTGGACCGGGTCCGCCCGGCGGCCGGGATCTGCGCGGCGAGCCGGGCGGACGTCTACGCGGCGGGGGTGCAGGAGTCCGCGGCCGGCCGGCTGACGGTGATCGAGCTGGCGGAGACGGCGGCCGACGTCGCGCTCTTGGCAGGAGGCAGCACGAACTTGGCCGGGGGCACCGCAGACGCGGTCGTCGGGCCGGCGGACCGGCTGGCGGTCATGTTCACCTCGGGCACCACCTCCGAGCCGAAGGGCGTCGTGCTCACCCAGCGCAACTACGCGTACGTGGCCGACACGATGTCCGCCGTGGTCGGACTGCGGCCGGAGCACCGCTGGCTGGTTACGCTGCCGTTGTTCCACGCCAACGCGCAGTACTACTGCATCGCGCCCGCGATCGCGGTCGGCGCCAGCGTGGCCCTGACCTCGGCCTTCTCTGCGTCCCAGTGGCTGCGGCAGGCCCGCGACCTGGCCGCGACGCACGCCAGCCTGTTCGCCGCGCCGATCCGGATGATCCTCGCCCGCCGCCCGGCCGACGCGCCGGCCGGGCGGCTTGAGCACGTCTGGTTCGCGCAGAACCTCGGCCAGCAGCACTATGACGAGTTCGCCGCGCTGGCCGGCTGCCGCCCGCGGCAGCTCTACGGGATGACCGAGACCGTCGCGATCGTCTGCGCCGACGTCTCCAACCCGTACCGCCACGACACGATCGGCCCGCCGATCGCGGGCCGCTCGGTGGTGCTCAGGAATCCCGAGACGGGGGCGGACGCGCCGCCCGGCGAACCGGGCGAGCTCGTCCTGGCCGGGGTGCCCGGGGAGGACATCTTCCTCGAGTACCTCGACGACCCGGCCGCGACAGGCCGGTCGTTCGTCCGGCGTGACGGCGTCACCTGGTTCCGCACCGGCGATATGGTCGTCCGGGCCGACGGCACCGATGCGCTGCGCTTCGTGGGCAGGCGCGACGACGTGATCAAGGTGTCGGGCGAGAACGTGAGCCTGACCGAGATCGAGGCCACCCTCGCCCAGGCTCCCGGCGTCCTCGAATGCGCCGTGCTCGGCCGGCCGGACCCGGTCCGCGACATGGTGCCGGTCGCCTACGTCGTCCCCCGCGACCGCGAGCATCCGCCCGCCGTCAGCGAGCTGGCCGCATGGTCGGAGCGCAACCTGGCCGCGGCCGCCCGGCCGCGCGACTGGCACCTGATCGAGGCGCTGCCGCGGACCAGCGTGGGCAAGGTGCGCCGGTTCAAGCTGTGACCGGATAGGCGACAGGGCAGATCCAACCCGTCATCCCGAACGGTCCGGTGCGACTGTGTCCAGCCCGCCGCGCGCTCGCCCTAACCCGGCCTACAGGCCGACTCACCCTTACTAGACTCCCCCTACCTTCACCGGGAGCGCGGCCAAGAAGCGACTGGGGCACCCTTGGGGCACATGCCCACCGGTCGGCTCAACCAGGCGGGTTCATCTTGTGCGGAGTTTCTCGCGGAGGATATACAGGCACGACTCAAGAACATCGTCGCCTAGGTCTTCGGGTTGGGCGAGCAAGATCTCGACGGCCAGCATCCGCGCGGCCGTTGGCGGGAGTTCGTGAGGTGTCGACGCGCCGGCTACGGGACCATCCATCGCAGCGTTGTCCTCCTCATCATTTCTTCGTTGAGCTTGCGGTACAGGTCGGTCAGGGCAGCGATCGCCTGGGTGACGCGGGCTCGTTCGGCGATGACCTGGAAGTCATCGAGCTGACGGAGGTCGTCGCAGTTGCCGTCCATCGGTCTGTCTGCCCCTTGTTCGATATGGCTGCTCCCGCTGTCTCGGCGGGAGCAGCTGGGTCGGCTGTGGCACTCCCGCGCGGCAATGGAGATATGTGACCAGATTGCAGCACTACGTGACCATCGGAAGAGGCTGTGGCAATCTAGATTCGTGACAGCCAACAATGGTGGCAACCCGGCAACCCACTTCGGTCGGCAGATACGAAAGGAGCGCCTTGCCCGCGGCTGGTCAATTCACGAGCTTGCGCGTCGGGCGGGGCTCGACGCCGGGCACCTGAGCAGGATTGAGAATGGCAAGCGCCCGCCGACTGAGAACGTCGCCGGCGCGTGCGACGAGGCGTTTCCCGAGCGCCGCGGGTGGTTTACCGAGTATTACGAGGAACTGCGCGGCTGGTCGGAGGTCCCGGCCGCGTTCAGGAATTGGTCGGAGATCGAGGACAAGGCAGCCAGCCTGAGCGTCTGGATGCCAGGGATCCTGCACGGCCTCCTGCAGACCGAGAGCTACGCGCGTGCCCTGATCGCCGCGGTGCCCAGGACCAGCCCAGAGACCGCCGCCGCCCGGCTGGCGAGCCGCATGGAGCGCCAGCGGCGCGTCCTGCAGCGGGAAGACCCGCCAACGGCATGGATACTGGTCGACGAGCTTGCGCTATATCGGAAGGTGGGCACCGCCGACGACATGGCCGCCCAGCTCCACCACCTCCTTGAGGTCGTCAACTCGGGTGCGGTCACGCTCCAGGTCCTCCCGGCGGTCGCCCACTGCGCCAACTCCTCGGAGTTCATGATCGCTGACGGCGCGGCCTACGCCGAGCACGTGGCCGGCGGGTACGTCTTCACTGACCAGGAAACGATTGCGGCGCTTGCCGTGCGGTTCGATAGCCTGCGCGGAGAGTGCAGCAAGGTGTCAGAGTCCCTGGCACTGATCGAGAGGCTGGCAGCAACATGGGCGACTGGCGCAAGTCCACTTACTCAGACGGCAACGGCGGATCCTGCGTAGAGACCGCCTCGGGCAACGGAGTGATACTCGTGCGGGACACCGCCGACCGCGATGGTCCGGTTCTCGCCGTCAGCTGCAGCGCATGGGTTACCTTTGCGGACTCGCTCTAGTAGTCGGCTCTGCCGCCAGCCAATCAGAGTATGGCCTGCTTATCAGTTCCGCATCTGCCAGTAATCGGCGCCTGATCCTACTTACTGTAGGTTGGTGCGCTTAGACCAAGACGCTATCGAGTTCGGCCGGATCGGTCCGATGCTCGGCATCACTGAAACCGCAGCTCAGATCACATCGCCACAATCAGTCGTCCATTATCGGAGTTCGAGATGTACTTCGACGTCATGAAGCCGGAGGCCTGATTGCCGGAAGGCTAAGAGGTCGCGCGGATAGGCGCGATCTGCGGGGCTTCGGCGTGTCCTGAGATGGAACAGGCACAGGTTCCGTGATCATCGGAGTTCTCTACGCTTCGTGATCACGGGAGTCCCTGTGCCTGCCATTCCATCATGGCTGCTGGAGCCCCTCTGGGACCAGTTCGCCGCGCTGCTGCCCGACCGCCCGGTCTATGACCCGGCTCACCCGCTGGGCTGCCACCGGCCGCGGATCGGGGCCCGGATCGTCTTCGAGAAGCTGATCCAGGTCCTGCGGTTCGGCTGCTCGTATGAGTCGATCGCCGACTGCGCCTGCTCGGCCACCACGATTCGGGACCGCCGCGACGAGTGGATCAGGGCCGGGATCTTCGCGAGGCTCAAGCAGATCGCGCTGGAGGCCTACGACCGCATCATCGGCCTGCTGCTGCGGGACCTGGCCGTCGACGGCTGCATCACCAAGGCGCCCGGCGGCGGCGAGTGCGCGGGCCGCAGCCCAGTCGACCGGGGGAAACTCGGCATGAAGCGGTCCCTCCTGGTCGAGGGCTACGGCATCCCCCTGGACCGGGTGCTGGCCCCGGCGAGCCGGCACGACTCCCCGCTGCTTGCCCCCACGCTGGACAAACTCGATGAGCTCGGCCCGCTGCCCGACGACATCACCGTCCACCTGGACGCCGGCTACGACTCCCAGCCGACCCGCGACGAGCTCGCCGCCCGCGGCATGACCGGGGAGATCGCCCGCAAGGGCGACAAGGCCCCGATCCAGGCCGGGCAGCGGTGGCACGTCGAGCGGACCAACGCCTGGCACAACGGCTTCAACCGGCTGCAGCGCTGCTACGAGCGAGACGAGGACGTCATCGACGCCTTCTTCGACCTCGCCGACGCGATCATCACCGTCCGTAGCCTGATCAGGCAGGCATGGGTCACCTACCGGTGGGATACCCGCCCCCAACATCGACGGTGATCACATCACCAATCCGCGCGGCCTCTAAGTACCCTGTTCAGTGAGTCCTTCGCCGGGCCGGCAAGATCGGTGTGATGCCTGGCGATGCGTTCGCAATCTTCGATCAGCCCAGCCGCGGTCAGCCGGGCATCCACCACCGCGGCGTACTTGCTACCGACCAAGGCGCTGAACGCCGTGCGAAGCAACCAAGCTCAGGATCGCCCCTGGTTAGTCGGTGCTTGCAGCCGTGGCGCCCTCGCCGGGGAGCGCGGCCGCGTCGGCTGGTGCCGGGCGGCGAGGGCGGATCATGGTCGCGGCGGCGTCGCGGTCGCGGATCGTCAGCGCGGCCAGGGCTGCCGCGACGGCGACCCCGGCGCAGACGTCGAGCCCGGTGTGGAAGGCATGGATGTTCGCCTCGGGGAGGCCCGCGACCACCTGGACCGGGTGGAGGGCGGAGATGACCGCGGTGAGCAGCGCCACCCCGATCGCCCCGCCGATCATCCGCTGGGCGTTGAAGATGGTGGACGCGACACTGGTCCTGGCCGGGCCGATGGTGGCGAAGCCCGCCGCCTGGCTGGGCAGGAACACTGCGGCGACGCCGAAGCCCATCACGAAGAGGATGACCCGCAGCAGCCACACGCTGGTCCCGGCGTTGGCCGTGGACAAAATCACGGCGATGCCCGCGATCAGCAGCAGCCCGGCCACCATGATCCGGCGCGGGCCGATCGCCGGGTACAGCCGTCGGCTGATGAACTGCGACGCGATGATCACGCCGAACGCCTCCGGGCAGATCGTCGAGCCCGCCTGCAGGGCGGTGAAGTGCAGGCCGTCCTGGAAGAAGAGGGACAGCAGGAACAGCAGCCCGAAGAAGGCGACCGACGTCAGGGTCAGCACGATGCTGGCTGAGCGGAACAGCCGGTCGGCGTAGACCCGCAGGTCGAGCAGGGGCGCCGAGACCCGCAGCTCGATGACCACCATCGCCGCGACCAGCAGCGCGCCCGCGGTGATGGAGGCGACGATCGGCTCGGCCGTCCAGCCGACGTTCGGCCCCTCGGCCACCCCGTACATCAGCAGCCCGAGGCCGAGACTGGAGGTCACGAACCCGGCCAGGTCGAACCGGCGGGCGGCCGGGTGGTCCTGGTCGGCCAGGAAGAGCAGGCCGAAGACGAGCGCGAACACCCCGACCGGCACGTTCACGTAGAAGACCCAGCGCCACGACACGTCGGTGACGAACAGACCGCCGATGACCGGCCCCACGGCCGGGGCGAGGGCCGTCGGTATGACCAGGATGGCCGACGCGCGCACCCGCTCCTCCTGCGGGAACGCACGGAACAGCATGGTCAGGCCGACCGGGGTCATCAGGCCGCCGCCGGCCCCCTGCAGGACCCGGAACGCCACCAGCTCGCCCAGGGTGCCGGCCAGCCCGCACAGGGCGGACGCCACGGTGAAGATCGCGATCGAGCCGAGCAGCACCTGGCGCGGGCCGAGCCGGTCCCCCAGCCACGCCGCCGCAGGGATGAACAGCGCCACGCTGACCTGATAGCCGATCACCGCCCCGGCGACGGCGGTCGCGGACGTGTGAAACTGGCGGCCGATCGTCGCGAGCGCGACGTTGACGATCGTCTGGTCCATCACCGCGATGAACATGGCCCCGGCATAGACCACGCTCACCGCTGCTTTCTGACTGATTACGCGGTATGGCATGGATGGATCACAAGAGACACTATGGATTGGTCTGACCGGTTGGTACAGAAGAGCGCGAGGCATCATGACCGCAACATCGCCGCGTCCGCTGACGGCCTTGCACTACTTCGCGACCGATCGTTCCCTGCCGATCGCCGACTTTGCCCGCGCCGCCGTCGAGCGCGGATTCGACGCGGTCCTGCTACCGGGGCACACCCATATCCCGGTCTGCACCGAGGCGCCCTATCCTGGCGGCGGCGACCTGCCGGAACGCTACCGTCGGACGCTCGACCCGTACGTCGCGCTTGCCGTCGTGGCCGCGCAGACCGACCTCGAGATCGGGACCTGCATATCGCTGGTCGCCCAGCATGACCCGATCGCGCTGGCGAAGACCATCGCCACGCTCGACTTCATGTCCGGCGGCCGGTTCTCGCTCGGCGTGGGATACGGGTGGAACGCGCCCGAACTGGCGAACCACGGGCACGCGGCGGGCGACCGGCGCGCGATCGTCCGCGAGCACGTGGCGCTGATGCGGGCGCTGTGGCGGGACGCGGTGGCCGAGTTCCACGGCGATCACGCGGACCTCTCCCCCAGCTGGGCGTGGCCGAAGCCGGCCCAGCCGTCGGTCCCGGTGCTCCTCGGCTGCCGGCTGACGCCGGGCGGCTGCCGCGAGATCGTCGGCTGGGCGGACGGCTGGATCGGCTACGGCGGCGATCTTGACCTGTTCGCCGCGCAGGTCGCGACGCTCCGCTCGCGGTGGGCCGAGGCCGGGCGGGCGGGGGGCGGCCCGCTCATCCGGCCGATGCTCGGCGTCGTGGACGACGACACCCTGCGCCGGAGCTTCGCGCGATTCCAGGATCTCGGGGTCGACCAGGTTGTGCTCGACCTGCAAGCGGTCGAGGGCGACATCCTCGCCGTCCTCGACCGCTACGCCGCGGCGGTCAGCGGGGTCTAGCGCCCCGCCGGGAGTCGCCGCCGGGTCCAGGCGAGACGTTGAGCTGGGAGAGTCATGCACGGACCGTTCGAAATCATGGGTTTGATGTAGCGGCCGGCTCTGCTACTTGAGCGACCGGGCGCCAGGAAGTGAGGAGCGTGAGGGCGGCGCCGAGACCGCCGACTCCGACGCAGACCGCGTAGGACACCCAGCCGCTGATCGGGTAGCCGAGCGCGTGGTCGAGCGACAGCCAGCCCGCCCCGGTTCCGGCCAGCGCGACCGCCACCAAGCAGATCATCAGCACGTACTCGTACCCCTGGCCCGGCCTGAAGATGAAGAACCCGTTCTTGATGTGGGCGGTGACCAGCGCGACCAGCATCGTGCCGAGGACGCCGGCCGCCGCCAGCGGGGTGAGCAGGCCGAGCAGCAGCAGCACGCCCGCACCGATTTCGGTGATGGTCGCCACGTAGGCGTGCACCCAGGCGGGCCGCATGCCGATCGAGGCGAACCAGCGGGTGGTGCCGGCGATCTTGCCGCCGCCGAACGCGTGATTCCAGCCGTGCGCCAGCATGGTGACGCCGAGCACCACCCTCAGCAGCAGCGCTGCGATGTCCACTGGGTGCATGAGTTCCTCGTTTCTCCTGGCTAGCTGGCCAGCTCGCTGACCTGGGCGGCGGGCAGCACTCGGGCGATGCGCCAGAGCCCAAGCCAGCTGTGCGGGAAGACGCTCTCGTCGACTAGCGCGGCGTGCGCGCGCGGGTCGGGGTCAGCGCAGGCGTCGGCGCAGACGGTGACCTCGTAGCCGACGTCAACCGCCCACCGGGTCGTGGACAGCACCGTCCCCGAGGTCGCCACGCCGGCGATGATTAGCCTGCCGACTCCTGACTCCCGCAGCCGCTCGTCCAGGTTGGTGGTGGCGAACGCGCCGATGGACGACTTGCCGAGCACCGGCTCGCCCGCCGCGGGCGCCATCAGCGGGTGAATCTGCTCCTGCATCCCGTTCGGAACCACGTGGATGACCGGCAGCCCGGCGCGACGGGCCGCCCCGAGCGCGGCCGACGCCTGACTGGCCACACCGTCGTCGTGGCTGAAGTTCTCGACGATATAGCTCGCGAAGTCCAGCGAGAGGAACGCGGTCCGCGTGGCGTCTCCTTGACCGGTCACTGTGACGAGGTTTCCTTCCCCCGCCCGGGAAGGGGCGGTGCCGGGGATCTGGCGAGGGGCCGACCGGGGTGCGGCACGGCCCCTCGCGCGTTCTGGTTCCGTCGGCCGGGGTCAGCCCGGCGGCTGCCAGCCGATGTACTCGTCCGCCCGGCGGCTGATCAGCCACTGGCCGTCGACCGGCCGGAACACGTCCTGGTAGCGGGCGACGATCTGGACTGACCAGCCCGTCTCGCCCTGGCCGAGGAACACCACGTCGGTGGTCGCGCGGGCCTGCTCATCATTCCAGTCGGTCACCACGATGTTGACCGGCATGTGACGCTGCAGCCCCTTGGGCTTCCAGTCGTCC
Organism: Trebonia sp.; assembly: GCA_036509215.1. Classification (GTDB taxonomy): domain Bacteria; phylum Actinomycetota; class Actinomycetes; order Streptosporangiales; family Streptosporangiaceae; genus Trebonia. Next base: position 9,979 of record DATCGA010000311.1, read on the forward strand.
CAGGCGGCCCGGATCGCGTCCGTGCCCTCGAAGACGCCCATCCCCGGTACTTCGAGGACCGCGTCCGGCGTGTAGAGCGCCATGATCCCGTCGGTGTTGCCCGCGTCCTGGTGCTGCGAGTGGGCGGCGACCGTGGTGTAGACGCCCGCGAATACCTCCGCGAAGCTGGTCATCGGCTCTGCCCTCCTACTTGATGGCCACCGGGGTGAGTGGCGTGCCGACCGCTCCGGTGACCTTGAGGCCAGTGGCGGAGAAGAAGAACTCCCACACGCCGTCCTGCTCGCAGTCGGCCGCCAGGTCGTTGAAGTTGAACATCTCGCCCAGGGTCAGGCCGATGTCGCGGATCGCCACCTGGTGGAAGGGGATGGTGGCGCCGGGGATCGGGGTCGGCCACGCCTCGCCGTTGGCCTGGTCGAGGGCGAGCGCGGCGATCTCGCGGTCGTGGATCCAGCGGCAGATGTCCTGGCCCGGGCCGGCCGTGTTGCCCACGTAGTGCTGCCGGTCGCCCTCGGCGAAGTACTTGTACCAGCCGGTGCGGATGCAGAGGATGTCGCCAGAGGAGACCCGCACTCCCTGGCGCTCCTCGGCCGCGAGCACGTCGGCCTCGGTGATCTCGTAGGAGTCGGGCAGCGCCTCGACCCCCTTGAGGGCGGCGATGTCGAGCAGCACCCCGCGGGAGATGAGCTTCGCGGCCACCTTGGCGATGTCGTTCTTGGAGGCGCCTTGGAAGTTGTTGACCGCGGCGGCCGGAACCCCGTTGTAGAAGTGCCCGTCGTACCCCACGTGGGCCAGCCCGTCCCACTGGGTGGAGGCCTGCAGGCCCATGATGATGATGTCGTCCGCGGCGAACTGACCGTCCTTGGCGTAGAACGAGTCCGACGGGAGCAGGGTGAACACGTGCTGGGGGTTGTTCCGCCAGCCGCCGGGCGGGAACGGGCCGTTCTTGTCGAACGGGATGCCGCAGTCGATGATCTTGCCAGTCCGGATCAGCTTGGCGGCGCTGACTACCTTCTCCGGGGTGATGAAGTTGAGCGTGCCGATCTGGTCGTCGGCGCCCCAGCGGCCCCAGTTGGACAGTTCCTTGCCGAGTTCGTGGTGCGGCCAGACGGTGGCGTCGGTGTCGGTCATCTGCTGCTTTCCTTTCCTTACGGGTGGGACAGGTGGGTGGGGAAGAACCCGGCGTAGTCGGTCTTGGCGGCGGCCTCCATCATTTCCAGGAGCTTGGGTCGCCCGAGGGAGTTAAGCAGGAAGGCCTTAGGCTTGCCGGGGATGTTGGTGCCGAAGAAGTAGCTCTTCTCGTTGAACGGCGACATGGTGACCGCCGCCTCGTTGACGGTCGTGGTCCACTCGTCCTCCAGCGCCTTGGGGACCTCGATGACCGGGTGCCGGTGCTCGCGGGCGAAATCGATCAGGCCGGCGATGAAGTCCGACTGGTCGCCGGAGTACCTCGGGTTGTTGCCCGCGGCGCCGTGCGGTCCGCCGGGGAAGAAGAAGTTCGGGAAGTGATGGCACATCAGGCCGAGGTAGGTGAGCGGTCCGTCGGCCCAGTACTCCTCGAGCGGCAGGCGGCCGACGCCGCGGACCCCGAGCCGGTTGAGTGCGCCGGTGCCGAAGTCGAATCCAGTCGCCCAGACGATGATGTCGAACTCCTGCAGCCCGTCCGCAGTTTCCAGGCCGGTCTCGGTGACCGCCGTGATCGGCGTCTCGTTCAGGTCGACCAGCGAGACGTTGGGCCGGTTGAAAGCCTCGTAGTAGTCGGTCACGTACGGGGGGCGCTTGCCCGCGTAGCCGTGGTCGGTCGGGATCAGCTTCTCCGCCGTCGCCGGGTCGCTGACCGCCGCGCGGATCTTGCCGGCGACGAAGCGCGACCACTCGGCGTTGGCGGCGGGGTTCAGGGTCATGTCCCGGTAGTTGGAAATGATCTTCCCGAACCCGCCGAGCCGCCAGACCCGCTCGTAGAAGGCCTGCCGCTCCTCGGGCGAGTCGTCGAAGGTGAGCTTGTCCGAGTGAGCGTGCAGGAACCCGGACGGCGAGCTGTTGCAGGTGTCGCGGATCGCCTCGAAGCCCGCCTTGAGCGCGGCCTGCTCCTGCGGGGTGATCGGCCGGTTGTTGAGCGGGGTGGCCCAGTTGGGCGTGCGCTGGTACACGGTCAGCGAGGCGACCTCGCCCGCGACCATCGGGATGACCTGGACGCCGCTCGACCCGGTGCCGATGACGGCGACGCGCTTGCCCGCGAAGTCGACCGGGGTCTTCGGCCACAGGCCGGTGTGGTAGGCCTCGCCGCGGAAGCTGTACCGCCCCGGGATGGCGGGGTAGAACGGGACCGACAGCACGCCGGTCGCGGCGACCACGAAGCGCGCCCTGGCGGCGTACCCGTCCGCCTTGACCAGCCAGGTCCCGTCGGATTCGTCCCAGATGGCCGAGGTGATCCTGGTGTTGAACCGGATGTGGCCGCGCAGGTCGAACTTGTCCACCACGTGGTTGAAGTAGCGCTCGTTCTCGGGCTGGCCGGCGAAGTGCTCGGTCCAGTCCCACTCGGCGAAGAGCTCGTCGGAGAAGAGGTACCCGTAGGTGTAGCTCTCGGAGTCGTAGCGCGCCCCCGGGTAGCGGTTCCAGTACCAGGTGCCGCCCACGCCGGAGCCGGCCTCCACCAGCTGGACCGAGTAGCCCGCCTCGCGGGCCCGGTAGAGCTGGTAGATGCCGGTCACGCCGGCCCCCATGATGAGGATGTCGACGTCCGCGACCTGGTCAGAACCCATTGGCGTTCTCCCTGCTCGATGTGCCGCGCTCAGAGCTGCACGACGATCGTCTTGGTGGCGGTGTAGGCGTCGAGCGCCTCAACGCCCTTCTCGCGCCCGTAGCCCGACTTGCGGAAGCCGCCGAACGGCAGCTCGACGCCGCCGCCGGCGCCGTAGGTGTTCACGTAGATCTGCCCCCCGTCGACCTGCGCGGCCACCCGGTGCGCCCGCGCCAGGTCCTTCGTCCAGACCGCGCCCATCAGGGCGTAGTCGGTGCCGTTGGCGAGTGCGACCGCCTCGTCCTCGGCGCCGAACGTGGTGACGGTGAGCACCGGGCCGAAGATTTCCTCGCTGGCGATCTTCGCCGCCGGATCGACGCCGTCGATCAGCGTGGGGGCGAAATAGGCGCCGCCGGTGATGCCGTCGGGCTCGGCGACGGTGCCGCCGCAGACGATGGCGGCTTCCCTGGCTTCCTTGGCCGACTCGACGTAGCCGCGGACCCGGTCCTGCTGCTTGCGCGACACCAGCGGGCCGAGGTCGGGGTCGGAGATGCCCGGCCCGATCGACACGGTGGCGAACCGGTCGGCGATGCGCTGCAGCAGCTCGTCGTGGACCCGCTCGTGCACCAGCACCCGGGACCCGGCCGAGCAGGTCTGCCCGGCGTTCTGCAAGATGGCGTTCGCGATCACGGTGGCCGCCCGCTCGACATCCGCGTCGCCGAACACCAGGTGGGCCGACTTGCCGCCGAGCTCCAGCGTCACCGGCGCCACCCGCCGGGCGGCCGCGCCCGCGATCAGGCTGCCGACCTCGGTCGAGCCGACGAAGCTGAGGTGGTCGATGCCCGGGTGGGCGGCCAGCGCGGCCCCGGCCTCCGGCCCGAGCCCGGTGACCACGTTGATCACGCCGGGCGGGAACCCCGCCTCGGTCGCCAGCCGGGCGAGGTAGACCGCCGTGCGCGGCGTCTCGTCGGCCGGCTTGAGCACCGTGCAGTTGCCGGTGGCGATGGCGGGCGCCACCCCCCGGCCGAACAGCTGCATCGGGTAGTTCCAGGCGACGATGCTGCCGGCGACCCCGAGCGGCTCGCGGCGGGTGTACACGTGCAGGTCCGGCCGCAGCGGGATGCTCAGGCCGTAATACGACTCGATGACGCGGCTGTAGAAGCGGAAGTAGCGCGCGCACACCCTTGTGTCGTTGCGCGCCTGCGCCAGCGGCTT
>DATCGA010000312.1:0-17745 GCA_036509215.1 Trebonia sp.
ATGGAAGCGTCAGATACTCCCATTCTCCCAGCTCAGAGGGCACCTTTCACGTTAACACGCCGGAAAGCACCCCTATTTGACCGGTGGATCGAGGCTAAGGAGAAACCAATGGCTGTCTGGTACCAGCTAGTTATTAACTGCGCCGACCCGGACCTGCTGGCCCGGTTCTGGGCCGCCGCCCTCGGATACGAGCTTGAGCCGCCTCCGGAGGGCTTCGCCACCTGGGACGACTGGCGACGCGACAAGGGCCTGCTCGAGACCGTGGGAGTCGGCGCCGACAGCATCATCGACCCCCAGGGCCGCGCACCCCGCATCTGGTTCCAGGTGTCGCCGGACGGGAAGACGGTGCCGAACCGGCTCCACCTCGACATCAACGCCAGCGGCGGCTGGGCGCTTCCGGCCGCGACCCGTAAGGAGCGGATCGACGCGGCAGTGCGACGGATTTCCAATCTAGGCGCCACCGTGGTAGCGACCGGGAGCCCCGAGTTCTACGCGGTGGGGATGAAAGACCCAGAGGGCAACGAGTTCGACATTAACTGACGGCAAGCACGCGGGCCCGCGACGGCGACGGCAACGGCAACGGCAACGGCAGAGCGTGGCAAGGTAGCGGAATGGAAACCGAGTCGTTCCTTGCCGCTGCGTCGGAGCTGCTGGCCATTCAGTCAACCGCCGACCGACGGGGCGACCTCAGCAAGGCGCTCGATTTCGCCGTCGATTTCGTCGGCCCCGGTTTCACCGGCGAGCGGTTCGAGTCCGGCGGTAAGCCGAGCGCGCTCCTCTACGTTGGCACGGACCGACCGCAACGGTTCCGGATCATCCTCAACGCCCACCTCGACGTGGTACCGGCCTCGCCCGGCCAGTTCCGCCCGCGCCGAGAGGCTGACCGCCTGTACGCGCGCGGCGCCCAGGACATGAAGGTGTCCGCGCTCGCCCAGGCGCAGGTCTTCCGCGAGCTGGCCGGCGCCCTTTCCTACCCGCTGGCATTGCAGCTGGTAACCGACGAGGAGGTCGGCGGGCGCAACGGCACCTTGCACCAGATCAACCAGGGCGTCAGCGGTGAGCTCGTCGTCATCGGCGAGCACAGCGGGCTGCGCGTCGTGACCGACTCCAAGGGGATGATCACCGCCACCCTGCGGGCGGTCGGCCGCGGCGGCCACAGCGCCTACCCCTGGCTGGGCGACAACGCCCTCGTCAAGCTGCACCGCACGCTGGACCGGCTGCTGGCCGCCTACCCCGTCCCGGCCGAGGAGGCGTGGCGGACGACCGTAAACGTAGCCAGGATCGAAACTCCCAACCAGGCCCGCAACCAGATCCCGGCGCTGGCGGAGGCCTGGCTCGACCTCCGCTTTCCGCCCGAGGACGGCGACCTGAACGGCAAGACCGCCGAGGAGATCACCGCGTACCTGGCGACCTTCTGCGAACCCGGCGTCACCCCGGTGGTCGACCTCGCCGACCCCCCGCACCACGCGGACCGGAACCGCCCCGAGGTTCAAACCCTCAGGCAGGCCGCGGCCGATCAGGGGTACCGCGCCGATTTCCTGCGCAAGCACGGCGCCGCCGACGGGCGCTTCTACTACCAGCGGGGCATCGACGCCGTCATCTTCGGCATCGGCGGCGACGGCCAGCACGGCCCCGACGAGTACGCCGACACGACCACCATCGCCCCGTACCACCAGGCGCTCACGGACTTCCTCGGCAACCCAACCGGCGACTAAAGCGGGCGACAGCTCAGCCACACTTCCGCAGCACCACGTCTATCGACGCGGTCCAGGTCACGCCGTCAACGCTGGACTCGTGACGCGCGACCACCCTGGGGTCGGAGCCACCACGACCTTCTTGACATCTCGCGTTTAAAACGGTCTCACACCTTGCGAAGCTCCCGCGCGATAACCATCCGCTGGATCTGGTTGGTGCCCTCGAAAATCTGCGGCACCTTCGCCTCGCGCATGTACCGCTCGACCGGGAAGTCGCGGGTGTAGCCGTAGCCGCCGAGCACCTGCACGGCGTCGGTCGTCACCCGCATCGCCATGTCGGTCGCGACCAGCTTGGCGATCGAGGCCTGACGGCGAAACTCCATGCCCCGGTCCCGGCGGCGGGCGGCGTCCAGGTAGGTCGCGCGGGCGGACTCCACCCCGGCCGCCATGTCGGCCAGCAGGAACTCGAGGCCCTGGAAGTCGATGATCGGCTTGCCGAACTGGCTGCGCTGCATCGCCCAGGCGACCGCCTCGTCCAGCGCCGCCTGGGCCAGGCCGACGGCGCAGGCGGCGATGCCGAGCCGCCCCGAGTTGAGCGCGTCGAGGGCGAACTTGAGCCCGTCGCCCTCGGCCCCGATCCGGCGGCGGGCCGGCACGCGCGCCTGGTCGAGCAGGATCTGCGCGGTCGGGGAACCGGTCAGGCCCATCTTGTGCTCGAGGGCGGCGGCGGTCAGGCCGGGGGTCGACGCGTCGGCCAGCAGGCAGCTGACGCCCCGGCTGCGGTCGTCGCTGGTGCGGACCATCAGCGTGTAGAAGTCGGCCTGCCCGGCGTGGGTGATCCACGCCTTCGTCCCGCTGACCAGGTAATCGTCGCCGTCAGCGGTCGCGCGGGTCGACAGCGCGGCCGCGTCCGACCCGGCCTGCGCCTCCGACAGCGCGTAGGCGCCGAGCAGGTTCCCCTCGAGCATCTCCGGCAGCCACTCGCCGCGCTGCTCGTCGGTGCCGAAGTTGGCCAGCGGGTAGCACGACATCGTGTGCACCGACAGCCCGACCCCGACGGTCATCCAGGCCGCCGCGATCTCCTCGAGGACCTGCAGGTAGACCTCGTAGCTGACCGCGCTGCCGCCCCACTTCTCCGGGTACGGCAGGCCGAGCAGCCCGCTCCGGCCGAGCAGCCGGAACTGCTCGCGCGGGAACCGGCTGGCCGCCTCGTACTCGCTCGCGATCGGCTTGAGCTCGCTGCTCGCGATCTCGCGCACGAGGTTCAGCAGGTCCTCGGCGTCCGAGTCGGGAAGCACTCTCTCTACCGGCATGTCCACTCCAGCCTTATCCGGGTCCTACAGGTACGTTAGCGCCAGGCGAAAACCGGCTGCTCCAGGTGGGCGACGCGGGTCTCGCGGCCGTGCAGCGCCACCTCGCGGAACTGGTACAGCACGGCGGCGGTAGGGGCGTGCACGAAGTGACCCACCAGCGGCAGCTGGATCACCGGCCGGTCCGACTCGGGGATGGTGATGAACCGGGGCGTCACGTCCAGGCTGGCCAGCGGGATCTGGTACAGCTCGGCGACCTCGTCCGGGTTGGCCTCCAGCCGCCGCCCCGCGCTGAGCCAGACCACGACCGGCGTGATGACGTAGCCGGACCTGGTCGGGTAGTCGTCGAGCACGCCCAGGACATCCGCACGGTCCGCGCTGGCGCCGACCTCCTCGCGCAGCTCGCGCAGGGCGGCGTCGACCGCGTCCTCGCCTGGATCGAGCCGCCCGCCCGGCAGCGCGAACTGCCCGGCGTGGGCGCGCAGCTTCGACGTGCGCCGGGTGAGCAGGAAGCCATCCTCGGAGACGGCGATGGCGACCGCCGCCGCGCGTCGCCCGTCGAGCGGCACGGCGACCGGCGTGAACCGCCGCAGGGCCTCGGTCATGGCCGCCAGATCGTTCATTCAGCGCCTTACATCCGCGCGAAGCCCGAGAACATCAAGATCAAGATCGTTTTGCCCGAACGGACCGTTGCTCCGCCGGTCAGGCCAGTGGCTTGCCGTCCGGAGTCGCCTCGGTCCGTTCGAAACTATGGGTTTACGGGTTTTCAAGCAGAGCCCGATGGGACGCTATCGGCCAGGCGCCGGAGGGCCGGCAGCAGCGCCTCGATGTCCTGACCGGAGCGGAACGCGATGATCGTGGTCCCGTCGCCGCCATCGACACCGTTGACGCTGTCGCCGGGGGCGGTGAAGAGCTCGATGACCTGCCGAAGCGCCAGGTCAACCTCGGCCACCGGGTCCGGGCACTCGCCCCGGAGCCAGCGGCGGAGCACGTGGTTGTGGGCGGCGACCACGGCCGCCGCCATCAGCTCGGCCCGCAGCGGGGCGGGCTCGGCCGGGTCGCCCATCCAGTCGGCGATGAACTCGCGGAACAGCCGCTGGTAGCGCGCGACGCTGGCGATCTCGCGGTCCCGGAGGGCGGGCACCCCGCTGGTGAGCGCGTACCGGCGGCGGGCGAGGTCGCCCTCTTCGAGGTAGTGCTTGAGCACCAGGCGGACGGCGTCGGAGACCGCGAGCAGGGCGGTGCCGTCGCTCGAGGTGCGCAGCCGCTCCCCGATCTGCGCCAGCAGCAGGTCGTGGTCGGGGAAGATGACGTCTTCCTTGGACCGGTAGTGCCGGAAGAACGTGGTCCGTCCGAGGCCGGCCCGCTCGGTGATGTCGTCGATGCTGGTCTGCTCGTACCCGCGCTCGGCGAACAGGGCGAACGCGGCCTCGGCGAGCCGGTCACGCGCCGACTGCTTGCTCACTAGGTCTCACCCCGCCCGCGCTGAAAGGAACTTAGTTCCATCATATAGATACTGAGTATCGATTGGCATGCCCCAGGAACAGGCCTTTCGGCGCCTACGTACGCTGTGAAGCCATGGCCGACTGGATCTTCGAGGGCAACCCCCGGCACTACGACCTGGAGGCGGCCGTCGCCTCCTCCAGGGACCAGTGGTGGGGCACGCCGCACTTCCGGGACCAGATGGCGGTCGGCGACCGGGTCTGGCTGCAGGTCGTGGGGCCCAAGGACCCCGGCATCTACTACATCGCGACGATTACGTCGCCGACGTACGAGCACTCGGTGGAGCCGTCGGATCCCGCCGATGGTCGCGACGCGCGCTTCCGGTGGCGGACCGACATCCGGTTCGACTACCGGGTCCGTCCGCCACTGCTGCGGTCGGAGCTGGCCGAGGACGCTCAGCTGGGATCGTTCCGCCCGTTTCGGGGGTTCGAGGGGTCGAACGTGCCGGTGCCGCCGGAGATCGCCTCGGCCCTGGCCGCGAGGGTGGCTTCACGGCTGGAGTCGCTGGGATTACGGCCATCACCACGGAGCGGACTCATCCGGGCTGAGCAGCCGCAGCATCGCGATCTGCCCGGCCTCGTTGTAGGTCAGCAGCAGCGACACCGGGCGCCGGGCGCCGTCGACGGTGACCAGCGCGCCGATGCCGCCGGACACGGTGCGGCAGGAGACCGCCGACACCCGGGCCGGTGCGCCCGCCCAGCGCATTGCGCTGCCCCACAGCGCCGCGAGCTGATCTGCATTGGTCACCGCCTGGCCTTCGGGCCGCCGGCTGGCGTGGACGTCGCCGAAGCGGCCGTCGAGCAGCGCCTGCGCCGTCTGTCTGGCGCGGGTCTCCCACTCCGGTCCGGGCGTGCCCCCGGTCGGCCTCGGCCGCGCCCGGCCGACGTCCCCGCCGGTGAGAGCGGCCAGCACCGCGCGGGCCGCCCCAGGGCGTGCCCGGTCAGCCTGGTCCCGCCGCCCGCCGGGCCGACGCCCGAGCACGTCATCCCGAGCGGCGTCAGCAGCCGCTCCGCGAGCAGGTCCTGGTAGGGACGGCCGCCCGCCCGCTCGAGGACCAGGCCGAGCAGCCGGTAGCCGAAGTTGGAGTAGACCCGCTCGTAGGGTCGCGGTCATGGTCTTGGTGACCGAGCCGATCTCGAACCTGGCATCGGGCGGCAGGCCCTCGGTCGTGACGATCACCGGTCCGTCGGGGCCGAGCGCGGCCACCGCCACCACGATGCCGTCGCCGAGGAACGCGCCGTCTACCGCGCCGAGTACCGCCCGCGCCCTGTCCCTCAGCCCAGCCCATCGACTGAACTAGGGAAGCCGGAGAGGATCGAGCTGGGTCCGCAGGAGGCAGAATTCGTTGCCTTCCGGGTCGGCTAGGACGTACCAGCTCTCGGCGCCGGTCTGGCCGACGTCGGCGGGTTTGGCGCCGAGGGCGAGCAGCCGCTCGAGCTCGGCGTCCTGGTCACGGTCGGTCGGGTTGACGTCGAGGTGCAGGCGGAGCTTGCCGGTCCTCGGGTCGCTGCTCGGGCTGAGGATGAGGGTGGGCTGCAGTCCGCCGAAGCCGGCGTCGGGCGGCCCGATCTCGATGCTTCCGTCGTCATCGCGGCCGAGTTCGGCGTAGCCGAGGACCTCGCTCCAGAATGCGGCGAGACGTTCCGGGTCGGCGCAGTCGATGACCAACTCACTGATGCGGTTTGCCATGTTCGTCAGTGTATGGAGCCAACGCTCAGAGCTACGTGGCTTCCGCTGCCGACGGCTGTGCCGCCGGCACCGATTGCCCCGGCAGCGATAGACGCTCGGACGCCAATGTCACCACCGTTTGCGTTACGGGGGTTGGCACTGTCTCTTCGGCCCCGTCGCCATCGGCGAATCCATCTGAGAGTTCCAAGTCTCGCTGGAGCAGGGATCGGGCCCATAGATAGAAAAAGAGGAAGCCGAGCAGCACGTTCGCGATCACCAGGGCGACGCCGAAGGCCGCGCTGGACGGCTGGTCGCCGAGCGGCGCCTTCAAGTTCGCCGCCAGCCTGCTCAGCGCGGGCTCAAGGCGTCCGATCTGCACGAGACCGACGCCCACGATGATCTTCGTCAGCCAATCGGAGACTTCTACCAGGTTGCTGTTGGCCTGGTACTGGCCAGTGTGCGTGGTCCCTGCTGCGCCCAAGGCCGACCTCGGGATGCCGAACAGGAGCCCGATCAGGCCGCCCGCCAGGAAAGAGCAACTGCCGGTGATGACCGCAGTCGCGAAGACACCCCACCGGACTCCGCTCGGCAGCGAGAGAGAATAAATGAGGATAACGATCGTCCATAGGAACGCTATAAGCGGTATGGCAAATGTCCAGCCATAGGCGAAAACCTGGGTCGTAGTCGACATCCAGCCCCGCCGGGGATTCCGCCCGATGGCCGACGCGGTTTTCTGTGCCTGAGGGTTATTCCCTCCGTCTCCCATGCCGGAAGAATACATTTATTTAGGCGTTGCAGGGTGGTATGACGCGGTGGCGCGCTCAGCGCTGAAATCCCGGTCCTCGCACCGCAGCGCATCCGGGTTTGTTCGTCCCGGTTTGTGTGCACTGTTGTCAGCATGGGCGGTAGTCGGCGGTGTCATCGCGCCCTGGCTGCAGAGGCGCCTGAGCCTGCGGGCCTTGAACACCGCGGAAGCCCTGGCCGGGGCGCTGCTGCTTGCCGCGGCGGCCCTGCTCATCCCGTCACCGCTGGTGGCGGTGCCGGTCGCCTTGTTGCTGCTGCTCGCGCCGGCCGCGAACGCCGCGATGTTCGCGGTGATGCTCCGCAGCACACCGGAGGAAATGCGCGGCCGGGTCAACAACACCACCGGCATGGTCGCCATGTCGCTGGCGGCGGTGGCGCCGCTGATCGCCGGCCTGCTCGTCGAGCACGTGTCCGACGCCTGGGCGATGGGGGCCTTCGCCGCCACCAGCGCCGTCGCGGCCGTGCTGTACCTGACCATGCCGGGCCTGCGGCCGCCACAGCCCCCGGCGGCCACGCCGGGATGAGTACCTAAGCCGGGTCAGATGAGCGGGGTGATCTGGTCGGTGCGACCGAGCAGGGCCTTGCCGTAGACCTCGAAGTTGACGGCCGGCAGGGTGACCGCGTGCCGGGCGGCCACGGCCGAGTCGCGCCAGATCCGCTGCAACGGGTTGACCTGGGCGAAGCTGCCGGCCCCGTGGGCGTAGAGCAGGATGTCGATCGCCTTGGTGACATTCTGCAGCGCCCAGCCGGTGTCGGCCCGGACCCGCGCGCGCAGCAGCGTGTCCGGGTAGACGCCGGCCGCCGCGGCTCGGTCGATGTCGTCGGCCGACCGGTAGGCGTGCAGGTGCGCGGTGTCGATCATCAGCGCGGCCTCGGCCAGCTGGAGCTGGAACGCGGTCGAGTCGGCCTGGGCGGTGAAGAACGTGTAGGCGATCGCCTTGCCCGCAGCCTTCTTGGTGACCAGTTCCAGCGCCTTGCGGCCCATCCCGAGCTGCGGTCCGGCCAGCACCAGCGCGAGGACCGGGACGAACGCGGCGCGGTAGAGCGCCTCGTCGGCGTGCTCGGTCGGGTAGTTCCCCTCGATGGCCGCCAGGCCCGACATGATCCGGTGCTCGGGCACGAAGACGTCGGTCGCGATCAGGCAGTTAGAGCCGGACGAGCTCATCCCGGCGACGAACCAGGTCTCCTCGATCTCCAGGTCGGCGAACGGGATCAGCGCGAGGCCCTGGTCGATCAGCTGACCGTCGTCGTTGAGGACCGGGAAGCCGAGGATCGCCCAGCTCGCGTGCCAGGACCCCGAGTTGTAGAACCAGCGGCCGGTCAGCCGGAATCCGCCGTCGACCTTGACCGCCTCGGCGCTCGGCGTGAGCACGCCCGAGACCTTGGCGTCCGGGTCGTTCTCCCACACCTCGTCCTGCGCCTGCTCGCTGAACAGGCCGGTCAGCCACGCGCAGACGTTGCACAGGGCCACCACCCAGGCGGTCCCGCCGTCGGCCTCGGCCACCGCCGCCGACACGTCGAGCATGGTCCGCATCGAGGTCTGGTAGCCGCCGTACCGGCGCGGCTGCGCGACCTTGAAGACGCCGGCCTCGGTGAGCGCGGTGATGGACTCCTCGACTACCCGCCGGTCGGCCTCGCCCTGGGCGGCGTTCTTCTCGATCAGCGGCTGCAGTTCGCGGATGCGGGCGATCAGTTCGTCTGACGACGGGGCGACGGCAGAATCGTCGGTCCTGGCAGCTTCGGTGGCGCTCATGACGGCGGCTCCCTCCCGGGACAAGGCACGGTGACCTCCGCCACGTTAGCTCAGCGACCGTGAGCGGGACTAGCCCGAGCCCGGCGGTCGCCCGGCCGCGACTAGCTCCCCGATCCCCGCTGCCCGAGCGAGGCCATGTAGTCGACGATGGCGTCCCTGGTGCGGGGCGACCTCCAGCCGGCCTCGATGGCTTCCTCGTCAGAGCCGTGGCCGTCCATCGCGTCCCTGGCCGACCGCTGCAGCTGGCGCTTGCTCAGCGAGTAGACGTCGGCCGGGGTCTTGGCCATGGTCTGGGCCAGCGCGACGGCCGAGTCGAGGAGGGTCTCGGGGGCCTCGACGTCGTGGATAAGGCCGATCGACTGGGCCTGGGCGGCGTCGAGCAGCCGCGCGGTGAGCACCAGGTTGCACGCGGCCGGCCCGACCGCGTGCCGGATGATCTCGATCGCCACGGTTGGGAAGGGCACCCCGACGCTCAGCTCGGCCAGGCCGATCCGGCCGCCCGCCATCAGCCGGACGTCGCACGCCGCCGCGAGCACGCAGCCGCCGGCGATCGCGTGGCCGTTGACGGCGGCCACGACCGGGCCCGGGTGGTCGAAAACGGCCAGGAACGTCTCCGTCAGGGCGGGCAGGAACTCGCGGACGTAGGCCTGCCCGCCGTCGGCGATCCGCTTCAGGTCGACCCCGGCCGAGAACGCCGACCCGGCCCCGGTGATGACCACAGCGGCGGCCGGATTCAGGCCCTGCATCGCCCGGGTGATGGCCCGCAGCAGTTCGGTGTCGAGCGCGTTGACCTTGCCATGCTGCAGCCGCAGCACGGTCACCCCGGATCGGTCTTCGGTCTCAAGCATTGGGTTCTCCAGATCGGGTGGCTGATGCTGGGCACGGTATCAGCGCGGGGGGCGGGCCGCGGCGAGCTGTTCGGCCAGCCGCGTCCTGGCGGTCACCAGGGACGGCCCGTACCAGGTGAGGCTGCGCCCTTCGACCAGGGCGACCCGCTCGCGGGGGAACATCTCCGGGCCGTCGGCCTCGGTGAACGTATAGGGCTCGTCGGGCAGCACGATGAGCTCGGGCCTGCGGGCGGCCAGGTCGTCGAGGTCGATGTGCGGGTAGCGCTCGGGGTGGTCGGCGTAGACGTTGTCCAGGCCGAGGCGGGCGGCGAGGTCGCCGGTGAAGGTGGCCGAGCCGACCGCCATCCACGGGTCGCGCCAGATCGGGATCGCCGCCCGGGTGCGGGGGGCCGGGGCGGGGTCGCGCCAGGCCCGCTCGGCCTCGGCCAGCCACGGCGGTTCCGGCCAGCCGAGCGAGTCTGTGAACATCCGGCGGAGCGAGGCGATCGCCTCGTCCAGGGTCCTGATCACGGTTACCCAGACGGGCACCCCGGCCGCGCGGAGGCGCTCGACGTCGACCCGGCGATTCTCCTCCTGGTTAGCGAGGACGAGGTCGGGTTTCAGCGCGGCGATGGCGGCGAGGTCGGGGTTCTTGGTGCCTCGCACCCTCGGCACGTCGAGGTCGGCCGGGTGGGTGCACCAGATCGTGGCGCCGGCCAGCGCGTTCGGGCGGGTGACGGCGACCGACTCGGTCAGCGACGGGACCAGCGACACCACCCGTCGCGCGGGCAACTCCACGCTCACCGGGTGGCCGAGATCGTCGCTGAGGGGCATGTCGGCTACGCCATTGACCCGAAACGAATCCTGTCGGCTACGCCATCGACATGGCCTATTGGGGTCGATGGCGTAGGTGACAGGACCGGGCGGTGGCGGGTGGGGCGCACTCAGACGTTGCGGCGGTATTGGCCGCCGACTTCGAAGAAGGCCTCGGTGACCTGCTGGAGGCTGCAGACCCGGGCGGCGTCCATCAGGGCGGCGAAGGCGTTGCCGCCGGAGCGGGCCGCCTCTTTCAGCGCCGCCAGCGCCGCGTTGGCTTCCTGCTCATGCGTTTGCTGGAACTCGCGGACGCGTTCGAGCTGGGACTTCTTCTCCTCCTCGGTCGCGCGGGCGAGCTCGACGGGGGCGGCCGCGGGGTCTTCGCCGCGCGGGTTGCGGAACGTGTTGACGCCGATGACGGGCAGGCTGCCGTCGTGCTTGCGCTGCTCGTAGAGCATCGACTCGTCCTGGATGCGGCCGCGCTGGTAGCCGGTCTCCATCGCGCCGAGCACGCCGCCGCGGACGCTGATCGCCTCGAACTCCGCCAGGACCGCCTCTTCGACCAGGTCGGTCAGCTCGTCGACGATGTAGGAGCCCTGGAGCGGGTTCTCGTTCATCGCCAGGCCCCACTCGCGGCCGATGATCATCTGGATCGCGAGGGCGCGGCGGACCGACTCCTCGCTGGGGGTGGTGACCGCCTCGTCGTAGGCGTTGGTGTGCAGGCTGTTGCAGTTGTCGTAGATCGCGCAGAGCGCCTGCAGGGTGGTGCGGATGTCGTTGAAGTTCATCTCCTGGGCGTGCAGCGACCGGCCCGAGGTCTGCACGTGGTACTTGAGCTTCTGCGAGCGTTCGTTGGCGCCGTAGCGGTCGCGCACGGCGACCGCCCAGATCCGCCGGGCGACCCGGCCCATCACGGTGTACTCGGGGTCCATCCCGTTGGAGAAGAAGAACGACAGGTTGGGCGCGAAGTCGTCGATGCTCATGCCCCGGGCGAGGTAGGACTCGACGTAGGTGAACCCGTTGGCCAGGGTGAACGCGAGCTGGCTGATCGGGTTGGCCCCGGCCTCGGCGATGTGGTAGCCGGAGATCGACACCGAGTAGAAGTTGCGGACCTGGTTGGCGATGAACCACTCCTGGATGTCGCCCATCATCCGCAGGGAGAACTCGGTCGAGAAGATGCAGGTGTTCTGGCCCTGGTCCTCCTTGAGGATGTCCGCCTGCACGGTGCCGCGCACGCGCGACAGCACCTGCGCCGCCGACAAGCCGTTGGCCGCGCCCTGGTCGATCGCGGTGTTGAGGAAGTAGGCGAGGATGGTCGGGGCCGGGCCGTTGATCGTCATCGAGACCGAGGTGGTCGGCGAGGACAGGTCGAAGCCGTCGTAGAGGACCTTTATGTCGTCGAGGGTCGCGATCGAGACGCCGGACGTGCCGACCTTCCCGTAGACGTCGGGGCTCTCCCCCGGGTCGCGGCCGTACAGGGTGACGGAGTCGAACGCGGTCGACAGCCGGGTCGCCTCGTTGCCCGCCGACACCAGCTTGAACCGGCGGTTGGTGCGGAACGCGTCGCCCTCGCCCGCGAACATCCGGGCCGGGTCCTCGCCCTCGCGCTTGAACGGGAACACCCCGGCCGTGAACGGGAAGTACCCCGGCAGGTTCTCCTCCCGCAGGAACCGCAGCAGCTCGCCGTGGTCTTGGTAGCGCGGCAGCGCCACCCGGGGGATCTTGCTGCCGGACAGGGACTCGCGGGTCAGCTTCGTGCGCAGCTCGCGGTCACGGATCCGGACCACCTGCTCGTCGCCGGAGTAGGACTCGACCACGGCCGGCCAGGCCTTGATCAGTGCGGCGCTATCCTCGGCGACGTCGGCGGTGGCCTGGTCGAGCAGCGCCGCGACGGCGTGCTCGGCGGGGTCACGAGTCGTCCCGCCGGTGGGAGTCGTCCCGCCCGTGGGAGTCGTCCCGCCCGTTGGAGTCACTTCGGCTGCCACAGACGCCACGGTCCGTTCGACACCATTGAGAAGCTCAGCATGGACGTCGGCGAGCCTTTGCACCCGGCGCACCGCCGCGACCTGCTTTTCGGTTTGCTCGTGGTAGCCGCGGACGTTCCCGGCGATCTCGGCCAGGTAGCCCGCGCGGGCGGGCGGGATGATCGCGGTCGCGGTGGTGGAGACCCGGCCGGTCGCGGGGGGCAGCACGCCCTCGGTCAGCGGCAGGCCGTGCGGCTCAAGCAGCCCGGTCAGGTGCTGGTAGAGGGCGGTCACGCCGTTGTCGTTGAACGTGGCCGCGCTGGTGCCGAAGACCGGCATGTCGTCCGGGCGGGCACCGAACGCGCCCCGGTTCCTGATCAGCTGGCGGGAGACGTCGCGGAGGGCGTCGGCCCCGCCGCGGCGCTCGAACTTGTTGATCGCGACCGCGTCGGCGAAGTCGAGCATGTCGATCTTCTCCAGCTGCGAGGCGGCGCCGAACTCGGGCGTCATCACGTACAGCGCCACGTCCGCCAGGCCGGTCACCCCGGCGTCGCCCTGGCCGATGCCGGGGGTCTCCAGGATCACCAGGTCGTAGCCGGCCGCCTGGCAGGCGGTGATGATCGCGTCGGCGTTCTCCGGCAGCTCGCGGGCGCCTCTGGTGGCGAGGGAGCGGAAGAACACGTGATCGCCGTCGAGCGCGTTCATCCGGATCCGGTCGCCAAGCAGCGCGCCGCCGCCGCGGCGCCTGGTCGGGTCGATCGCCAGCACCGCCACCCGCAGCTTGTCGTGCTGATCGGTCCTGAATCGGCGAACCAGCTCGTCGGTCAGCGACGACTTGCCTGAGCCGCCGGTGCCGGTGATGCCGAGGACCGGGACCCGGCGGCCGGCTGCGGCCGCGGTTAGCGCGTTGAGGTCCGCTTCTGGCAGGCGGCCCGCCTGCAGGCAGGTGATGGCCCGCGCGAGCGCGCTCCGGTCGCCGGTCAGCACCGCCTCGGCGCTCGGCGGCCGCTCGGTCAGGTCGGTGTCGCAGTCGCGGATGAGCTCGTTGATCATGCCGGTCAGGCCGAGGCGCTGGCCGTCCTCGGGGGAGAAGATGCGTACCCCGGCCGCGTTGAGGCGGGCGATCTCCTCCGGCACGATCACGCCGCCGCCGCCGCCGAAGATCCGCACGTGACCGGCCCCGGCCGCCTTGAGCGTGGCCGCCAGGAACTCGAAGTACTCGACGTGCCCGCCCTGGTAGGAGCTGACCGCGACGCCCTGGGCGTCCTCCTCGAGGACGGCGTCGGCCACGTCCCTGACCGATCGATCGTGGCCCAGGTGGACCACCTCGGCCCCCTGCGCCTGCAGGATCCGGCGCATGATGTTGATCGCCGCGTCGTGCCCGTCGAACAGCGCCGCCGCGGTCACGAACCGGACCGGGTGCACCGGCACGTGCAGCGTCGGACGCTGTGCTTCCGCGAGATCAGCCTGCCCGCGCTCCGCTTCCCCGTGCTCAGCCCCCACGCGCTTGGCCTCCTTGCGCTGCGCCACCGCGGTCACTGTCATCGGTGCTCCCCGCCTCCTCGGATCCTTCCCGGTCTACCCGGTAGGGATACCTTCAACGTTAAATATTTTGACGTTAAATGTTGACGTTCAATATTTTGACGTTAAAAGACCTTGGGGGCAGCCGTCAAGTCGGGCGTCGGGATGGGCGGCCACGGCGGCGATGCCGGTCACGCACGGGGCCCGGTCGCGTACGGTTGCGGCATGCCCGACCGCCAGCCCTTCGACCCGATCGCAGAAGCCCACCGCCAGTGGGCCGCGCGCTGGCCGGAGCAGGCCGACAACATGGCCGCCGTCACCTCGGTCATGCGCGTTCAGCAACTGCTGCTGGCCCGGGTCGAGGACACGCTCAAGCCCTACGGGCTGACCTTCGCGGCCTACGAGGCGCTGCGGCTGCTCGCGTTCACCCGTGCGGGCGCGCTGCCAATGGGCAAGCTCGGCACCCGCCTGATGGTCCACCCGGCCGCCGTCACCAACGCCATCGGCCGTCTCGAGCAGCGCGGGCTGGTGCAGCGGCAGATGTCGCCGGCCGACCGGCGGGTGGTGCTGGCCGCGATCACCGACGACGGCCGGGCCCTCGCCGAGGAGGCCACCGCCGCCCTCAACCAGGCCGCCTTCGGCCTGCCGGGGCTGACCGAGGAGGAGGCCGTCCAGGTGACCGAGGTGCTGCGGATCGTGCGCCTCGCCTCTGGCGACGTGTAGTTCCGCCTCGGCTGAGTCCGCCTCGGCTGGCCAGGGACAAGCGCGGATTGTCGCTGGCTAGGATGGCGAGATGGCGCTCAGTGCCCGAGTTCCTGACCTCGCCGCGCTTGAGGTGCTGCTCAGCGTGGCCAGGACGGGCAGCCTGGGCCGGGCGGCGCAGGAGACGGGGGTCAGCCAGCACTGAACCGGGCGCTGCGGGCGATCTGGAACGGCTCGGCCAATCCGCCCGCCGGCCCGGCTCGCGACCTGGTCACGCACATCCTCAGCCTGCGGCGCAAGCCGGTCCCGCGACCCCGGCCGGTGACCGGCTGACCGCACGCCCGACGGCGTAATTCCCGGCCCGAGGGCAAGCCGGGCTTGTGCCTCCACAAGACCACGACCACTACCGAGCGTAGCCAGCGCGCGTAAGGCTGTTTTCAGGAGCAATCAGCCGCTCCCGGCCGGCAAAGCCGCCGGCCAGACAGAGGGGAAGCGTCATGAGCAACCTGATCGATTTTGATCTGATGGTGGACGAGTCGGACGAGCCGGAGGGAGCGGACGAGGCGAAGAAGGCAGCGTCCGAGCTCGAGGAAGTCCGCCCGGCCGAGCGTATGAGCATCAGGGCGCGGAGCGACCTGAGGCTGCCGCATCCTCCCGGCCCGGTCGGCATGGACATCCCGCGGACACGCCTGTGGATCAAGCATCCCCCGGGCCCGGTCGGTTTTTAGGCGGCGGCTCTTACCGGGGCTCGCTAGCCAGGTCTGGTCCTCCGCTGAAGGGCCCGGTGGAGGACCAGACCTAGCGAGCGGACCATGAGTCATCCAGGGACCGTTCGGAAAACTGAATTTGATCCTGTGAAGCCTGGGGAGGAATCCGGCGATGAGGGTGAAATCGACGCTCGCTAGTATCGGAAGCCAGGAGGCCATGTGAGCGCGGTACCACCAGGGATCATTGTCAGCGGCACGCTACAGCGGCAGGCGTGGATCGACCGGGTGATGCCACCGGTCGAGATGGTGCGGCCGGGGCTGTGGTCCATCCCGACGCCGTTCCCCAACAGCCCGCTGCGGTACGTGCTGACCTACGCGGTCGCCTACGACGGCGGCGTCGCGCTGGTCGACACCGGGTGGCCGTGCTCGGAGGCGTGGGACGGGCTGTCGGCCGGGATGCGGGAAGCCGGGTGGGAGCTGTCCGACATCAAGGCCGTGCTGGTCACCCACGGGCACGGCGACCACATGGGGCTGGCCCGGCGGCTGCGGGAGCACACCGGGGCGTGGGTGGCGATGCACGAGGCCGACACCGACAACCGGCACCACTTCCGCGACCGGGAGACCTTCAAGCGGGCCAGCGACGAGGCGCTGCGCAAGCGCGGCGGCCTCGACGCGGACTTCGCGGCCGCCTCCGCCGCCGCCGGGCAGCCGCTGCCGGACAACTTCGGCGAGTTCTCGCTGGTGCCGGACCGGTTCCTGGTTGACGGCGAGCGTCCGCTCGGCCCCGGCAGCCCGCTGGTCTCGCTGCACACGCCCGGTCACACCCCCGGGCACGTGTGCTTCTACGACAGTGACCGCAACGTGGTGCTGACCGGAGACCACATCCTGCCCCGGATCACGCCCAACATCAGCCCGGCGCCGGGCGAGACGGCCGACACGCTTGGGCAGTACCTGGCGTCGCTGTCGGCGATGTCGTCTCTGGCGGCCGAGGAGGTGCTGCCGGCCCACGAGTACCGGTTCATCGGGCTGGCGTCGCGGATCGCCGGCCTGCGCGCCCACCATGAGGCGCGGCTGGGCGAGGTGATGGCGCGGCTGCGGTCGTCGCCGGGGAGCACGAGCGTGCAGGTGGCCGAGGAACTGGTGTGGAGCCGTCCCTGGGACCGGATGCAGGGCATGCAGCGCCGGTTCGCGGTCGGCGAGGCGTACTCGCACCTGGTTCACCTGGAGCGCACCGGGTTCGTGGTTAACAAGGGGATCGACGTCGACTCGTGGTACCCGCTGCGGGACGTGGACCCGAAGCTCGACTGAGCTTCGGGTTGCTGGCGGCTGTTCCGCTAGTCGCTGCTGCCCTCGGAGTCGTAGCGGAAGCCGCCGATGAAGCGGCGGAACAGGCCGCCCTCGCGCATCAGCGGCTTGCCCGGCGGCGGCGCCTCGGCTCGTTCGTGGCCGACGGGCTCGTCGTAGTCGGCCCGGGCGATGGCGTCGGCGACCTGGGCGTCGTTGAACTCCGAAGAGCCGGGGATCTCCGGGATGAAGCCGACCAGGTCCCCGTCCAGCAGGACCTCGGCCTCCAGGGACGACGTGCCCTCGAGGCCCCAGACCGCCTCGCGCCCGCCGTCGAGCCTGACGCGCACGCCGTAGATGTCAATTCCGTCGTTCATCAGATGCGCGTCTATGCCCCGGTCCCGCAGCGCATCGGCGACCCGTCGAGCTCTGTCCTCCTGCATGCGCTTAACTTACCCGTCGTTGCTTAGCGGTTGCTGTGGGCGCGCGTCGGAGGCGGGCGGCTGGCCTGGGTACCATCGCTGGGTGAACGCAACCACCACCCCGCCCGTCACTGCGGCCGACGTCGATCTGGCTGTCGGCCTGGTCGCCGACGCGCTGAACGGCGCGCTCGACCGGGACTGGCAGGTGCCCGCGGGCGACCTGGAGTGGGACTGCCGGGAGACTGTAGAGCACATGGCCGACGATCTGTTCGCCTACGCCGGCCAGCTGGGGCCGCGGCGGCCGCCGCGGGACACCCACGTGCCGTTCGCGTGGCAGCGCAGCCGCGCCAACGGGCCGGCCCTGACCATCTACGCCGACGCCGGCGCCAGCAACGCGGGTCTGGTGCAGGTCCTCGAGGCATGCGGGACGTTCCTGAGCTCGCTGGTGACGACCGTGCCGCCGGACACGCGGGCGTTCCACATCTTCGGCCTGGGCGATCCCGAGGGGTTCGCGGCGATGGGGGTGGTCGAGGTCCTGGTGCACATGCGGGACGTCGCGGCCGGGCTCGGGATCGACTGGACGCCGCCGGAGGATCTGTGCGACCGGGTGCTCTACCGGCTGTTCCCCGAGGCGCCGACGGGCACCCCCCGGTGGGAGACGCTGCTGTGGGCGACGGGCCGGGGCGAGGTGGACGGGCGGGCGCGGCTGGGCGAGTGGCGCTGGCAGGCCGCGCCGCGGCGCGGCGTGACGTGACGTGATGGGGCGCGGT
>DATCGA010000313.1:0-5426 GCA_036509215.1 Trebonia sp.
CGTCACCGTCGTCGTCGCGGCGGGCGACGCCGGGCCGTTCAACACGATCGGCTCCCCCGCCTCCGACCCGAGCGTCATCTCGGTCGGCGCGTCGACCGACTTCCGGTTCTACGCGCAGACCGACTACGCGGGCGCGGACAAGTTCGCGCCTAAGGGCTGGGAGAACAACAACATCAGCGCGCTCTCCAGCGGCGGGTACACCCAGGCCGGGCGGACCCTGGACCTGGTGGCGCCGGGCGACCTCTCCTTCGCCTCCTGCACGCCCGACGTGGCGAAGTACGCCGACTGCGTCAACTTCCTCGGCAAGCCGTCGTCGGTCGAGGAGTCCGGCGGCACCAGCGAGTCCGCGCCCGAGGTGGCGGGGGCGGCGGCGCTGGTCATCCAGGCCTACCGGAAGGGCCACGACGGGGCCACGCCGACGCCGGCGGTCGTGAAGCAGATCCTGCTGTCGACCGCGACCGACCTCGGCGCGCCCGCCACCGAGCAGGGCTCGGGGCTGCTGAACAGCCTCAAGGCGGTCGAGCAGGCCTCGTTCAGGCCGCACCGCGACCCGGTCGGCGAGACCCTGCGGCTGTCGTCGAACCAGCTCAACTACACGGGCAGGCCCCGGGCGACCGCGCACTGGTCGGTCACCGTCACCAACACCGGGGCCAAGACGCAGCAGGCGGCCGTGGCCGGGCGCGGGCTCACCGCCGACACGGTGGTCAAGCAGGCCACGGTGAAGCTCAGTGACAGCCGCAGCGCGCACTTCACCAGCTGGACGGGAACGGCCGCCAACTACGCCACGGTGCGGTTCGCCGTGCCGGCCGGGCAGGCGCTGCTCAACAGCTCGATCGCCTGGCCGTCGACCGCGGCGACCGCCAGCCACCCCGACAAGCGGGTCAGGCTCGTCCTGGTCGACCCGTCCGGGCGGCTGGCGGCGCACTCGCTGCCGCAGGGCGCCGACGGCTACGGCAGCGCCCAGGTGCTGCACCCGGCGGCCGGAACGTGGACGGCGGAGATCTTCAGCGACGCCTCCACCGCGGGCGGCACCGCCGCGGCGGTGCGGTTCGGCGCGTCGGTCGCGCGCACCTCGTCGTTCGGGTCGGTGTCGCCGTCGTCGGTGACGCTGAGGCCCGGCGCCTCCGCGACCGTGCGGGTGTCGGCCCGGGTGCCCTCAGGGGCGGGCGACTCGAGCGGCACGGTCGAGTTCAGCACCGGCCCGGCCGGCGGCGGCCCGGTGGACGTGCCGGTCACCCTGCGCGGCCTGGTCGAGGCCGGGCTCGGCGCCAGCGGCACGTTCAGCGGCGTGCTGACCGGCGGCAACGGGCGCTCACCGGGCGAGGGCCAGGTCGAGTCGTACTCGTTCGTGGTGCCGTCCAACCTGCCGGTGATGCTGCGCGACCTGCAGGCCAGTGTGGTGCTCGGCAACGACCCGGAAAACCAGGTCAGCGCGTACCTGGTCTCCCCCGGCGGCGAGACCATGGGCTACGGGTCGAACTACCTCGCCACCGGGTTCACCGCCACCGGGGTGCCGGTCGAGTCGCCTCGGCGGCAGCTGTCGCTGTACACGTCCAACCCGACCAGCGGGGTGTGGAGGCTGATCATCGACTTCACCTCGCCCGTCCCCGGCAACGAGCTGACCGACCCGTTCACGGGGATGATCAGGTTCAACGCGGTCCGGTGGAGCCGCGGCGGGCTGCCGCCGGGGCCGCGGACGACGCTCAAGCCGGGGAAGTCGTACAGCTACCAGATCAAGCTCGACAACACCGGCTCGGCGCCGGAGGACATCTTCCTCGACGCGCGGCGCCGCGGCCTGGCCACCTACACGCTGGCCCCGCAGGACGCGGTCAAGGGGCTCAAGCTGCCGGTGGCGGCCTCGGCCGACCCGCCGGAGTGGATCGTGCCGACCATGACCCACAGCGTGTCGGCCACGGCGACGTCGAACCGGCCGGTGATGTTCGACTTCGGGCCCTTCCCGGGCGACCCGGACGAGGAGAGCACGTCGGGCACCAGCGCGACGGCCGGGTTCCCGCTCGGCCGGGCGACGACCCCGGTCACCCAGGGTCTCTGGTTCGCGGTGCCGTCCGAGGCCGGCCCCTTCGGCCCGGGCAAGGCGGCGGCGGCGACCGCGACCATGTCGATGCGCGCCACCACCGAGGCGTTCGACCCGACGGCGACCTCGCCCGAGGGCGACTTCTGGAAGTTCGGCGCCGCCTCGCTCGCCCGGCACGCGTCCTTCAACCTGTTCACGGTCAACCCCGGGCAGACCAGGACGCTGACGCTCACGATCAAGCCGTCGGGGAAGGCGGGCACGGTGGTGCAGGGAATCCTCTACGTCGACGATTTCGTGGACTCGCTGCAGTTCCTGTCGGGGAGCCAGCTGGTCGCGATCCCCTACGCGTACAAGATCGGGTGACGGCTTTTGGCCGTCACTGCGGCTCTACTCCGACTCGATCGTGCGGAGGCGGATCGTGACGTCCATCCCGCGCAGCTCGGCCAGCACCTCGTCGGTGTAGCTGGTGCCGATGTCGGTGATCACGTAGCCGAGCTCGTCGCGGGTGCGCAGCAGCTGGCCCTCGACGTTGACGCCGTGGTCGGCCAGCACCCGGTTGATCGAGGCGAGGACGCCGGGCACGTTCTTGTGCAGGTGCACCAGGCGGTGGGTGCCGGGCACGGTCGGGAGCGCGACGTGCGGCATGTTGACCGACATCGCGGTGGCGCCGCCGCCGGCGAAGTCGACCAGCTTGCCGGAGACGAACTCGCCGATGTCCTGCTGCGCCTCCTCCGTCGAGCCGCCGATGTGCGGGGTCAGGATGACGTTCTCGAGGCCGCGCAGCTCGGAGACGAACTCCTCGCCGTTGCCCTTGGGCTCCTTGGGGAACACGTCGATGGCCGCGCCCGCGATGTGGCCGGACTCGATGTTGGCGCGCAGCGCGGCGTGATCCACGACGAACCCGCGCGACAGGTTGAGGAAGATCGACCGGGGGTTCATCCGGCCGAACTCCTCCTGGCCGAAGAACCCGTGGTTGCCGGCCCGGCCGTCCACGTGCAGGGTGACGGTCTCGACCGACTCGAGCAGCTCCTCCAGCGAGGAGCAGCGGCGGGCGTTCCCCATCGCCAGCCGGTCGGCGATGTCGTAGAAGTAGACCGACATGCCGAGGGACTCGGCGATGACCGAGAGCTGGGTGCCGATGTTGCCGTAGCCGACGATGCCGAGCTTGCGGCCGCGGACCTCGTGGGCGCCCTTGGCGGACTTGTCCCACTCGCCCGCGTGCATCTTGACGCTCTTGGCGGGCAGCCCTCTGGCCAGCGAGATGATCTCGGCGATGGCGAGCTCGACGACGGAGCGGGTGTTGGAGAACGGCGCGTTGAACACGGCGATCCCGCGCTTGGCGGCGGCGTTCAGATCGACCTGGTTGGTGCCGATGCAGAAGGCGCCGACCGCGAGCAGGCTGTCGGCGCTGGCCAGGACCCGGTCGGTGACCTGAGTCTGGGACCTGATGCCGAGGAGGCTGACCCCCTGGAGCGCCTCGATGAGGTCGTCCTCGCCCAGTGCCCGGGGAAGGGTCTGGACCTGGTAGCCAGCCTTAGTCAGTCGAGCCGTCGCGTCCGGGTGAATGTTCTCCAGCAGCAAGGCACGGTTGAGCGTGTCCAGCGTTAGCACCTCTTCCAACGAAACGTAGCTGACGGCGCTGTGTAATTTTACAGCATCTTTGGGACACGACCTGGCGGGGCGGCGGCCGGCCTGGCCCCCGGCTGCCTAGGCCGACCGGGGGTCTAGGAAGCGAGCGAGCCGTCGGCCACCCGGCAGGCCAGGCGGAACGCCGCCTCGCTGGTGTCCGCGCCGGGGATCCTGGTCAGCAGCGCCAGCGCCCGCTCCCAGCTCCGCCGGGCCGCCCGCGACAGCCCCTCGGCCAGCTGCACGTCCCCCAGGTGCAGGAGCGAGCCCGCCTCCCCCTCCGGGTCGCCGATGTGCCGGTACATCGCCAGCGCCTGCTCGTAGTGGTCGATGGCCCGCGGGTAGTCGGCCAGCCGCCCGTAGATGAAGGCGATGCTGTCCAGCGTGTCGGCCACGCCGGACCTGCTGCCGGATTCGCGGTGCAGGTCGAGCGCGCGCTGGCAGTGCACGAGCGCCTCCTCGTGCCCGCCCAGATGCGCGCGGATCCAGCCGACCATGTTCTCCGAGTAGGCGACCGCGGCCGAGTCGGCGAACGCCCGGCGCAGTCGCAGCGCCTCGGTGGCGTGCTCGAGGGCCTCGGCGTTGCGGTCCTGCCGACTGAGCAGCAGGGCGAGCCCGTGCTGGGCCTGGCCGACGCCGGCCCGGTCACCGAGCTCGATGAACAGGCCGAGCGCCCGCCGCAGGTGCAGGTCGGCCGACTGGTAGTCGCGGAGCCTGCCGCTCACGTGGCCGAGGTCGTAGTGCACGTGGGCGAGCGCGTCGGCGGCGCCGAGCCGGTCCGCCGCCGCCAGCGCCATCCGCTGCACGATCAGCACCTCGTGGAGCTGGCCGCGCCGCTTCAGCTTCGGCGCCCAGTACCAGGCCAGCTGCCAGCAGTGCTCGTCAAGCCCGTGGGCGACGGCGAGCTCGAGGACGCCGCGGAGCACCCGCTGCTCGGCCCGGAACCAGCCGAGCGCCGCCTCGTAGGACCCTTCCGAGGAATCGGGCTCGTCGGACGACGCATCGGCCGGGCCGCCGAAGTCCTCGACGGTGACGCCCGGTTGGGCCGGCGGCAGCGGGACCTGGCCGCGGGCGGGGAAGACCCGGTTCGCCGCCGCGTGCGCGGTTCGCAGGTAGTGGTCGGCCATGCGGCGGCGGGCGGCGTCGCGGTCGGCTTCGCTGTCGGCGCGGGCCGACAGCTCCACCGCGTAGGCACACAGCAGGTCATGGCAGCCGAAGCGGCCGGCCGCGTCCTCGGTCAGCAGTGAGGCGCGGACCAGTTCGGCCAGCGCGGCTCGCGCCTGCGACGGCGTCACGGCGAGCAGGCTGGCCGCCGCGGGGGCGGAGATATCCGGGCCCGGGTGGACGCTGAGCAGCCGGAACGCCGTGGCGGCGCCCACGCTGAGCTTGGCCACCGACCAGGAGAACACGGCCCGCAGGTCGGTCGCCGCCTCGCCCGTGCGCAGCGCGTCAAGCCGCCCGCGGGCGTCGGTGAGCTCGGCCGCGAGGTCGGCCAGCGCCGAGCCGGGCCGGGACGCCGCCCGCGCGCAGGTCACGCTCAGCGCCAGCGGCAGCCCGGCCGTCCGTTCGACCAGCGCCGCCATCGCCTCGGGCTCCGCGTTCACCCGCTCGGCCCCCAGCCGTCGGGCCAGCAGGTCGGCCGCCTCGACGCCGTCGAGCACGCCCAGCGGCAGCGGGCAGGCGCCGTCCGCCACTACCAGCCCGGTCAGCTGGGACCTGCTGGTGACCATGACCAGGCAGCCCGCGCTGCCGGGCAGCAGCGGCC
>DATCGA010000314.1:0-7998 GCA_036509215.1 Trebonia sp.
CCTCCGCCCCCAGGGGCGGCACGCCGACCATGATCGTGTGCCCTTTGGGCTCGGCTCGGCGGCCTTAAGCCATGATCGTGGGTCGTTGGGGGTGCTATACGACCCAAACGGCACACAATGACCTCAATGTTCGGTTGGACGGGTGCGAGTGGTGCTCGTGGGGCTCATCGGACGGCCAGTCGCCCGCTTCTTGCCACCACCCCGCCTCGGCCGCCCCGCCGCGCAGATAACAGCAAGAAGCGGGACGCCGTTCGAAGGCCCAACCGGCCAACGAAGCGTAAGGGCGACGGGAATCCCTACGATGGGCCGGTACGCGGTTTATCAGGAACTTCCCTGGAGGGACATCTATGGGGTCATTGCTGCCTTTGGGGGAGTGGGTACGGAATCCGGCGATGCGCAGCTGGCCCGTGCTGCTGTTTATCTCGCTGGTCGCGGTGCCGCCGATTGCGCTGGTGGTGCTGTTCGACAATCCGTCGCAGTCGACGTTCAACGAGGCGGCCTGGATTCTGGCCGCGTACTTCGCCCTGGCCTGGCTGCTGCTGGTCGGCATGATCGTGCGGTCCAATCGGCTCACCTGGCTGCTGCTGGCCGCGGTGACCGCGATTGCGCTGGTCACCCAGGTCCCGCTGGCCATCGGGCTCGAAGACGCGCTGCACAGCAGCAACTCCAACCTCTTCGCGAGCGTCTTCACGATCGGCCTGCCGGAGGAGCTCGCCAAGGCCATCCCCGTCGTCGCCATCGCGCTGGCCTGCCGCAGGCGGCTGGCGCCGACCGACTACCTGTTCCTCGGCGCGGTCAGCGGCCTGGTGTTCGGGGCCAGCGAGGCCCAGCACTACCTGGCCAGCGGGGTCGGCGTCGGATCCAACCCGACGGTGGACCTGGTGACCACCCTGGAGTACATCTGGCGGTTCCCGACCGACCCGATCTCGCACGCCTGCTGGGCCGGGCTGACCGGCTACTTCGTCGGGCTGGCGTTGACCGGCGAGTACCGGTGGTACCGGGTCGGCTGGATCGGCCTGGCGATGGCGGCCGTGCTGCACGGGCTCAACGACTGGACTGTGATCAACGGGCACTCCGCCTGGGTCGTGCTCGTGGTGGTCAGCGCGCTGCTGTTCCTCACCTACGCCAAGGCCGGCTCGTCCGACGTCGCCAGCGCCGATCCCGACCTCGGCCCGGCCCCGACGCGGCCCGCCCCGGCCCCCTCCTCACGCGAGACCGACCCCGACCGCCTGCTGCGGGAATTCAAGAAAACCCTCGGCCGGGACGACTAACGCCAAGGGCCGACGCCGGCTGACCGGCGCCGGCCCGAGATGCCAGCGAACCACAAGCAGAAGCGGATCTCAGCCCGAGAACTCCGCGAGCGTGCGCTCGGCCTCGACCAGCCAGGAACGCCGTGCCTCGATGGCTTCCTCGGCCTTGCCGACGGCGGCCGCGTCGCCGCGGGCCTGGGCCTTGGCCAGCTGGCCCTCGAGGGACTCGATGGCGGTGCGGAGCTGGCCGACGGTGGCCTCGGCGCGGGCGAGGGCCTCGGGGTTGGAGCGCTTCCACTGCGCTTCCTCGGCCCGCTTGACCGCGTCCTCGACCTTGCGCAGGCCCTGCTCGAGCTGGTCCCTGGACTCGCGCGGAACCGGGCCGGCCTGCTCCCAGCGCTCCTGGATGGCGCGGAGGGCGGACTTGGCCGGGCGCCAGTCGGTCACCGGCAGCAGCGCCTGGGCCTCGACCAGGAGCTCCTCCTTGGCGGTGGCGTTGCCGCGGAGCTCGGTCTCCTTGGCCGCGAACACCTCGGAGCGGGCCGAGAAGAACTTGTCCTGGGCGCCGCGGAACCGCTTCCAGAGCTCGGCCTCGTCGTCCCGGCCGGCCCGGCCGGCTTCCTTCCACTGCCGCATGAGCTCGCGGTAGGCGCTGGACGTGCCCGCCCAGTCGGTCGAGTCGGCCAGCGACTCGGCCTGCTCGACGAGCTTCTCCTTGTGGGCCTTGACCGCGTCCCGCTCGGACTCAAGCGACGCGAAGTAGGCCTTGCGCCGCTTGGTGAACGAGTTCCGCGCGGCCGACAGCCGCTTCCACAGCACCGCCTCGACGGTCCGGTCGGCGTGCGGGGCGGCCTTCCACTCCTCGAGCAGCTCGGCCATCCGCTCGCCGCTCTGCTTCCAGTGGGTGGCCTCGGCCGAGATGCGCTCCGCCTCGTCGACGATCCGCTCCTTGACCCCGCGGGCCTCGGTCCTGGCCTGCTCGCGGGCGGCCTTGACTTCCTCCCGGCGCTGGTCGACGACGCCGGTCAGCGCCTCGAGCCGGGTCCTGAGCGCGTCGAGGTCGCCGATCGCGTTCGCGTCGGCCACCGCGGCCAGCAGCCGCTGCACGGTCGCCTGGGCCTGGGCGGGGGCGACCTCGGTCGTCTTCATGCGCTGCTCGAGCAGCGCGACCTCGGTCTCGAGCGAGGCGAACTTGCGCCGGAAGAACACGAGTGCCTCTTCCGGGCTTCCCGCCGCCCACGAGCCGATCACCCGCTCGCCATCGGCGGTGCGCACGTAGACCGTCCCGTCGGCGTCTACCCGGCCCCAGGGATCGTTGGCGGTGGTCACGGCGAACCTCCTGGTTCTCCAGCCGCCCCGGTGCGAGCCAGGGCGAAATGTAGCTCAGCTCTTCTTGTCGGTCAGGTCTTGTTGATGCTCACGCTGTCGATGATGACCTTCTCCTTCGGAACGCCACCGCCAGCACCCGCGTACGTGCAGGAAGTGCCGGCTTTGGCTACATTCTGGAGGATATCCAGCCCAGAGGTGATAGTCCCGAACGGCGTGTAGTCAGGCCCCAGCGTCGTGTTCTTGAACACGAGGAAGAACTGGCTCCCGTTGGTGGCCCCGCCGCCGTTGGCCATCGCCACCGTTCCGGCCTTATACGTGACGCTGCCGGAGGAGCCCGCCGTCGGCAGGTTCTCGCTGGCGAAGTCGTACCCGGGGCCGCCGGTGCCAAGCGTCGCCGTAGAGCAGGACAGCTTCTGCGACGCCTTGGCGGTCGGGTCACCGCACTGCAGCATGTAAAGGCCGCCGCTGGTCGACAGCCGATGGCACTGGGAATTATTCCAGAAATCGTCGGAGGCCAGATGAGCGAACGAGTTGACGGTGCACGTCGCCTTCGAGTTCGCCAGGTCGATCTTGATCGGGCCGAGGTTCGTGTTGATCGACGCCGTGTACGCCGCCTTGTAATCCGGCGACGCGGTGGGCATGCTCGACTTGACCACCGAGCCGGCCGACGCCGACGTGTAGCTGCAGTGGGTCGCGGGCTCGGTCACCGCGGCGGCCGAGGCGGAGGCGGTGGCGGAGGCCGACGGGGACGCGGTCGCGGAGACCTTGGCGGCCGGCTTCTTCGCCGCCGTCGCCGTGCCGCCGCCGCTCACGAGGACGGTCGTCACGCCGGCCACGAGCCCGAGCACGCAGAGCACGGCGAGGCCGATGCCCGCCCGCTTCCGGTTCTTCCGCTGCCGCTCGCGATGTACGCTCCGTTGCTGCTCGAAGCGCTCTCGGGCACGCCTACGTTCGCGCTCTTTACTCCCCGCCAAGGGTTCCGACCTCCCTTATCACGATAAAATTGGTAACGCCCGAGTTGCGGCGTTAGCGCACGATCGTTCGCGCATCGTACCCGCCGACCGCACCGGAACGGTACTGTCGTTATCGGTTCGCTGCACGGGCTCCGCCTGAAACCGGTTCGCTGCGGCCTGCGCCGAGTCGGTAGCCTGTCTATGTGCTAGTCGCCGGGTTTCCCGCAGGTTCCTTCGCCGCCAACTGCTATCTGGTGGCGCCGGCGCCCGGCGAGGAGTGCGTCATCATCGACCCAGGGCAGGATGCCGAGCCCGGGATCGAGGACCTCCTCGCCAAGTACCGGCTGAAGCCTATCGCGGTGCTGCTCACGCACGGTCACATCGACCACATGTGGTCGGTCGCCCCGGTCTGCGGCGCGAAGGGTATTCCCGCCTATATTCATCCCGATGACCGCGCGCTGCTGAGCGACCCGGCCAAGGGACTCTCGCTGATGGCCAAGCAGCAGTTCCTCGGCGGCATCACGTTCAGCGAGCCGGACGACCTCAAGGAGCTGGCCGACGGCGAGGTCATCACGATGGCGGGCCTCGACTTCACCGTCGGCCACGTCCCCGGCCACACCGAGGGCTCGGTGATGTTCGGCACCGAGCCGGCCGCCGAGGGAACCGACGGCACCCTGTTCACCGGGGACCTGCTCTTCGCGGGCTCGATCGGCCGGACCGACCTGCCCGGCGGCGACCACGCGAAGATGCTGAGCAGCCTGGCCAGGACGCTGACCCTGCCGGACGCCACGCTGGTGCTGCCCGGCCACGGCCCGCAGACCACGATCGGCGCCGAGCGCGCGTCCAATCCCTTCCTCACCGGTCTGTCCCGGCCGGCCCAGAAGGGGCTGTAGCACGCCATGACATTCCAGGCGCCCAAGGGCGTCTCCGAGTACCTGCCGCCGCGGGGCGCGCTGTTCGAGGAGGTGCGCGGGGCGTTCGCCGAGTCCGCCCGCCGCGCCTGCTACGCGAACGTCGAGACGGCGGTGTTCGAGGACACCTCGCTGTTCGTCCGCGGCGTCGGCGAGTCATCCGACGTGGTCGGCAAGGAGATGTACTCGTTCACCGACCGGGGCGGCCGGGAGATCACGCTGCGCCCGGAGTTCACCGCGGGCGTGCTCCGGGCGGTGCTCGAGCACAACCTGCACAAGGGCGCGCTGCCGGTCAAGGTCTGCACCAGCGGCCCCGCGTTCCGCTACGAGCGCCCGCAGGCCGGCCGGTACCGGCAGTTCTACCAGTTCGACCTGGAGGCGATCGGCACCGAGGACCCGGCGGTCGACGCCGAGACGATCGCGGTCGCCTGGGACGCCTATCAGTCCCTCGGCCTCAACGAATACGTGCTGCTGCTGAACAGCCTCGGCGACAGGAACTGCCGCCCGGTCTACCGCGAGGCGCTGCAGCGGTTCCTGCGCGGACTTGACCTTGACGACGAAACGAAACAGCGGATCGAGATCAACCCGCTCCGCGTCCTCGACGACAAGCGCCCCGGGGTCCGCGCGCAGATGCAGGACGCGCCGGTGATGACCGACTATCTGTGCGCCGGCTGCTTGGTCCACCACGACGCTGTGCGCTACCTCCTGGCCGACCTGGGCATCCCCTTCACCGACGCGCCTCGCCTGGTCCGCGGTCTCGACTACTACACGCGGACCACCTACGAGTTCGATCACGCGCTGCTCGGGGCCCAGTCGGGCATCGGCGGCGGCGGCCGCTACGACGGGCTGTCGCAGGACATCGGCGGCCCGCCGCTGCCCGGGATCGGCTTCGCGGTCGGCCTTGACCGTATAGTGCTAGCCGTAGAGGCCGAACGGGCCGGTGCGGTCCGGCCGGCCGCCGCCGCGTGCCAGGTCTTCGGGGTGCCCCTCGGGGAAGAGGCCCACGCGGACGTCCTGGCGCTGATCACCCGCCTGCGCAGGGCGGGGGTCCGCGCGGACATGGTCTTCGGCGCTCGGGGACTCAAGGGCGCGATGAAGGCGGCCGACCGGTCGGGCGCCGACTACGCACTGCTCATCGGGACCGAAGAGCGAAGCAACGGGACCGTTCGGATGAAAGATCTTAGAAGCGGCGACCAGCAGGACGTGGCGGCAACCGCGGCCACCGACTGGCTGATCGGCGCGCTGGCGACAGAAGGACTGAGGGACGAGCGATGATCCGGACCCATGAGGCCGGCACCCTCCGCGGCGAGCACGCGGGGCAGACGGTCGTGCTGGCCGGCTGGGTGGCGCGACGGCGCGACCACGGCGGCGTGGTCTTCATTGACCTGCGCGACGCCAGCGGCACCGTCCAGGTGGTGTGGCGCAGCGATGACGAGGCCGCGCACGACCTGCGGGCCGAGTACTGCGTGACGGTGACCGGCGTGGTCCGCCTCCGCCCGGCCGGGAACGAGAACCTGGAGCTGCCGACCGGCGCGATCGAGGTCGCGGCGGACGCGCTCGAGGTGCTCAGCGAGGCCGACCCGCTGCCGTTCCCGGTCGAGGGGACGACCGAGGTCAGCGAGGACGTCCGGATCAGGTACCGGTACCTGGACATCCGCCGCGAGCAGATGTCGCGGGCGCTGCGGGTCCGGTCCACGGCGTCCTACCTGCTGTCGGACGTGATGCGCGACCACGGCTTCGTGAACGTGGAGACGCCGTACCTGACCAGGTCCACCCCCGAGGGCGCGCGCGACTTCGTCGTCCCGGTCCGGCTCAGGCCCGGCAACTGGTACGCGCTGCCGCAGTCGCCCCAGCTGTTCAAGCAGCTGCTGATGGTCGGCGGCCTCGAGCGGTACTACCAGCTCGCGCGCTGCTTCCGCGACGAGGACTCGCGCAAGGACCGGCAGCCCGAGTTCACCCAGATCGACCTCGAGATGTCGTTCGTGACCCGCGAGGACGTGATCGCGGTGGGCGAGGCGATCGTCTCCACCCTCTGGCGCGAGATCGCGGGCTACGAGATCCCGATGCCGCTGCCGAGGATGACCTACGCGGACGCGCTCGCCCGGTACGGTTCCGACAAGCCCGACCTGCGTTTCGGGCTCGAGCTGACCGACCTGTCCGCCTACTTCGCCGGGACCGAGTTCCGGGTCTTCCAGGCGCCCTACGTCGGCGCGGTGGTGATGCCGGGCGGCGCGTCCCAGAGCCGCCGCGAGCTCGACGGCTGGCAGGACTGGGCCAAGGCCCGCGGTGCCCGCGGCCTCGCCTACGCGCTGATCGGCGCCGACGGCGAGATCTCAGGGCCAGTCGGAAAAAACATCTCCGACTCCGAACGGTCCGGGCTGGCTGCGGCCGTCAGCGCTGAGCCTGGCGACTGCGTGTTCTTCGCGGCGGGCGCTGCCCATGCCTCGCAGGAACTCCTCGGCGCGGCCCGGCTCGAGATCGGCAACCGGGGCGGTCTGATCGACGAGTCGGCCTGGTCGTTCCTGTGGGTGGTGGACGCGCCGATGTTCGAGGAGACCGACGGCGGCGGCTGGACGGCGGTGCACCACCCGTTCACCTCGCCGCTGCCGGAGTGGGCCGACAAGTTCGAGGCCGAGCCCGGCGGGGCGATCGCCGACGCCTACGACATGGTCTGCAACGGCTTCGAGATCGGCGGCGGCTCGATCCGCATTCATAAGCAGGCGATGCAGCAGGCCGTGTTCGACGTGATCGGGCTGACCCAGGCCGAGGCCAGGTCGCAGTTCGGCTTCCTGCTCGACGCGTTCAAGTACGGCCCGCCGCCGCACGGCGGCATGGCCTTCGGCTGGGACCGGGTGATCATGCTGCTGGCCGGCGCGGAGTCGATCCGCGACGTGATCGCCTTCCCCAAGGCCGCCAGCGGCGCCGACCCGCTGACCGGCGCGCCCACCCCGATCACGGCCGCTCAGCGCAAGGAGGCGGGGGTAGACGCCACACCGGCTCCCCCCAAGACTGCCTGATACTCGGCTGGGTCGCGGGGCCGCCGCAGGTGCTTCCCGCGCTGTCGGCCCACCATGCGGCCCCACCACGCGCGCCGCGCCACTGGCGTTCCACCCGCCGTCAGCGGAGGGTGATGGTGTTGGCGGTGATCAGGGCGGCGGCGTCGGAGGCGAGGTAGGCGATGACGTCGGCTACCTCGTCCGGGGTGGCGACGTGGACCAGGGTGGGGCTGGCGGCGACCATGTCGCGGACCGCGTCGGTGACCCAGCCGGTGTCGGTGACCGGCGGATGGACCATGTTGGCGGTGACGCCGTACGGCGCCAGTTCGAGCGCGGCCGACATCGTGTAGTTGGCCTGGGCGGCCTTGGCCGCGCCGTAGGAGACCTCCTCGGGGAAGCCGAGGTCGCCGCCGGAGGTCAGGCCGATGATTCGGCCCCAGTCGGCCCCGCGGGCGACGTGCCGCCGCGCGAACTCCGCGATCATGAGCGCCGGGGCCATCGCGTCGACCGAGAACTGCCTGGTCCAGGTGGCCGCGGTCACCGGCTCGAGTGACCGGCC
>DATCGA010000315.1:0-5106 GCA_036509215.1 Trebonia sp.
CACGGCCGCCGCCGTCCTCGGCACCGCCGCGATCGTCAGGCACGCTCGCAAAAGAAATAAAATCTAAGAATTTTTCCGAACGGGCGCGTGGTGGCACCAGCCCGCGCATAGGGCCCCGGCCGGGGCTCGCGGTACCGTGGACGGGTGAACCAGATCAGGCTGATCGCCATCCGTGACACGGCCCTGTCCGTGGACGAGGTGCGGGCCGCGATCGCTGACCCGGCGGCGGGCGGCGAGGTGCTGTTCGTCGGCACCGTGCGCGATCACGACGCCGCCCGCGGGGTGACCGGGCTGTCGTACTCGGCCCACCCGTCGGCCGCCGACGAGCTGCGCCGGGTGGCTGAGTCCATCGCGGCCAAGTACCCCGACGCGGTCGCGGTGGCCGCGGTGCACCGGGTCGGCGACCTGGCGGTGGGCGACCTGGCGGTGGTCGTCGGGGTGTCCTGCGCGCACCGGGCCGAGGCGTTCCACGCCTGCCACGCGCTGATCGACGAGCTCAAGGCGTCGGTGCCGGTCTGGAAGCACCAGCGCTTCACCGACGGTACCGACGAATGGGTCGGCAGCGCGTAGTCTTCCGATCATGTCCCGACGTTCCCTGACGCTGGCCATCGCCGGCCTCGCGACGGTGGCAGCGATCGCGGTGGCGGCGCTGCTTCCCGTGCCATACGTGATCCTCGGACCGGGCCCGACGCTGAACACGCTCGGCGAGTCCTCGGGGCAGCCGCTGATCAAGATCTCCGGGCACCCGACCTACAAGACGACCGGGAACCTCAACCTGGTGACGGTCAGTTATCAGGGCGGCGGCTCGAACACGAACATCTTCCAGGCCCTGCGCGCGTGGCTTGACCCGTCGGAGGCCGTGGTCCCCGAGACCGAGCTGTTCCCGTCCGGGCAGTCGGTGCAGCAGACGCAGGCGCAGGACACCGAGGAGATGACCGGCTCGCAGCAGGCGGCGACCGCCGCCGCGCTGACCGCGCTCCACATCCCGTACCAGACGCTGGTCACCGTGATCTCGACCGTGCCCGGCTACCCGGCCAGCACGGCGCTGAAGGCCGGGGACGTCATCGAGGCGGTGGACGGCAAGGCGGTGGACGGGCAGACGTCGCTGAGCTCGATGATCACCGCCCATCCGGTCGGCACCGTACTCACGCTGACCGTGCTGCGGGACGGGAAGACGCTGACGATCCCGGTCGCGAGCAAGGCCTCGGGCGGCACTGCCGTCATCGGCGTCGATGCGCAGGAGCAGTACAAGTTCCCGTTCACGGTGTCGATCAGCGTGGGCGACATCGGCGGGCCGAGCGCCGGGATGATGTTCGCGCTCGGGATCATCGACAAGCTCACGCCGCTCAACCTCACCGGCGGGAAGTTCATCGCCGGGACCGGCGAGATCACCGCCGCCGGCCAGGTCCAGCCGATCGGCGGCATCCAGCAGAAGATGCTGGGCGCCCGCTCGGCCGGCGCCACGATCTTCCTCACCCCGGCCGCGAACTGCTCGGACACCACCGGGGCGGTGCCTGCCGGGCTGCGGCTGGTGAAGGTGTCCACGCTGTCGCAGGCCATGTCGGATCTTGAGGCGATTAAGGCGGGCAAGTCCGTCCCCTCCTGCTGACGGTTGTCACTGTTGCCTGGCCATGCTCGCTGCCCCAGGGGGGCGGGCGTAGGCTTCGGCTAGGTAGGTATGGCGAAGGGAGCTCGTGAGTCGTGGCACTTCGGGTACTCGTCGATGCGACCGGGGTGCCGGCCGACCGAGGCGCGCTGGGCCGTTACGTGGACGGGCTGATCGGCGCTCTCGGCGCCACCGGGACGGATCTTGCCGTGGCCTGTCAGCTCGCCGACGAGGAGCGGTACCGCCGGCACGCGCCGGACGCCACGATCGTGACAGGCCCGGTCGGGCTCGGGCACCGGACCGAGCGGCTCGCCTGGGAGCAGAGCGGGCTGCCGGTGCTGGCCGAGCGGGTCGGCGCGGACGTCCTGCACATGCCGTACTACTCGATGCCGACGCGGCCAGGCCTGCCGACCGTGGTCACGATCCACGACGTCACGTTCTTCACCGACCCCGAGCGGTACACGCCGTCGAGCGTCATGTCGCTGAAGTCGGCCACCCAGGCGGCCGCCAGACAGGCGACCCGGCTGATCGTCCCGTCCAACGCGACCCGCGACGAGCTGGTCCGGATGCTGGGGGTGGCCCCGGCCCGGATCGACGTGGCCTATCACGGGGTGGACCATGACCTGTTCCACCGCCCCACCCCCGATCAGATCAGCCACGTCACCGCGCGGCTGGGGCTGCGCGGCCAGCCATACGTCGCCTTCCTCGGGTCGCTGGCGCCGCGTAAGAACGCGCCCGCCGTGGTCCGCGGCTGGACTCAGGCGGTGGCCGACCTCGAGAACCCGCCCGCGCTCGTGCTGGCCGGCGGCGGGGCCTGGAGCGCCGACCTGGACGACGCCGTCGCCGCCGTGCCGCCCAGCCTGCGGCTGGTCAGGCCGGGCTACCTGCCGTTCGCGGACCTGGCCGGCTTCCTCGGCGGCGCGCTGGTGGTGGCGGCGCCGTCGCGGGGCGAGGGGTTCGGGCTGCCGGTGCTTGAGGCGATGGCGTGCGGCGCCCCGGTGCTGACGACCTACCGGACGTCGCTGCCCGAGGTGGGCGGGGACGCGGTAGCCTACACCGAGCCGGAGGCGGAGTCGATCGCGGCCGCGCTGCGGGCGCTGCTCGACGATCCGGACCGGCGGCTTGCCCTCGGCGAGGCCGGGCACGCCCGGTCCCTGGAGTTCACCTGGGCCGCCTCGGCGGCCGCGCACGCGGCCAGCTACAAGCGGGCGGCGGAGTCCCGGTAACTGCGGAGTCCCGGTTACCCGGTGGGTGTGACGTTGGGCATAACGCTCTTGACGCGAATTCTCGTGTGTCCAGGCGATGCTCAGGCGTGATCTGAGTATGCTGCGTGGGTCGCCGGCGCTGCCCGGCGGCTACCCGCTGTCCATGGAACCGACCGCTTAAGGCAGACACATATGCCGCGTGAACCGCTCGAGGCGATCATGCTAGTCGGGGGCAAAGGCACCCGGTTGCGCCCCCTCACCCTGTCTGCTCCCAAGCCGCTGCTGCCCACGGCCGGGGTGCCGTTCCTGGCCCATCAGCTGGCGATGGCGGCGGAGTGCGGGATCACGCACGTGGTGCTGGCGACGTCCTACCGGGCCGAGATGTTCACCGAGGCATTCGGCGACGGCGCCCAATTCGGGCTGTCGATCGACTACGTCTACGAGTCGGAGCCGCTGGGCACGGGCGGCGGGATCAGGAACGCCGCCGCGCTGCTGCGCGGCGGCCCGGACGAGCCGATCGTCGTACTCAACGGCGACATCCTCTCCGGTCACGACCTGCCCGCCCAGGTGGACCTGCACAGGAAGAAGGAAGCGGCGGTGACGCTGCACCTGGTTCCGGTGGACGACCCGAGCCGCTACGGCTGCGTTCCGACCGATGTGGCCGGGCGCGTCACCGCGTTCCTTGAGAAGACCCCTGACCCGGTGACGAACCAGATCAACGCCGGGTGCTACGTCTTCCGCCGGTCGGTCATCGACCAGATCCCGGCCGGCCAGGTCGTCTCGGTCGAGCGGGAGACGTTTCCCGGCCTGATCGAGGCCGGGGCGGTCGTGATGGGCTACGCCGAGGCCGCCTACTGGCTCGACGTCGGCACCCCGGAGGCGTTCGTCCGCGGTTCGTGCGACGTCGTCCTCGGCGCGCTGCCGTCGCCGGCGCTGCCCGGCTCGGTCGGCGCGTTCCAGGTCCTCGGCGACGCCAGCGTGGCCGCCGATGCCCTGCTGACCGGCGGCACCACCGTCGGCGCGGGCGCCGTCATCGAGGCAGGCGCGATCGTCGAGGGCAGCGTGGTCTGCGGCGGCGCCACCGTCGGGGCGGGGGCCGAGGTCCGCAACAGCATCGTCGGCTACCGGGCGACCATCGCCGGGACGGCCGCGATCGACGGCGCGACCGTCCGCGGCGCGGTGCTCGACGGCGTGGTCATCGGCGACGGCGCCTACGTCGGCCCGGGCAACGAACTGCTCAAGGGGCTGCGGGTGTGGCCGGGCACGCGGCTCGAGGCCACCGCGGTCCGTTTCTCCACCGACGCGTAGCATTGCCCCGGTACGGCCCGGCCAGGACCTAGCATGGGGCGGGTGGGTGCCGCGCATGGTTGAGCCGATGCTGGAGGCTGACTGGCTGGCGCCCTTCGCGCTCGATGTCCGGGTGACCATCGGGGTCCAGGGTCGCGGTCGCGGGGATCCCACGTACCGGGCCGATGACGTGGGGGCGATCTGGCGGACGTCGCTGACCCCCGACGGGCCGGGGACGATCCGGGTGCTGCCGACGCCGGTCTGGGTGGTCGAGCCGCAGGGCGGTTCCGCGTCGACGCGGGTGCGGGCGCAGGCGTGGGGACCGGGCGCGGCGTGGCTGCTTGACGCGCTTCCGGCCGCTCTGGGGGGCGGCGACGATTCCTCCGGGTTCGACGCCTCGTGCCATCCGCTGATCAGCGACTCCGCCCGCCGCCACCCGGGGTTCCGGCTGAGCCGGTCCGGAAGGCTGATGGAGGCGCTGGTGCCGGCCATCCTCGAGCAGAAGGTCGTGATCCTCGAGGCCCACCGGGCGTGGCGGATCCTGCTGCACAAATACGGCACCGAGCCGCCCGGGCCCGCGCCATCGGGCATGCGGGTCTTCCCCGAGCCGGCGATCTGGCGGCGGATCCCCTCCTGGGAGTGGCACCGGGCCGGGGTGGAGGGCGTTCGGGCCGAGACGATCATCAGGGCGGCGACGGTGGCGGGCTCGCTCGAGCGACTGCTTGACGTCGGCCACGAGGAAGCGGACCGCAAGCTGCGGACCATCCCCGGCATCGGGATCTGGACCTCGGCCGAGGCCAGGCAGCGGGCGGCAGGCGACCCGGACGCGGTCTCGGTCGGCGACTACCACCTGAAGAACGTGGTCGGCTGGGCGCTCGCGGGGCGGGACCGGTCGACCGATGAGGAGATGCTGGCGCTGCTCGAGCCGTTCAAGGGGCACCGGCACCGGGTCACCCGGCTGATCGGGATGAGCGGCGGCCGTCCCGCCGCAGCGGCGGGCGCCGCCGG
>DATCGA010000316.1:0-10102 GCA_036509215.1 Trebonia sp.
GGGTACCTGACCCCGCCGCTGCTGGGGGCCGGCGCCGCCGCTCTGCTGGCCGCGCACCACGTGATCCTGCTGCTGTGGCTGCTGGTGGCGCTGCTCGGCCTGACCCTGCTGGCGATCCGCAACGCCTACGGCGCGCTGGCGGTGCTGATCACCGCGGCGGCCGTGGTCGCGGTCAGCTGGCTGGCGACGGCGCTGGTGCAGGCCGCCTTCGGCTACGCGGCGGCCTGGTTCCTGCTGCTGGGCGGGGTGCGGCCGGTGGTCGAGCTGCAGCGGTCGCGCGGCCGCGCGCGGCGGTCCCGGGGCCGCGCGGCCCGGCCCGGCGCGGTCGTCTGGCAGGGCCGCGCCCCCGAGTCCGACGCCGACCAGCTTTCCGCCCTGACCGGGGTGCCAGGCGGCGTCTGGGTCGGATTGTTCCTGGTGGTCGCGCTGGTCGCGCTGGCGCTGGGGGCGAGGCTGCTCGTCCCAAGCCCGCTGCCCGTGCCGCGATTCAGGTAAAAACTCAAAACCGTCTTATCGAACGGACCGCTGCTTCGCCCCGCCCGCCGACACCCGTTAACACGGCGAATCGCTTGGCGAATCGAACGCGCCGGTTATGCGACAATTAATGCAAACACGTAAGCGAAACGATCTGAGCTGACGCCGCCTTCGTCCCGGTGCGGCCACGGATCGCCGCGCCACCGCCAGACGGCACGGTAGAGTCGAGGTTGCCGCGGCGGGGCCGACTGCGGCTGCGCCGACGGCAGAAGCTCGGAAGGAGACGCGGGCGGTCATGCTTGAGGAAGTGCGCATCACCGGGCTCGGGGTCATCGACGACGCGCTGCTCGAGCTCTCACCCGGCTTCACCGCGCTGACCGGCGAGACCGGGGCGGGCAAGACGATGGTGGTCACCGGGCTAGGCCTGCTCTTCGGCGGCCGGGCCGACCCGGCCCGGGTACGGCCGGGCGCGCAGCGCGCCTCGGTCGAGGGACGGCTCAGGACCGACCCCCGGGGCAAGGTCGCGGCCCAGGTCGAGGAGGCCGGGGGCGACCTCGACGAGGACGGGACGCTGGTGCTGACCAGGTCGGTGTCGAGCGAGGGGCGTTCGCGCGCGTTCGCCGGCGGCCGCTCGGTGCCGGTCTCGCTGCTGACCTACCTGGCCGACGACCTCGTCGCCGTGCACGGCCAGTCCGACCAGCAGCAGCTGCTCAAGCCCGGGCGGCAGCGGGAGTCGCTGGACAAGTTCGCGGGCGCGGTGCTGGCCGAGGTGCTGGCCGACTACCAGCGGGCCTACAACGGGCACCGCAAGGCGAAGGCCGACCTGACCGAGATCACCACCCAGGCCCGCGCCCGCATCGCCGAGGCGGCCGAGCTCCGGGCCGGGCTGACCGAGATCGAGAAGCTCAACCCGGTCGGTGGCGAGTCCTCGGCCCTGCGGGCCGAGGAGGACCGGCTGGCCAACGCCGACGCGCTGCACGCCGCCGCCACCACCGCCCACGAGGCGCTGCTTGGCGACCCGACCGCGGCCAACGAAGGCGCCGACGCGGTGACCCTGCTCGGCCAGGCCCGGCGGGCTCTGGACGCGGTCCGGCGTCACGACGCCGAGATCGACGGCGTCGCCGAGCGGCTGTCGGAGGCGAGCTACCTGCTCTCGGAGGTGGCGGCCGAGCTGGCCTCCTACGTCCAGTCGCTCGACGCCGACCCGGCCAGGCTCGCCGCCGTGCAGGAGCGCCGGGCCGCGCTGAGCCGCATCATCCGCCTCTACGGCCCCGGCGGCGTCTCCGCCCACATCAACGGTTCACCCGCCCCCCTCGACCCGGGCGACTGGGTGCAGCCGGATGGCGAGGCCGGGGCCGAGCCGGCCCCGGCGCCGGACGAGATCGACGTCGTGCTCGACTGGGGGCGGCGCGCCGCCGCCCGGGTCGGCGAGCTCGACAACGACGACGACAAGATCGCGGCCCTCACCGCCGAGGAGGCCGAGCTGGCGGCGCACGTGGCCGAGCTCGCCGCCCGGCTCACCCAGCTCCGGGCCGAGGCGGGGGAGCGGTTCGCGGCCGAAGTGACCGCCGAGCTGACCGCGCTGGCGATGCCGCACGCGCGGATCTCGGTCGTGCTCACCCCGCTCGACGAGCCCGGCCCGCACGGCATCGACGACGTCGAGATCCGGCTCGCCTCCAACCCCGGCGCGCCCGCCCTGCCGCTGCACAAGGGCGCCTCCGGCGGCGAGCTGTCCCGGGTGATGCTCGCGATCGAGGTGGTCTTCGCGGGCGCCGACCCGGTCCCCACGTTCGTGTTCGACGAGGTGGACGCCGGCGTCGGCGGCAAGGCCGCGGTCGAGATCGGCCGCCGCCTGGCCAAGCTCGCCCGGCTGGCCCAGGTCATCGTCGTCACCCACCTGCCCCAGGTGGCCGCGTTCGCCGACAACCACCTGGTGGTCGCCAAGTCAAGCGACGGCACGATCACCAGCACCAGCGTGATCCGGCTGGACCACGAGGCCCGCGTCCGCGAGCTGTCGCGGATGCTGGCCGGCCTCGAGGACTCCGAGTTCGGCCAGGCCCACGCGGCCGAGCTGCTGGCGATGGCGGCCGACCAGGCCGCCCGGCCCTAGCCCGGTGATCACTCAGGAGCAGGCGGCCGCGATCGCCTTCCACACCTGCGGCGTCCCGCCCAATGACCCCAGGCGGGGCTGGGACCTGACCGAGTTCGAGGCCGGCTGGCTGATCACCGAGCACGCCAAAACCCCCCGCCGCGTCGCCGTGACCCGCGTCATCGAGCGGGAGTCGGGCCGGGTGATGAGCTTCCCGCCGTCCGTCCCGCCGTCCCTGATCATGCAGGACTACGAAGCGGTCCTGCGCGACGGGGTAGGAGTGCCAGAGGAACGCTGACCCGGGTCAGGCTGCGAAGATCACGGTGATGGAGACGCTGAGCTGCTGGGTTCCTGGCGAGATCGGCACGGAGGATTTGGCTGAGGCGGCACTGGCGAATCCGACCATGGGGGATGGCTGGGTGGTGACCTGGTCGGTGATGCTGACCACAGGCCCGAGCGGCTCGCCGAGCGCCTTGGCGTACTGCGCCGCCTTCGCGGTCGCGTCGGCGACGGCGCGGACCCGGGCCTGTGACAGCAGCGGGCTGGTGTCGGTTAGGTTGAGCGAGATGCCGCTGACCGTCGTGGCGTCGCCGCCGGCGTGCACAGCTGCGTCAATCTGGGTGCCGGCGGCTGTGAGGTTGTTCAGCGTGGCCGTAAGCGACTCGCTCACGGAGTAGCCGCTGGGCGTCTGGGAGTCGGACGGGTAGCTCGGCCAGATCGAGAGCCCCGAGGTCTGGATGTCGGCTGCGGCCACGCCGCCGCCTCGCAGCGCCGCGGTCACCCGATTGACTGCATCGTCAGCGTGGGCCAGCGCGGACCCGACGGACGAGCCGTTCACCTGGACGCCCATGCCCAGGACGAGCTGATTAGGTGTGCCCGTCACGGTGCCGGTGCCGGTGACGGTGATCCGCGTGGCCCCGGTCACCGAGGCCAGCTCGGCCGACCGCGTGCCCGCCGGCGTCTGTCCGCTCGCCAGCGGAGCCGCGGAGCCGCCATGGCTGCTGCCGAGTGCGAATGCTCCGATCAGCGCGGCCGCGGCAAGGCCGCCGGCGGCCAGCGCACGATGAGTTGGGGTAAAGGCAATGGCCATGGCCAGACTCCGGCTCTGTGAGGCTCCTCCCCCTTGGACGCGCCGTCACCGCGCGCCGTTCCTTCGCAGTCCAGG
Organism: Trebonia sp.; assembly: GCA_036509215.1. Classification (GTDB taxonomy): domain Bacteria; phylum Actinomycetota; class Actinomycetes; order Streptosporangiales; family Streptosporangiaceae; genus Trebonia. The sequence continues at coordinate 3,729 of DATCGA010000316.1, forward strand.
TTCGAGTAGGCGTCGTTGAGCCTCGGCGTAGGGGCTCCCAGCACCGCGCCAACCATCGGCGCGGCCAGGCCGACTACCAGCGGGCGCTGGAGTCCGGGTCAGCCCTGCCGGGCGGGCCGGCGGATCCCGGCGGCGGCTAGGTCGCGCAGGCTGACGACGCCGCGCACTTCGCGGCCGTCAACCACCGGCAGGTGCCGGAAGCCGTGCAGCAGCATGAGCTGGGTGGCGTCCTCGACCGTGGTATCCGGCGAGGCCGGCTCCGGGTCCCTCGTCATCCACGCCGACACCGGGGACTTGGTCAGGTCGCTGCCGGAGGCCACCGCGCGGAGCACGTCCCGCTCGGTGAGGATCCCGGCCAGGAAGCGCCCCTGCATGATCAGCGCCGATCCGACCTTCCGGCCGACCATGGCGGCGGCCGCGGCCGCCACCGAGTCATCCGAGCCGACCGCGACCACGCGGGTGGTCATCAAATCGCGGAGGGTCAGCGATGGGCGAGGATCGTCAGCCACTCTCGCCCACCTCGTCGAGTTCCGGGTCGGTGTGCGGCGCCGACGGACCCGACATCTCCTCGGACAGCCCGCGCCAGAGCGACCCGGTCCAGGCGGAAACCTGGGGCCATCGCATCCAGAACAGCTGCAGGGTGGTCTCATCGAACTCGGTCTGTGCCCGCTCGGGAGAGATCGCGTCGGTGAAGTCCTCGAACTGATGGAGGAGTTCGAGGAAGCGGTCTGCGTTAGCTTCCATGTGACTACCTTCGGCCAGGCGACGGGTGGCAAGCGCGCCAATTCGCTGTTCCATACCCCGTGACAACCCAGCCGAAAAGCAGCCAAGCCGCACCGTAGGAGATGGCACGCAAACGCGCCAGCACGGCCGCCGCCGGGAGGAAGCATGGCCACCGACTCGCCGACCGCCCCCGCGCCCGCACTGGATGCCCCCGGCGACCGAGACGGGCCTGGCCCGGGCTGGCGGGAGCAGGCGCGCTCGGGTGTCTACTGGAGCGTCGCCCACGGCCTGCCGCGGCTGGCCCTGGGCTCCGCCGCTGTCTTACCTCACGGCCGACTACGCGGCGGTGAAGGAGATCTTGTCCAGCCCGGACTTCCGGGCCGGCCGGCCTGCGCGGCCCGGCAGCCCGCTGGCGTGGCTGCTCGACCGGACGGCGCCCCGGGTGCAGAACCCGGTCGAGCCGCCGTCGCTGCTGGCGACCGAGCCCCCGGACCGCACCCGCTACCGCAGGCTGGCCACCCGGGTGTTCACGGTGCGAGCGGTCGAGCGGCTGCGGGTGCGGACGGAGGCGATCGCCCATGAGCTACTCGACGGGCTCGCCCCCTCGGCGCCGGTCGACCTGATCGAGTCGTACTGCGCGCAGCTCCCGCTGACGGTCATCACCGAGATCCTCGCCGTGCCGCCCGCGCAGCGGAACCGGGTCTTGGAGCTGGGCACCCGGGCGGCCTCGACGATCGGCTTCACTCCGGTCTGCTGCGGAGCCCCGGGCAGCGGTTAGCGCGTGCCTTCTCCGCGTCCTCGACCCGGGGACGGCCCCGCCCGCCTGTGGGTGGGGCCGTCCCCAGGGCGCTAGTCCTGCGGCGCCGGGGCGTAGCCGGTCGCCCGGGTGGTGAAGGCGCCCCGGCCCTGCGTCCTGCTGCGCAACCGGTTCGCGTAGCCGAACAGTTCAGCCAGCGGCACGGTCGCGGTGACGACGGCGGTCCCGCCCCGCACCAGCGAGTCCACGACGTGGCCGCGCCGGGCCGCGAGGTCGCCGAGCACCCCGCCCACGGCGTCGTCTGGCACCGTCAACACGACCTCGACGACCGGCTCCAGGAGCTGCATCACGCTCGCCCGCAGTGCTTCCCGCAGCCCGAGCCGACCCGCGGTCCTGAACGCCATTTCTGATGAGTCCTTCGGGTGAGTGGCCCCATCAGCCAGGGTGACCCGCAGGCCGGTGACCTGGTGGCCGCCGAGCGGACCCTCGGCCAGGGCGTCGCGGCATCCGGCCTCCACCGCCCGGATGTACTCGCGCGGCACGCGGCCGCCGACCACCGTCGACCGGAACACGAAGCCCTCCTCGTCTGCTGCGCCCAGTGGCTCGACGTCAAGGACGACATGGGCGAACTGGCCGGCGCCGCCGGCCTGCTTGGCGTGCCGGTACACCAGTCCGGAAACCCCACGGACGACGGTCTCCCGGTAGGCGACCTCTGGCCGCCCGACGGTGACTTCCAGACCGCGGTCCCGACGGATCTTCTCAACCGCCACCTCCAGGTGCAGCTCTCCCAGCCCGGAGAGCACTGTCTGGCCGGTCTCGGGATCGCTCCGTATGACTAGTGACGGGTCCTCCTCGACCAGCTGCGCCAACGCCGACGCCAGGCGCCCGATGTCGGCCGCCCAGCGGGCCTCCACGGCCACAGAAACCACCGGGTCGGCCGCCGTCGGCGGCTCGAGGACCAGCGGGTCCGCCGGATCGCAGAGGGTGCTGCCGACCCGGGCCCCCTTCGGCCCGGCGACCGCGACGATGTCGCCGGCCACCGCACTGCCTACTTCCGAGTGCCGGTCGGCCTGGACCCGCAGGAGCCGGGCGATCCGTTCGGCGCGGCTGGCGCCGGCATCCCACACGACCGCTCCCTTCCGCACCGATCCCGAGTACACCCGCAGATAGGTCAGCCTGCCGGTAGCGGTCGCGGCCACTTTGAACACCAGCGCGGCGAACGGCGCCGCCGGGTCGGCTGGTCGTTCCTGCACTACGCCGTCCTGAATGCCGCGCACCGGCGGCACGTCCAGGGGCGAGGGCAGGTAGGCCACGACGGCGTCCAGCAGCGGCTCGATCCCGCGGTTGCGGTAGGCCGAGCCGCACAGCACCACCAGGGCGTCGCCGCTGCGGGTGAGGTCGCGAAGCGCGCAGGACAGCGTCTGCGCGGTCACGGTCCCCTCCGCGCAGAACTCCTCCAGCGCCGCCGGATGCAGCTGGGCGACCGCCTCCTCGAGGAAGCGGCGGCGCCGGTGCGCCTCGTCCCTCAGTACGTCCGGCACTGGGCCTTCGTCGGCCGTTTCGCGGCCGTCGGCCCAGACCAGCGCCCGCAAGCGCAGCAGGTCGACGACGCCGGTGAATCCGTCCTCCCGCCCGATCGGCAGCTGCACCGCGAGTGGTGCCGGATGCAGCCGACGCCGGATCGATTCGACGGCCGTGTCGAGTTCGGCGCCGGCCCGGTCCAGCTTGTTGACGAACGCAATCCGCGGCACCCCGTGCCGGTCGGCCTGCCGCCACACCGTTTCGCTCTGCGGCTCGACGCCCGCCACGGCGTCGAACACCGCGATGGCCCCGTCGAGGACCCGCAATGAGCGCTCGACCTCGTCGGAGAAGTCGACATGCCCCGGTGTGTCGATGAGGTTGACCCGATGACCGTCCCAGCCGCAACTCACGGCTGCGGCGAAGATGGTGATCCCGCGGTCACGCTCCTGGGAGTCGAAGTCGGTGACGGTCGTGCCGTCATGGACTTCGCCGCGCTTGTAGGTGATCCCGGCGGCATACAGGATCCGCTCGGTGATGGTGGTCTTGCCGGCGTCAACATGGGCGAGGATGCCCACGTTGCGGACGCGGCTCAAGGGGCTGGCAGGAACAGGAATACGGTGCGGGTCGGTGCGCACGGCACAGGACCTTTCACAGTGATCGGGCCAGGACGGCGCGATTCTCGCAGCGAACCGAGTTCAGGATGCCCGCGCGGAAACCCGGCAGGCCCCGGTCGGGCGTGCCGGACGGCGGGCACACGTCAGAGGTTCGTCACGAATTCCGGCGGCGGCCGCGCGGCCGCCGCCGGGCGTCAGGAAGCACCAGGATCACCTCGTACTGCGACTGGGGGACGACGACAACGCCACGGTTACGCACGGCCGACCCCCTCGTTCGTCGAGGCGCGCTGCGACGAACGGCAGCGCATTCTTACCAGGAGGCTAGCGAACCCGACCCGTCAGGGAAACCGGTTTTCCGGCCCGCGAGCCCATGCCGAACGCTGACGAGCAGCGCGCCGGCCAGGTGTGGGATGGGTTTGATTTATTTTTCCTGCATGAGGGCGAGCGTGTAAAACGTGTTGTCCCCGGTGCGGAAGTAGTGGGCGAACGGCTCGGCGGGCACGAAGCCGCGACTGACGTACATCGCCCGCGCCGCCGTGAAGCCCGGTGTGGTTCCGGTCTCGAGCGACACCCGCCGGTATCCCCGCGACCGTGCCACGGAAAGCAGGTGGTCGAGCATCGCCCGCCCCACGCCGCGCCCCCGTGCCTCAGCGGCGGTGTGCATCGACTTGATCTCCGCCTGCGAAGGGTCGAGTTCCTTGATCGCCCCCATGCCGAGGACTGCCCCGTCGGTGTCGCGGTAGCTGAAGAACGCGATGCCCGGCTGCGCCAGCGCATCGACGTCGAGCGCGAAACTGTGCTCCGGCGGCGTTTCCGACACGCAGAACGTCAGATGCCGCTCAAGCAGCGCTCGCACATCGGGCTTGCGAGGGTCGTCAATCGCGATCTCACTGGCAGCAGTCACCGCACAAGTGTAGTAAACCGCCCGTGGTGGACGTAAAGTCGCAGCCTGCGCGGTAGGCCCATGCGGCCGGCGCGGACTGTTCACCAAGGAGGCACCGTCAGTGACCAATGAGACCCGTTCCCCCGGCACGCTGATGGCAGCCGAACTAGCCGAGCAGCCCGAGGTGCTCGGCCGCCTCATCGCCCGCCACGCCGCCGATCGCGAGCGGGTGCGGGCGATGCTGCCCGGCGTGCACGCGGGGACGGTCCTGCTTGCCCGAGGGTCGTCGGACAACGTGGCCGTCTACGGCCGCTACCTGATCGAGATGGCCTCCCGCCGCCCGGCCGGGCTCGCCGCGCCCAGCGTGCACACCCGGTACCAGGCTGACGTGGACTACGCCGGCTACCTCGTGGTGGCGCTGAGCCAGTCGGGGGCGACGCCCGAGGTGGTGGAGACGGCCGCGTCCATGCGACGGGCCGGCGCGGTGGTCATCGGCATCGCCAACGAGCCCGGCAGCCCGCTGACCCAGGTGTGCAACCTGAGCCTGCTGACCGAAGCGGGGCCAGAACTCGCCGTGCCGGCCACCAAGACCGTCACCGCCCAGATGCTGGCGGTGGCCGCCGTCGCCGGAGCGTACGACTCCGAACTGGTGGCCGCGGCCGACCTGGCCGCGCTGCCGGACGCGGTGGCGTCGCTGCTGGCCGATGCCGGTCCGTCGGGCGCATCACGCTCGGCGCAGACCCTGGCCGGACGGTGGGCGGACGCGCGGCGGCTCGTCGTCACCGGCCGCGGGCTCGCCTACGCGGCCGCGCTCGAGACCGCGCTCAAGATCAAGGAAACCGCGCAGGTGCACGCCGAAGGGCTGTCCTCGGCCGATCTGCTGCACGGGCCGATCGCCGCGCTCGACTCCCGGCTCCCGGTGCTGCTCGTCTCCGCCGGCCAGCGGTTCGCGGCCGACGAGGCGGCGCTGACCGCCCGCCTGGCGGCCGAGGGCGTTCCGTTCGCCGTCTGCGGATCAGGCCCGGACGCGGAGCTGCCGCTGCCCGCCGGGGTCAGCGAGATCACCGCGCCGATCCTCGCCACCGTCCGCGGTCAGCAGTTCGCCCTGGCGTCCTCGCTGCGCCGCGGCCTGAACCCCGACGCCCCGGCCGGGCTGTCCAAGGTCACCGCGACGCACTAGGCCCGTCTTGTCGCATCGCCGCCTGTCACATCGCCGCCTGTCACATCGCCGCGTGGCCGAGGGGACCGGAGGTGAGCTGGTTCCAGGCCAGCGACGCCCCCTCGGCCAGGCAGCCGTCGACCACCACGTCGGTGCCGAGCGCGCTGACCTTCACCTCCGGCAGCACCGGGGTCATCGCCCCCAGCGCCTCGCTGACCTTCGCGGCGAAGCCAGGCGCCTGGCCGATCCCGCCGCCGAGCACGATCAGCTCCGGGTCGACCACGGTGATCACGCAGCAGACGGCCCGGGCGACCAGCTTGGCCTCCTGCGCGACGACCGCGACCGCGCGCTCGTCGCCGCGCCCGGCGGCGGCGAACACGCTGCGGGCCGACACCGCCCCCCGCATCCCGGCCGTGCGGGCGGCGCGGACGATGCCGGACGCGGCCGCGGCGGCCTCGAGCGGCCCCCGGCGCCTCGCCTCGCTGGACTCCTCGTCGGACAGCGGCATGAACGCGATCTCGCCCGCGACCCCGTGCACGCCGCGATGCAGCCGGCCGCCGAGCACCAGCCCCATGCCGATGCCGGTGCCGACATGCACGAAGGCGAAGCTCTCGCGATCGCGCCCTTGGCCGTGGGTCCGCTCGGCCAGCGCCGCCGCGTCGACGTCGTTCTCAATCGCGACCGATGGCCCGAACGCCTCGCGCAGGCCCGCCAGCG
>DATCGA010000317.1:0-7474 GCA_036509215.1 Trebonia sp.
CGTAGAACAGCCGGTAAGCGCCGCCGAGGGCAGCCTCCCGGCGGGCGATGAGCTTTCGCGTCGAGGCCGGCAGCCCGGCCAGGCCCGAGCCGTCGAACCCGTTGACCATCACCGGAACCGGCGCAGACTCCGTCACGATGCCACCTCCAGCTCGCAGGCCGCCTCCAGGCGACCGCGAATCGAATCCAACCCGATCGCCCGCAGCGCCGCGAAGTGCGCGATGGCGGCCGGCGTCCGGCGCAGCAGGTAGCGGGCGTTGCCCGGATCGCGGGCGGCGTGCGCCTGGCTCAGGATGATCCGCGCCGCCACCCGGGTCACCATGAACTCCGCCGCCAGCCTCACCTCAAGACCCGGCAGCGGGTCCACCGCGTGGTAGCCGGCCACCAGGTCGAGCGCGGGCGCCAGCAGGTCCTCGCCCGGACCGCCGACGCCGAGCTGGTAGCAGGCGGCCACGCCGACGTCCATCGCCACCGGCCCGGCCAGGGCGTCGCCGAAGTCGAGGATGCCGGTCACCCGCGCCCCGTCCGTGAGCAGGTTCTCCCCGTGGAAATCAGTGTGGATGACCTGGGTCGCCAGGCCCGTGAGCAGGGGCGCGACCACGGCGTCGAACCGGTCCAGGCACTCCGCCAGCCCGTCCCGCCCGCCGTCAGGAAGCTCCGACAGCAGCGGCCGCAGCGCCCCGAACCTCTGCAGGTCCCACCGGTGCGTCCGCCCCGCGCCCGGGTGCGTGAACCCGCGCAGGGCGACGTTGAGCCGGGCCAGCGTGCCGCCGACGTCGCGGCGCAGCCCCGGGCTCGACGCCCCCGCCCCTAGCATCCGCCCGTCCAGCCACGACGTCATCCGCACCAGCCGCCTGGCCCCGGCCGGCCCGTCGAGCGCGACCGTGACCTCCGGCCGCCCGTCCAGCGTCGAGATCACCCGCTGCACCGGCACCTCCGGCGCCACCGCCGCCAGGTGCAGCAGCAGCGCCGTCTGAAATCCCACCCCGCCCGCCAGCGCCGCACCCGCAGCAGGCTCCGCCCCGACCGGCTCCGCGCCGATCTTCAGCAGCCACCCCGCCCCATCGTCCCCCACCAGCCGGAACGTGTCGTCGAACTCCGACGCCAGCCGCTCGGCGGCCGCGACCACGCCGTAGTGCCGGAGCGCGATCGCCGCCGCCTGAGCGGGCGACACACAAGACACAGGCACGTCAAACATCGTAGGGCCGGGCCGGGAATAACCCCAGCCGCCCCCATGTTGCGCACACTGTAAGATTTAACTGCACGCAAACTTGTAGACGCCGCAAATATTTAGTGAGCGCATGATGACCGTAGCCAGCGAGACGGGCCAGGCAACCCCAGCCCCCCAAGCGCGCCACGCCCCCGAGGCCCCCGAGGCCTGCGCGCCGCCGCCCGCCTCCCTCCGCGAGCGCAAGAAGCTGGCGACCCGCCGCGAGCTCCGCCGGGTCGCGCTCCGCCTGATCGCCGACCGCGGCTACTCCAACGTCACCGTGGAAGAGATCGCGGAGGCGGCCAACGTCTCCCCGCGCACCTTCTTCAACTACTTCCCGACCAAGGAAGCCGCGCTGTTCGGGGCCGACCCGGAGCTGGCGGAGGCGACCCGCGATGCCATCGTGCACCAGTCGCCGGGCGAGCCGGTCGTGAACGTGCTCCGCACGATAATGACAAACCAGGCCAAAACGGTCGTCAACGAATTCGCAGAACTAGGCGGCGAACCGCTCGAATGGCTCGCCCGGATGCGGGCGTCCCGCACCGACCCGCACCTGCACGCCGCCCACGGCGCCCAGATGGCCGCGATCGAAAGGTCCCTGGCCGAGGCGATCGCGCAGCGGCTCGGCACCACCCTCGAGCGCGACCCCTACCCCGGCCTGCTCGCCTCGATCGCGACCGGCGTGTTCCGGTCGAGCATGTCGTTCTGGGCCTCCTGCGGCGGCACGGTGCCGCTCGAGCACCTCGTCGACCAGGCCTTCGCAGCGCTCGCGGCCGGCCTCCCGGAAACCTGCGACCTGCGCCACGTCACAGACAACACGGGCAACACAGACAACGCCACACCCAACCACGTGGCGGAACGAAAGGAAAACCCCTGATGGCCTCGGCATCAGACACCTCAGCGGTGGCGAACGGCGGCGGAGGCAAGGCAGGCGACGGCAACGGCGCGCTGCCCGACCTCGACCACCGCCGCGTCCTGCTGATCATCGGCGCGCTCATGTGCGGCATGTTCCTGGCCGCGCTGGACCAGACGATCGTGTCGACCGCGCTGCCGACGATCGTGGGCGACCTCAAGGGCGGCTCGCACATCGCCTGGCTCATCACCGCCTACCTGCTCGCCGCCACGGTCTCCACCCCGCTCTGGGGCAAGCTCGGCGACCAGTACGGCCGGAAGGTCTTCTTCCAGGCCTCGATCGTCATCTTCCTGGTCGGCTCGGTCCTGTCCGGCCTCAGCAGCTCGATGTTCGAGCTGATCGCGTTCCGCGCGGTCCAGGGCCTCGGCTCCGGCGGCCTGATGGTCGGCGCGCAGGCGATCGTCGGCGACATCGTCTCGCCCCGCGACCGCGGCAAGTACTCCGGCCTCTTCGGCGGCGTCTTCGGGGTCGCCAGCGTGATCGGCCCGCTGCTTGGCGGCGTCTTCGTGGAGGAGCTGTCCTGGCGCTGGATCTTCTACATCAACATCCCGATCGGCGCGATCGCGCTGTTCGTGGTGGCCAGCCAGGTCCCCGGCAAGCTCAGCCGGATCCACCACCAGATCGACTACCTGGGCACGATCGTGCTCTCGCTCGCCGCGACCGCGCTGATCCTGCTGACCAGCCTGGGCGGCACCACCTACCCGTGGGCGTCGCTCCCGATCTACATCCTCGGCGCGGCCGGGGTGCTGCTGATCATCGCGTTCGTCTTCGTCGAGCGCCTGGCGCCCGAGCCGGTGCTGCCGCTGCACCTGTTCAAGACCCGGGTCTTCTCCTCGACCAGCATCGTCGGCTTCATCGTCGGCTTCGCGATGTTCGGCGCGATCGCCTACCTGCCGGCCTTCTTCCAGGTCGCCCGCGGCATCTCGCCCACCATCTCCGGGCTGTACCTGCTCCCGCTGATGCTCGGCCTGCTGGTGATGTCGATCAGCTCCGGGCAGGTCATCTCCAGGACCGGCCGCTACCGGGTCTTCCCGATCGCCGGCACCGCGCTGATGACCCTCGGCCTGTTCCTGCTGCACCTGATGGGCGTGAGCACGCCGACCTACCTGGACGCGCTCTACATGCTGGTCCTCGGCCTCGGCCTCGGCAGCGTGATGCAGGTGCTGGTGATCATCGTGCAGAACGGCGTGCCGCACAGCGAGATCGGCGTCGCGACCGCCGGGGCCACGTTCTTCCGGTCCATCGGCGGCGCGTTCGGCACCGCGATCTTCGGCGCGATCTTCTCCAACCTCCTGGTCGGCAACCTGGCCAGCCACCTGCACGGGATCTCGCTGCCGAAGGGCTTCAGCAGCGCCGACGTCACCCCGGCGATGCTCGACCTGCTGCCCGCGGCGGTCCGGCACGGCTTCGTCGACGGCTACGCCCAGACGATCCAGACCGTCTTCCTGGTCGCGGTGCCGATCGCGGCGCTCGCCTTCCTCGCCACCTGGCTCATTCCCCAGGTCGAGCTGCGCAAGTGGAGCCACGCGGCGGGCGAGACCAAGACCGAGGAGATCGTCGAGTCGCTGGAGTCGCTTGACCCCCAGGACGCCGCTCCCGGCGCCTGAGTCAGCTCGGCCCAACCGCAGTCGCCTCGGTCCGTTCGGGAAAATCCAGATCTTCATCTCGAACGGACCGGGGCGACTCCATCCGGTACAAAATAGAACAAAGATCATGGATGAAAGGCGGCGTCAGTGACCGAACTCAAGGCGGAGGTCGACCCGGCCGAGGTAGGACTGGACGCGGAGCGGCTGGGCCGGATCGACGGCACCTTCGAACGCTACGTGGACGACGGCCGGCTGGCCGGCTACCTGGTCACGGTGAGCAGGCACGGCAAGCTCGCGCACGTGTCCGGCTACGGCGCCCGCGACCGCGAGGAAGGTCTCCCGGTCGAATCTGACACCCTCTGGCGCATCTTCTCGATGACCAAGCCGATCACGTCGGTCGCCGCGATGATGCTCTACGAGCAGGGCGCGCTGCAGCTGACCGACCCGGTCAGCAAGTTCATCCCGTCCTTCGCCGACCTGCGCGTGTACGCCGGCGGCTCGGACCAGAACCCGCTCACGGTCCCGGCCACCGAGCCGATGCGGGTGTGGCACCTGCTCACCCACACCTCGGGGCTGACCTACGGGTTCCACCGGGTGCACACGGTCGACGCGATCTACCGCGCGGCCGGCTTCGACCCGGGCGCGCCCCGCGGGATGGACCTAGCGGCCGCGTGCGACGGCTGGGCGTCGCTGCCGCTGCTGTTCCAGCCGGGCGCGGAGTGGAACTACGGCGTCTCGACCGACGTCCTCGGCCGGGTGGTCGAGGTCGCCTCCGGGCAGTCGCTTGACGAGTTCTTCGCCGAGCGGATCCTCGGCCCGCTCGGCATGACCGACACCACCTTCTGGGTCGAGGACGACCGGGCGTCGCGGCTGGCCGCGCTGTACGGCCTCGGCCCCGGCCGCGCGATGGTGAAGATGGGCCCCCCGTGGGACAACGCCAGGATCAAGCCGCGGATGCTCAGCGGCGGCGGCGGCCTGGTCTCCACCGCGGCCGACTACCACCGGTTCCTGCAGCTGCTGCTCGACCGGCCCGACTCGCCGGCCGGCGAGCTCGACGGGGTGCGCCTGCTCAGCCCGCGCACGGTCCGCTACATGGGCCGCAACCACCTGCCAGGCGGTCAGGACATCGCGACCTTCGGCCGCGCCCTGTACGCCGAGTCGCCGATGCACGGCTCCGGCTTCGGCCTCGGCTTCGCGGTCGTCACCGACCCGGCCGCGGTCAAGGTCGACTGCTCGGCGGGCGAGCTGTCCTGGGGCGGCGCCGCATCGACCGCCTTCTGGATCGACCAGTCCGAGGGGCTCACGGTCTCCTTCTTCACCCAGCTGATCCCGTCCAACGCCCTCCCGCTCCGCCCGCAGCTGCGCCAGCTCGTCTACCAGTCCTTCCTTTAGCAGGAAACACCGACAGGGGGCTGTCGCCGCCGCCGTCCAGAGTGGGTTGTGCCGGGAGATGACCGGCACAACCCAACGAGAGGGACGGACATGCCTGCATTCAACACGGTGGCCTGGTTCGAGGTCGGCACCGACGACCCGGCGGCGGCGGAGCGGTTCTACGGCGACGTGCTCGGTTGGACGGTCGCCAACGACGGCAACCCCACCTACCAGACGTTCACCACCGGCGACCCGGACGGGCTGCACGGCGGGCTCTTCGCCACCGACGGGCAGCTGGCCAGCTACGCCGTCTTCAGCGTGATCGTGGAGGACGTCGCGGCGACCTGCCGCAAGGCCGAGGAGGCGGGCGGCAAGGTGCAGCGCGCCCCCAAGGCCAACCCGGACGGGCTGACCTTCGCCCACCTGCTCGACCCGGCCGGCAACCACTTCGAGATCTTCTCCCCGCCGCCGGTCGCCTAGCACAATCAAGACCGTGGTCCCGAACGGACCGTGGTCTCCCCGCCACCCCGACCAGGCCACCCCGACCAGGCCACCCCGAACGGACCCTGGCCTCCGCCATTACCGCCCGACCAGGCCAGCCCCGCGGCCGGCCTGGTCGGCGGGCCCGGCGCGCACCGTCAGGTCAGCGAGAGCTGGTGGAGCCGCTCAGACGGGATGTCGAGGTCCTCGCGGCGAAGCTGGCGCGGCGGTGCCGCCTCGGCCGTGACCGTGATCGCGGTAATCCGGTCGGTGCGAAAGGCGCGCAGCCCGTCGCGCAGCCGGCACCAGGCCATCAGGTACCAGTGGGCGGCGGGCGAGCCGACGTAGCCGAGCGGCTCGATCTCCCGCTCGGTGACGACCCCGGCGCGGTCTGCGTAGCCGATCCGCAGCACCCGCCGGGGCTGCAGCGCGTCGGCGACCAGTCGCGGCATCGGGGCCGGCGGCGGCGCCGTGCCGGGCTTGCCGAGCAGGTGGACGCGCTCGGCCAGCTCCTGGGCGGCGGCCGCGTCCCCGGCCTGCATCGCCGTCACCAGCTTGCGCAGCGCCGTTCCGGCGTCGGACCGGAACGGGGTGCCGTCCAGCTGCCGCAGCGCGATCGCCAGCGCGACCGCCTCGCCCGGCGTCAGGTTGACCGGCGGCAGCGTGCGCGCCTTGTCCAGGCAGTAGCCGCCGGTCCGGCCGGGCTCGGCCCAGATCGGCACCCCCGACTGCTGCAGCGCGCTGATGTCGCGCTCGACCGTCCGCGCGCTGACCTCGAACCGCTCCGCCAGCCAGCGCGCGCTCCGCGGCCGCGGAGCGACCGCCCGCAGCTCCTCGACGATGGCGTACAGCCGATCCGTCCGGTTCACGCCGCCAACGTAGCAACCGGGTACGACATTCCGCCCGCCGCCTGACGCTACTGTCGCATGAGGCAATCCGGGCGCACCCGAGGAGGACACCGGTCATGGCATACGACGTTGCAGGCGACATCCGCCTCGACCCGAGGGTCAAGGCGTTCCTGGCCTACCTTGGCCCGGCCGAGCCCGATGGCGACGTCGACAGCCGGGAAACCCTGCTCGCCGAGGCTAACTCCGAGGAAGCCCGCGCAGGCGCGGCGGCGTTCAACCAGCTGCTTGAGCAGTTCGACCCCGAGCAGGCGGCGCCCCCGGCCGGCCTGCGCACCCACACCGAGAAGGTCATCTCGCAGCCGGACGGCAACACCATCAACCTCCAGGTGATCCGCCCGGACAATGACGAGGCGCTGCCCTGCGTCTACTACATCCACGGCGGCGGGATGGGGTACCTGTCCTGCTTCGACGCGATGTTCCAGGGCTGGGGCAAGCTGATCGCCGCCAACGGCGTCGCCGTCGTCATGGTCGACTTCCGCAACGCCGTCGTCCCGTCCTCGGTACCGGAGGTGGCGCCGTTCCCGGCCGGTCTGAACGACTGCGTGTCCGGCCTGAAGTGGGTCATCGCCAACGCCGCCCGGCTCGCGATCGACGCCGGCCAGGTGATCGTGGCGGGCGAGAGCGACGGCGGGAACCTGACCCCCGCGACCGGGCTGAAGCTCAAGCGGGACGGCGAACTCGGCCTGATCAGCGGCCTGTACGCGATGGCCCCGTTCATCAAGGGGGAGTGGCCGACGGCGGACTGCCCGTCCTCGACCGAGAACAACGGCATCTTCATGGACGTGCACACCAACCGGGGCCGGTCGGCTACGGCATCGACGCCTTCACCGACCGCAACCCGCTGGCCTGGCCCTCGTTCGCGACGACGGCCGACGTCGAGGGCTTCCCGCCCACCGTCATCAGCGTCAACGAATGCGACCCGCTGCGCGACGAGGGCGTCAACTTCTACCGGCTGCTGCTCGCGGCCGGCGTCCCGGCCCGCTGCCGCCAGGTCATGGGCACCATGC
>DATCGA010000318.1:0-10769 GCA_036509215.1 Trebonia sp.
GCCGACCCGACCAAGCCGTCGGACGAGAAGAGGGCGGTGGCCGGTCGGCTGCTGCACGGCAAGATCTCGGCCCCGACCGAGCGTCTGGTGACCGAGGCGGTGGCGGCCAGCTGGGCGACCCCGGGCGAGCTGAGCGACGGGCTCGAGCAGCTCGCGGTCGAGGCGCTCACGATCGTCGCCCAGAACGACAACACGCTCGACGACCTCGAGGACGACCTGTTCAGGTTCGCCCGCCTGGTCTCGGCCCAGCCGGGACTGCGGTCCGCCCTGATCGGGACGACCAGCTTCGACGCGAAGGCGAGCCTGCTCTCGGGCCTGCTGTCGGATAAGGTCAGCGCGGTGTCGCTGAGCCTGATCACCCAGGTGCTAACCCACCCCCGCGGTCGCTCGCCGCAGGCGGTGCTCGACCTGTGCGCGTCGATCGCGGCGCGGCGGCGCGAGCAGCTGATCGCGGTCGTGCGGGTCGCCACCGAGTTGACGGCGGCTCAGCGGGAGCGGCTGGCCGACACCCTCAGGCGCGCTTACGGTCAGGGAATTCACCTGAATGTGGTGCACGATCCGGCGGTCGTAGGTGGCATGTCCGTCCAGATCGGGGATGAGCTAGTGGACGGGACCGCGGCAAGCCGCCTGGCCGAGGTCCGACGCAAACTTGCGAGCTGATTCGGCCGGCGACCGGCCGGCTCAGGGATTTACACGAACGGGAAGAGGAAGATGGCGGAGCTGACAATCCGACCGGATGAGATCCGTGACGCGCTTGCGCGGTTCGTCAATGAGTACGAACCCGCTGGCGCCGAGCGCGAAGAGGTCGGCACGGTCGTCGAGTGCGGCGACGGCATTGCCCGGGTCGAGGGTCTCCCCTCGGCCATGGCCAACGAGCTGCTCGAGTTCGAGAACGGGGTCCGAGGCCTCGCGCTCAACCTTGACGTGCGCGAGATCGGCGTCGTCATCCTGGGCGAGTTCGCCGAGATCGAAGAGGGCCAGAAGGTCAAGCGGACCGGCGAGGTGCTCTCGGTGCCGGTCGGCGACTCGTTCCTCGGCCGCATGGTGGGCGCGCTCGGCGAGCCGCTCGACGGTCTCGGCCCGATCGAGAACACCACCCTGCGCCAGCTCGAGATCCAGGCGCCGTCGGTCGTGCAGCGGCAGCCGGTCAAGGAGCCGATGCAGACCGGCATCAAGGCCATCGACGCGATGACCGCGATCGGCCGGGGCCAGCGGCAGCTGATCATCGGCGACCGGCAGACCGGCAAGACCGCGATCGCGATCGACACGATCATCAACCAGAAGTCCAACTGGGCCTCCGGCGACCCGACCAAGCAGGTGCGCTGCGTCTACGTCGCGATCGGCCAGAAGGGCTCGACGATCGCGGGAGTCAAGCAGTCGCTCGAAGAGGCCGGGGCGATGGAGTACACCACGATCGTGGCCGCGCCCGCCTCCGACCCGGCCGGCTACAAGTACATCTCGGCCTACACCGGCAGCGCGATCGGCCAGCACTGGATGTACGGCGGCAAGCACGTCCTGATCGTCTTCGACGACCTGTCCAAGCAGGCCGAGGCGTACCGGACCGTGTCGCTGCTGCTGCGCCGCCCGCCGGGCCGCGAGGCCTACCCGGGTGACGTCTTCTACCTGCACTCGCGCCTCCTCGAGCGCTGCGCCAAGCTGAGCGACGAGCTCGGCGCCGGATCGATGACCGGCCTGCCGATCATCGAGACCAAGGGCAACGACATCTCGGCCTACATCCCGACCAACGTAATCTCGATCACCGACGGGCAGATCTTCCTCGAGACCGACCTGTTCAACTCCGGTGTCCGCCCGGCCATCAACGTCGGCCTGTCGGTCTCCCGAGTCGGCGGCGCGGCGCAGGTCAAGGCCATGAAGAGGGTCGCCGGCCAGCTCAAGCTGTCGCTCTCGCAGTACCGCGACCTCGAGGCGTTCGCGGCGTTCGCGTCCGACCTCGACGCGGCCTCGCGGGCGCAGCTCGACCGCGGCGCCCACCTCGTCGAGCTGCTCAAGCAGCCGCAGTTCTCCCCGTTCCCGATGGAGGAGGAGGTCGTCTCGATCTGGGCGGGCACCACCGGCGAGCTCGACGACGTGCCGGTCGAGGACGTCCGCCGGTTCGAGACCGAGTTCCTCGAGTACCTGCACCGGAACAACGAGGGCCTGCTGACGTCGATCAGGGAGACCAAGAACCTCCCCGACGACGCGGTCACCACGCTCAAGGACGCGATGGACCGGTTCCGCCGCACCTTCGAGGTGACCGGCGGGAAGCTGCTGCTCTCCGACGACGACGGAGTGGCCGCGCCGCTCGGCGCGGGCGAGGTCGAACAGGAGTCGGTCGCGAAGTACAGCGAGCCGGCCGACCCGCCCCACGCGGCTGACGCGGGAGCCCCGGATAACTTGACGGGCGGCGAGTAGGCGCCATGGCAGCACAGCTTCGCGCGGTCCGGGCGCGGATCAGGGCGGTCAAGTCGATCGCCAAGATCACCCGCGCCCAGGAGCTGATCGCGTCGTCGCGGATCGTCAAGGCGCAGCAGCGCACGCGGGCGGCCGGGCCGTACGCACGCGAGCTCACGACGGCGGTCGAGGCCGTCGTGAGCCGCTCGACCACGATCAGCCACCCGATGATCAACGAGCCCGAGTCGGTCAAGCGGTCGGCGGCGCTGTTCATCACCAGCGACGGCGGGTTCGCCGGCGCCTACAACGCCAACGTGCTCCGCGAGGGCGCCCGCCTCCGGCAGCGCAATCACGACGCGGGCGCCGTCACGGTCAACTACGTGGCGGGCCGCAAGGGGATCGGCTGGCACCGCTTCCGCGACCTTCCGATCGAGGCCGAGTGGAGCGGGTTCTCCGCCCAGCCGACCTACGCGAAGGCGGAGGAGGTGGCGACGGCGCTGCTCGACGCGTTCGAGAAGGACGCCAAGGACGGCGGCGTCGACGAGATCTACCTGGTCTCGACCGAGTTCGTCTCGATGCTGACCCAGAAGCCCGCGGTCGTGCGGCTGCTGCCGATGCAGATCGAGGAACGGGAGGGCGTGCGGCCCGGCGGCGCGCTGCCGTCGTACGAGTTCGAGCCGTCGACCGACGTCGTCCTCGACGCGCTGCTGCCCCAGTACATCGCCAGCCGCATCTACTATGCGATGCTCGAGGCAGCGGCTTCCGAGCTCGCGGCCCGGCGGCGCGCCATGAAGGCCGCCACAGACAACGCAAACGACCTGATTGACCGGCTGACCCGCGAGGCGAACAACGCCAGGCAGGCCGAGATCACCCAGGAAATCAGCGAAATCGTCGGCGGGTCAAACGCGCTCGCTGAAGCGAACGCAGGGAGTGAGTAACAGACCATGACCGCGACCGTAGAAAACGCAGAAACGACCGGCACGGCCACCGGCCGCGTCGCCCGGGTCATCGGCCCGGTCGTCGACGTGGAGTTCCCGGCTGAGGCGATGCCGGAGATCTACTTCGCGCTGCACGTCGACATCACGTACGGCGGCAACACCCGCACGCTGACCCTCGAGGTCGAGCAGCACCTGGGCGACAACCTCGTCCGGGCGATCTCGCTCGAGGCGACCGACGGCCTGGTCCGCGGGGCCGAGGTGACCAACACCGGCGGGCCGATCTCGGTGCCGGTGGGCGACGTGACCAAGGGCCACGTGTTCAACGTGCTCGGCGACCCGCTCGACGTGCCCAAGGCGAGCCTCAACATCACCGAGCGCTGGCCGATCCACCGGCCCGCGCCGCCGCTCGACCAGCTCGAGTCGAAGACCGAGATGTTCGTCACCGGCATCAAGGTCATCGACCTGATGACCCCGTACGTCCGCGGCGGCAAGATCGGCCTGTTCGGCGGGGCCGGCGTGGGCAAGACGGTGCTCATCCAGGAGATGATCCGCCGGGTCGCGAAGAACTTCGGCGGCGTCTCCGTCTTCGCCGGCGTCGGCGAGCGGACCCGTGAGGGCAACGACCTCTTCCTCGAGATGACCGAGTCCGAGGTTATTCAGGACACCGCGCTCGTCTTTGGCCAGATGGACGAGCCGCCGGGCACCCGGCTGCGGGTCGCGCTGTCCGCCCTGACGATGGCGGAGTACTTCCGCGACGTGCAGAAGCAGGACGTGCTGCTGTTCATCGACAACATCTTCCGGTTCACCCAGGCTGGCTCGGAGGTCTCCACCCTGCTCGGCCGGATGCCGTCGGCGGTGGGCTACCAGCCGACCCTGGCCGACGAGATGGGCCAGCTGCAGGAGCGGATCACCTCGACCCGCGGCCACTCGATCACCTCCATGCAGGCGATCTACGTGCCCGCGGACGACATCACCGACCCGGCCCCGCACACGGTGTTCGCGCACCTGGACGCCACCACGGTGCTGTCCCGGGCGATCACCGAGAAGGGCATCTACCCGGCGGTGGACCCGCTCGACTCGACGTCCCGGATCCTGGACCCGAAGTACATCGGCCAGAACCACTACGACGTCGCCCGCACGGTCCAGTCGATCCTCCAGCGCTACAAGGAGCTGCAGGACATCATCGCGATCCTCGGCATCGACGAGCTCTCGCCGGAAGACCAGATCACAGTGCAGCGCGCGCGGCGGATCGAGCGCTTCCTCTCGCACCCGATGTACGTGGCCGAGCAGTTCACCGGCCAGCCGGGCGAGTTCGTGCCGCTCGAGGAGACCATCTCCTCCTTCAAGGCGATCGCCGAGGGCAAGTACGACTCCTACCCCGAGCAGGCGTTCTACATGGTCGGCGGCATCGAGGACGTGGAGCGCAAGGCCAAGGAGCTGGAGCGGTCGTGACGCTGCACGTAGAGGTGCTCTCGCCGGACCGGTCGCTCTGGTCCGGCGAGGCCGGCCTGGTGATCGCGAAGACCATCGACGGCGACATCGGGGTCCAGACCGGGCACTCCCCGGTGTTCGGCATCCTGTCGCCGGGCAGCGTGGTCCGCATCCGCGAGGTGCCAGGGGACGAGAACCCCGGTGACGTGGTGCGGGCCGCAGTGCGGGACGGGTTCCTGTCGGTGACCAACAACCGGGTGTCGATCCTGGCCTCGTCGGGCGAGCTGTCCGGCGAGGTGGACACCGGGACGGCCCAGGCCGACCTGGACGCGGCCACCGAGGCGGCCGGCTCGTCCGCCGAGGCCGAGGAGTCGGCTGAGGTCAGGTACGCCCGCGCCCGGCTGCGGGCGGCCGGCGACTCGGCCTGACACCGGAGCTAGCGGCGACGGGCGCGGACGGAGCGGCGGTGGGGGGAGCGCTGACGGACGCGGTCTGGCTGTTCGCCGCGTTCCTGGTGGTCCTGGTCGTCGCCGCCGTCGTCCTCGCCACCCGCCGCTTCCTGCTCGAGCGGAGCGGCGGGACGGTCGAGTGCGCGCTGCGGCGGCTCAACGTGAATGGCGACCCCGACCATGTCGGGCTGCCCTGGCACGGCCTCGGGCACGGCGGCTGGCGGCTGGGCGTGCTCTCCTATCAGCGTGACGAGCTGTACTGGTACGGCGCGCTGGGGGTGCTGCTCCGCCCGGAGCAGGTCTTCCAGCGCCGCGCGCTGGCGGTGGTCTCCCGCCGCCCGGCCGACGAGGCCGAGGTGGCGGCGCTCGGCGTCGACCGGATCGTGGTCGAGGTGGCGGCCAAGCCGGCCGTCGACGCGCCCGGCCCGGCGGACGACGGCCACTGGCAGCTGGCCATGTCCGACGCGGCCCTGACCGGCTTCCTGGCCTGGCTGGAGGCCTCCCCGCCGGGCTCGCACCTGGCCGGCTTCGGCTGAGCGGCCGGCGCCCCGCGCTAGCGGTCGCCGCCCGGCCGCCAGAGCAGGTCCCCGGTGCCCGCGTTGGCCGCCCGGGCGAGGATGAACAGCAGGTCCGACAGCCGGTTGAGGTACTTGGCGGGCCAGCGGCTGATCGTGTCGCCGTGCTCGGCGACGGCCGCCCAGGCGGTCCGCTCGGCCCGTCGGGTCACCGCCCGGGCGGTGTGCAGCAACGCGGCCCCGGGGGTCCCGCCGGGCAGGATGAAGGTCCGCAGCGTCGGCAGGCCGTCGTTGTAGGCGTCGCAGGCGGCCTCGAGCGCGCTGACGTAGCTCTCGTCGATGCGGAGCTGCGGGTACTCGGGCGGCGCGGCCGGCAGCGGCGTGGCCAGGTCGGCGCCGCAGTCGAAGAGCTCGTTCTGGACCCGGCGCAGCAGCGCGACGATGCCCTCGGGCAGCCCGCCGAGGGTGATGGCGGCGCCGACGGCGCAGTTGGCCTCGTCGGCGTCGGCGTAGGCGGCGAGGCGGCTGTCGGTCTTGGGCACCCGGCTGAAGTCCGACAGCCCGGTGGTGCCGTCGTCGCCGGTGCGGGTGTAGATCGTGGAGAGTACGACCGGGTTGTCCCGGCTATCGTCGGCCATACGGACACCGTAGGGTAATCACTCTAAGTAATCATCATGTAAATGTGATTAAGTCTCTGGCCTGGGGTATTAGAGCTGTCGTATAATAGGGATCACAGAAAAGTGACTCAGCGTAGTCACGGATGCGAAGTCTGGGGTCCGGCGGTTCTCGGGGGCCCGCCGGACCCCGCTTTGCGCCTACCGGTCCCGCTTTGGCGTAATAAGGTACCCCTGTGTTCGATTACGTGATCGTGGGCGGCGGCAGCGCGGGTTGCGTGGTCGCGGCCAGGCTGGCCGAGGACCCCGGCAGCCGGGTGCTCCTGCTCGAGGCGGGCCCGGACGGCGGCGCCGTCGACGAGATCCAGGTGCCCGCCGCCTACAGCCGGCTCTTCCGCAGCAGGTACGACTGGAACCTGGTGACGCTGCCGCAGGAGCGCGCGGACGGCCGCCCGGTCTACTGGCCGCGGGGCAAGGTCCTCGGCGGCTCCTCGGCCATGAACGCGATGATCTACATCCGCGGCAACAAGGCCGACTACGACGGCTGGCGCGACGACTTCGGCTGCGCCGGCTGGGGGTACCGGGAGCTGCTGCCGTACTTCCGCCGGGCCGAGGACAACGGCCGCGGCGAGAGCCCCTATCACGGCGTCGGCGGGCCGCTGTCGGTCCAGGACCTGCGGCACAAGTCCGAGCACACCCGGCACTTCATCGAGTCGGCCGTCCGCCGCGGCGCGGTCGCCAACGAGGACTTCAACGGCGCCCAGCAGGACGGGGTCGGCTACTACCAGGTCACCCAGCGGGACGGCCGGCGGTGCAGCGCCGCCGACGCCTACCTGGCCTCCAGGCCCGGCAACCTCACCGTGATCACCGACGCCCTGGTGACCGGGGTGCTGATCGAGAGCGGCCGGGCGGCCGGGGTGAGCTACCGCCGCCACGGCCGCGACGAGACCGCCAGGGCCGAGGCCGAGGTTATCCTCGCGGCGGGCGCGATCGGCTCGCCCCAGCTGCTGATGCTGTCCGGCATCGGCCCGGCCGACCACCTGCGCGAGCACGGCATCTACGTGATCGCCGACCTGCCGTCGGTCGGCGCGAACCTCATCGACCACCCTTCGGTCCCGGTGCTCTGGTCCACCCCGTCGCTCAAGGGCCCCTGGGAGTCGTCAGGCAACGCCGGCTTCGCCCGCTGGCGGCTGACCCACAAGGGCCCGCTGACCTCGAACATCGCCGAGGCGGGGGGATTCGCCAGGAGCGACCCGAGGCTGACCGCGCCCGACCTGCAGTGGCACGTGCTGCCGGTCGGGTTCCGCGAGCAGGGCCTGTCCGACCCGGCCAGCCGTGCGATGACCGTGCTGGTCACGCTGGTGGACGTGGCCAGCCGGGGTCGCCTCGGCCTCGCCTCCCGCGACCCCAGGCACCGTCCGCTGGTCGACCCGGGCTACCTGTCCGACGTCCGCGACCTGTCCGCGCTCGCGGTCGGGGTGCGGATGGCGCGCGACTACGGGACGGCCGCGCCGATGTCGAAGATCGTCGGGCGGGAACTGGCGCCGGGCGACGGCGCGCACACCGACCACGAGATGCGCGACTACATCCGGGCCGGCATCGCCAGCACCTATCACCCGGTCGGCACCTGCGCGATGGGCGGCGACGTGGCCCGCTCGGCCAGCGGCTACGACAGCGTGGTCGACCCGCTGCTGCGGGTCCGCGGGGTGGCGGGACTGCGGGTGGTGGACGCCTCGGTGATGCCGACGCTGCCGCGCGGCAACACCAACGCCCCCACGATCGCGATCGCCGAGCGCGCGGCCGACCTGATCGCCGGCCGCGCCCCCCTGGTCGCGCAGGACCCGGCAGCGGTCGTCGCCCCGGTTCCCTAGGGTCCTCGCGGTCCCTAGCGCTTGCGGCGCTTGGGCTGGTACAGGCGGCCGTGCAGGACGGTCACCAGCTTCACGATCCGGTCCATGTCCCGACCGGTCCGCTCGAACGTGGTCGTGCGCACCAGCGGCTTCATCCGCTGCCTGGTGATCGACTTGGCCCGGGAGAACTCGCGCAGCCCGTCCGCGCCGTGAATGCGCCCGAAGCCGGACTCGCCCGAGCCGCCGAACGGCAGGGCGGGCACCGCGGCGAACGCGAGGGCCGAGTTGACCGAGGTCATCCCGGCCCGCAGCGACCGCGCGGCCCGCATGCCCGCCCCCCGGCGCTTGGTGAACACGGCCGACCCGAGCGCGTAGGGCGAGGCGTTGGCGAGCCGGACCGCGTCGGCCAGCGACGCGACCGGGGTGACGGTCACGACCGGCCCGAACGTCTCCTCGCGCTGGGCCGGGCTCTCCTCGGGCACGTCCACCAGCACGACCGGGTGCACGAAGGGCGCGCGGACCGAGTCGAGCCCGCCGTAGGCTGGGCGGCCGCCCCGCGCGACCGCGTCCGCCAGGTGCCGTTCCACCACGTCCAGCTGGCCGGGCAGGGTCATCGGCCCGTACTCGGCCGCCGGGTCGTCGCCCGGCCGCAGCCGCGACACCCGCTCGTTGAGCTTCTCGAGGAACGAGTGGTACACGCCGTCGACCACGTACACCCGCTCGATGCCGATGCAGGTCTGCCCCGCGTTAGACATCGCCCCCCAGGTGGCGGCGTCGGCCGCCGCGTCGAGGTCGGCGTCGGCCGCGACCAGCAGCGCGTCCTTCCCGCCACACTCGGCCAGCACCGGCGTGAGCGTCTCCGCCGCCGCCGCCAGCACCTTCCGCGCGGTGGCGGCCGACCCGGTGAACGCAAGCTTGCTCACCCCCGACTTCGCCAGCTCGGCCCCGGTCGCGCCGAGCCCGGTGACGAGCTGAACCACCGGCTCGGTCTCGCCGAACACCTCGAGGAGCACCTCGGTGAACGACTGCACCAGCCACTGCCCGACACCGGTCGTCAGCTCGCTGGGCTTGAACACGACCGCGTTGCCGGCCGCGAGGGAGTACCCGATTGACCCCATCGGGGTGAAGACCGGGTAGTTCCACGGCCCGATCACGCCGACCACGCCGAGCGGGTGGTACTCGACCGACGCGGCCTGGTTCATCATCGCGATGCCGGAGGCCACCCGCCGCGGCCGCAGCACCGACCGGGCGTGCTTGGCCGCCCAGTCCAAGTGCAGGATCGTGTTGACGATCTCCAGCGTGGCGTCGTCGAGCGGCTTGCCGGTCTCGTCGTGCACCAGCTGCGCGAGACGCCCCATGTACCGGGTGAGGTGCGACTTCCAGGCCAGCAGTCGCAGCCGACGGTCGGCGAAGGAGAGCCCGCCCCACCACTCGGCGGCGCCGCGCGCCTTCCGCACCGCGGTCGCGACCTCGCGCTCGCCGTCGATGCCGTAGGTGGCGAGCACCTCGCCGGTGGCCGGGTTGACCGACTCGAACGTGTCCCGCACGCTGCCCCACGCCGACACCGTGGGTGAAACCGCATGTCCTGCCATGATGCACAGTAAACCATTACGACCCGCGCGCCGGCATCCCCGTTGCGACCGCATGCCGCCCGGTAGCGTAAGGTCCGTGCCAGACCGCCCGTACACGCTGCTGAGCTGCGCCGTCTCGATTGACGGGTACCTCGACGACGCGTCGCCCGACCGCTTGATCCTGTCCGGCCCGGAGGATCTCGACGAGTTCGACGCGCTGCGGGCGGCGGCCGACGCGATCCTGGTCGGCGCGGGCACGGTCCGCGCCGACGACCCCCGCCTGCTGGTCCGCGACCCGGCCAGGATCGCGGCCCGCGAGGCGGCCGGGAAGCCGCCGCAGCCGCTCCGGGTCACGATGACCGCCGTCGGCGACCTGGACCCGGCCGCCCGCCTCTTCACCGGCCCGGGCACCGCCCTGGTGTACTGCGCGCCGGCCGCCGTCGCCGCCGCCGAGCGGAAATTCAAAGGCAAGGCGGTCGTCATCGACGCGGGCGCGGGCCTTTCCCTGGCCGCCGTGCTCCAAGATCTTTATCTCGAACGGGCCGTGGCGACTGTCCTCATCGAAGGCGGCGCCCGGATCCTGCGCGACGCCCTCGCGGGCGGCCTGGCCGACGAGCTCCGGCTGGCGATAGCCCCGTTCTTCGTGGCCGACCCGTCCGCCCCCCACTTCGCCCTCCCCGCCCGCTACCCCAACACCGCGGCCAACCCGATGACCCTGACCTCCCTCCGCCAGGTAGGCACCGTAGCCGTCCACCACTACCGCCTCTAGCCGGATCCGGCCCCGCCGCCCGCCATCCACCCCGCTGAGAACCTGTCGCCTACGCCGTTCACCCCGCTGAGAACCTGTCGCCTACGCCGTCGACACCAATAGACGATGTCGATGGCGTAGCCGACAGGATCCGTTCCGGGTCGATGGCGTAGTCGACAGGGAGACACCGTTCTGTCGGTGGCGCAGTCGGCAGGTCCCGCCGGACGAGTCGGCGTAGCGTGACGCGATTGACTACTGGCGG